>JANWZV010000005.1:32036-42075 GCA_025061805.1 Candidatus Dojkabacteria bacterium | reverse complement strand
TAAAACACTTTTGGTTTTCTAAAAAAAAGGATAATATAATGTTAAACATAGACTACGCTACACTAAAAGATATACAAAAACAAGATAATAACTTTTTTAGGAGATTAGTTATTATAACTGATAACCATTCAGCAAAAATATGTGATATATTACTAAAGTATTGTAATTATGGTACTAAAGAAGAAGTAGGTTATAATATTTTTACCAAAATAGTTTATGGGGAATTTTTGGATGAGCAAGAAGTAATGAACGTATCTTTAACAGAAGACAAAAAGTGATATATTATGATTGCATAAATGTAGTTGTACGATTAGACGATGGGTAAGTTGCACATAACTATTGTAATATTAAAATTGCTCCCATAGCTCAATTGGATAGAGCATTTCTTTGCGGAAGAAAAGGTTGGAGGTTCGAATCCTCCTGGGAGCAAATATGTATTAATCATTAAACTAAGTATTTTTTTTTATCGTATATCAAGGAGGGTTGCCGGAGCTGGTTTAACGGACTCGTCTCGAAAACGAGTATTCTTTTTTACAAAGAATCGAGGGTTCGAATCCCTCACCCTCCGATTACTAAATTTATTGGATCAAGATATATGAACAACTAACGTATGTAGCCTTCATTTTTGTTTTGGTAGTAAATCTTTTAAACTATTGAATAAATCATTGAAATCATTTATTACATCTAAACCTAGTAACTCTAATAAAATATCTAATCTTAAACCTTTGGGTAGATCTGGAGTAGTTGTAAGTATACTTTGCGCATTAAAAAAGATAATAACCGCTCCAATTCCTATAATGCCTATAAAAATTATTCCTATTCCAGTAACAACTGATCGTACACCGCGTATACCTTGTTTTACAGTATCTTCTTTTTCAGCAGTAATAATCTTATATACTGATGAAATTAGTTTGTATATGGCAAATATTACAATGCCGATAAAAATTAAACTTGCAAATAGTTGTAAAAGCCTAATTACAATAAAATCCTGTAATAAAGCAAAATCATTACGACAATTGAATACATCGCACAAATTTGTTTTACCTCCACCTCCTGGTGCGGCATATATTTTAAAGAAACTAAAAAACGTATTAACTATTAAAATTAATATGAAAATATATATACTTTTATTTTTCATAAGTTTGGCAAAGTTTATCTGTATCTTCATAGCTAGTTTTGCCTTCGCCTAAAAATACTTGATAATAGAAAATTGGCCCTTCACTGGGCCTAGCTGCTTTACAAAAACTAAACATTTTAGGCCATTGAAAAATATTCCCAATACCAAACAAAATACCAACTAAACTTAATATTACTGGAAACAAAAAAGATAGTATCAACGATACTATTAACGAACGAATACGTTTGTATGCTTCTTGCAGTTTATCAGGAATGCCATCACTTTGTAACGCTTGTATACTAGCTTTAATAATTAGAAAGGCCCAATAAATTATTGCTACAATCGTTATTAAAATTGCAAGAAACGAAACCCAAGATATAAGAGAAAAAGATTCAAAATTTATAGGAGCGATAAAAGTTCGAATTTCTATATCTTTAATTCCATCACCTAATTTTGGTATGTCAACTATAAAATTAAAATTATTATTATTATCCATATATTTACCTTCTAATAACAGACTTATAAATAATTTTATTATACCAAAATGGTATTTATATACAAATCAAAAAAAGATTCCAACTGTTAATCATCTAGATCTGATTGTGATAACTGTAGCTTCTTCCTCCTCAAACAAAGAAAAATCAGTTATATCACCTAAACCTAAAAAATTAAAAGTTAGTTGAATAATAAATATTGCTCCCCATGCTAAAGTAAAACCAGCCACTAGCGCCGTAATTTTTTGGTTTAATTTTTTGATATCATCAGATTTAGTTAAATTTGGTCTTACAAAAGCAAGTAAGTATGTACCTTTAAATAAAGCATACAAACTAACAATACCCAAGATGGTAGATACAAACAAACTAATTAAAAATTCTACTGTTCTACTATCAGTCAAATCTAATCTAAATTTAGTATTGAAAATATTCAAATTTACAAAACGACCTAACCCTTCATCACTTAATTGCTGTCTATTATTCTCACAAATCAATAAGCAACATGTTCTTGCTTCAGCAGAACTAGGGTTTAATATTTTCTTTGTCTGACAATCTGCATTAATCTTAATTCTAATACCTTCGGGGCAAGAAGGTTCTGCATATGGATTACTAGAGCAATCTCTACCTGCATTATTATTTGCGTTACCCTGAGCAAACAAATAACTAGGTAGTATAAAATTTATATATACAATAGATACTACAATTAATATAGACAACTTAACTATTTTGTACATCTTAGTCTCTAATATTTAATATACTAAAAGGATTATCTACGCCTAGCAAATTACCTACTATTTGTACGATGTTTGGCGCAAAAACGGCTAGACTAAAACCAATAATTGCTGCAACTATAGTAGATCTTGCTTTTTTAATTTTATCTGCATTACCTTCAGATGTTAACCACAACCAAGCACCATATACTACTAAACCAAAAAAAGTTAAAATGAACACTGGCCTAATTAAACCTAGTAATACATTGATTATATCTTCTAAACTTTCATAGCGCGTTATATTTGGTATCCTTGGATTAGTTATAATATTCTGCTGTGCTAAAACTAGATTTATATCAAAAACTATTTTATACAACAACAAAGTCATCAAAACATACATCTTGTTTAAATATTTTTTTAGGTAATCAATAAATTTATTAGTCAGATATTTCATATTCTTTACCTTTAAAAATAATTTTTTGTCCAGCAGTAAGTTTTTTAGATAAAATTAAATTTGAAATTAAATTTTCAATTTCTTCTTGTATTACACGCTTAACTTGTCTAGCACCATATAATTTATTATAACTCAGTTTACTTAAATATATTACAGTATTTATATCCCATTCTAAAGTAATTCCTTTATGACTTAGTATATTTTTCAAGTTATTCAATTGAATCTGAACTACTTGTAAAAATTGAGATATTGTTAAATGTTTAAACATTATCAATTTGTCGAACCTATTTAAAAATTCAATACGAAAGAATTTTTTTAATTCTTCAAAAACGATTTTTTCTAATTTTTCATATTCTAAATCTATATTTTGACTAATTACCTGAGATCCTACATTAGTAGTAGCAATAATTATTGTATTACGAAAATCAGTTTTTCTACCTAAAGCATCGTTGACATAGCCTTCATCTAAAATTTGCAGAAAAAGATCTAAAACTCTGAAATTTGCTTTTTCAATTTCATCTAGCAATAATATGCCAAATGGATTTTTTCGAATACTTTCTACCAAAAAGCCACCGTAGAAATTACCATTTTCATCAATTCCACCTATTAATCTGTTTAAGTTTTCATCTTCTTGATATTCAGACATATCTAATCGAACAATACTTTTAACACTTCCATAATAAATTTCTGCTAATACTTTTGTTAACTCGGTTTTTCCTACACCAGTTGGTCCGTAAAATAGAAAAGAAGCCAATGGTTTATTTTTATTTTCTAATAAACCAGACCTAGCTCTACGAATAACTGAACATATAGATTTAACCGCTTCTTCTTGACCAACAAAACGTTTACGTATTTCATTTTCTAGATTTGCTAGCCTTTGTGCTTCATCTTCTGTAAAATATCCCAAATTAATTCCTGTTTTTTTAGATATTAATTCATCAACATGTATCTTATCTATAGTTTTAATTTTTTTCGATAATCCATATAAAATAACTTCCTCCAAAAATTTCACGCCTTTTAAAGGCATTACTGTATCAAAATCATATTTATCTTTAAATTGTATTATTCTTTTAATAACATTTAAATTTATATTTACTTTATACTTTTTCTCGAAAAACTCTAGTTTTTCAGCTAATATTAAAAAAGCTTGGTTATCGTCAGGCTCCGGAATGTATATAGTTTGCATAAAACTGTTTAGTACAGCATTCTGTTTCATATATTTTGCATATGTTTCATAATCTGCTGTAGCTATAACACGAGTCATATAATTTTCTACACAAGTTATAAAAATATTGACAAATTCATTACTAATTTGAGTATCTACGTTGAACAAGTTGTCTATTTTATCAAAAAATAGAATAACATTATTATTTAATCCTGCTTCTTTCATTATCTGAGTGAAAACTGAATAAAATTTAGAAGGTACTGAATCCAAATCAATAAATAATTGGTGTAAATCGACTAAGATAACTCTAAACTGATTTTTTAGTATTGTTAGAAAATCCTTATCTACTACAATTTTTACAGATAAATAATTCAAAATAGTTGATTTTCCTATTCCTTTTCTTCCTACTAATAATATAACAGAGCTAGAACTATCTTGTACAATTCTCTTAATACTATCTATTATTTCATCTTTCCCTATTACCATGTTATTTACAAATTCTTCGTAATTTGGCAAATATGTACCATATAGATCTAAAGTGGGTGTAGCTTTTGACGTAAGATTGTCATTCATCTTCCCAGGAGGTTTCCTTGCATAAAATACTTTAAGCTTTTGTATGTATTGTCTTTGTTTATTTTCGCTCAATACCCATTCTTTTACTTGTATAAGAAAATCTTTGTTAATCTCTAAAATACTTAAATAAGTAGATAAGTATTCATTAAAAATAACCATAGATACTACTTTAAGGTCAATACGATCTGCACTAATATCAACCGCATATTCATATAATTTATTAAAAAATGTATCAAAAGAAAATTTTTTGTAATACTCAAATTTCTTACTATCTAGTAAGTTTAGTAGTGGTTTTATATTTGTTATACCAAAAACTTTATACATAAACGTAGAAATTTCAGGTGCACAAATAACCTCACAAAAAAACTTGCATATTGTATCTGCATCAAAGTGCCTATTTCTTTTTGCACCAAAATACTTGTCTAATACGACCTTAAAACTTAAAGAAAAGTAATCTGCTAAATTAATATTATTGTAAACTTGAATATCATAGGCGAAAGAAGTAGGTACACCCTTATTATCAAATAGGTTACGATCCCTTCTTAGGTAAAAGTAATACAGTATGCCATATACCACACCAAATAATGTAATTAGCCATCCAATTAATGATTTAGAAAAATAGAAAACAAAGAATAGTACTAAGTTGACAAAAGTAATGATAAATATTATTTTTGAAAAAAATTTATCAAAATATATAACTGCTTGGTATTCGCCTCTATATCGATAAACATCAACTAAATCGCAATATATATTTTTAGTACTATTGCTTTTACTTTGTATAACGTATTTCACAATTAAAGTGTAAAAACTTAGTTTAAAAAACTCAAACAGATAGCAATAAAATTATTATAGGCAGTAGAGGTAGAAAAAATAAAGTAACTGATATAAACAAATAAGGTATTACAAGTATTGTTGAATAAAGTAATGCATAGATTATCCAAAAAAATCTCAAAAAGAACCCTATTATAAAACCAAAATTCGAATTATCTCCGTATAAAGGTAAAAAAAAGCTTTTTAACATTGCAAAAAAGCGATATTTATACAAAGAATTGTAAAATTTCAAATAAACATAATTGTAAAAAAACTTACTACATACATAAAAGTACCACCAAATAAAGAAATCAATAAAATACTCTTTCATACATTTTAGCTATTTACTAAACAAAGAAAGAGGCTAACAAACAGCCTCTTCCCCTACTAAAAAAAACTATATATTTGTTGTTAATCCAAATCTTTATCTTTTACATTACATCCTCTTCTTCACCTACACTATTGCCGTACTTGTTGTCTTTGTGCTCTTTATCTGGCTCTTCCACTACAACAGCTTCTGTTGTTAATAACAACATACCAACAGAAACTGCATTTGTAAGAGCAGATTCAGTCACTTGTAACGGATCAATTATTCCTGCTTCTACCATGTCAACTATTGCTTCGCTTCTAACGTCATATCCTTTTCCATTTTTCATTTCTTTTATATAAGAAGCTGGTTCTTTACCAGCATTAATCATAATTTGCCTAAAAGGCGCTTCTAAAGCCTTCTTTAAAATGTTTACACCTACCTTTTCATCCGGTGTACCAACTTCAACAGAATCAAGTACACTAGTAGCATTCAATAATGCTATACCTCCTCCAGGTACAACTCCTCCTTCTATTGCTGCTTTCGTTGCCTGCAAAGCATCTTCAATTCTATCTTTTATTTCTTTTAATTCTACTTCACTTGCAGCTCCAACTTCAAGTACTGCTACACCACCAGATAATTTGGCCAACCTTTCCTGTAATTTTTCTCTATCATAATCTGAAGTTGTTTTATCTATCTCTGCTCTAATTTGAGCTATACGTGCTTCTATAGCAGATTTATTTCCTTGACCTTCAATTATAGTAGTTTCATCTTTCGTAACTTTTACTCTCTTTGCTCTACCAAAATCTTCTACCGTCATTTTTTCAATACTCTTTCCTAACTCATCAGTTATAAACGTACCTCCCGTCAAAATAGCTATATCTTCTAATATAGCTTTTCTTCTGTCTCCAAATGCTGGAGCCTTAACAGCAACTACATTTAAGTGACCCTTTATCTTATTAAGTATCAAATTAGCAAGAGCTTCACCATCTACATCTTCTGCAATAATCAAAATATCTCTTATACCAGTAACTACTACTTTCTCTAAAGCTTCAAATAATTCTTTTGCAACAGAAATTTTTTTATCAGTTATTAATATAGCTGGATTATTAACAACTACTAATTGATCCGGTGCATTCAAAGCAAAATAAGGGGAAACATAACCCTTATCAAATTGCATACCTTCTACATATCTCTCTACTAATCCAAATGATTTTCCATCTTCTACTGTTATTACTCCATTAGCACCAACTTTCTCAATAATTCTTGCCAAAGTTTCTCCAATCATTCTATCTCCATTTGCAGATATAGTTGCTACTCTTTCATAATCTTCTTTCCCTTTTATTGGTATAGCTATAGATTTTAAGTAGTTCTTAACAGCAGCTAGACCCTTTTCTAAACCAATACGTATCTCCATGGGATTTGCTCCAGCAGCAACATTTTTAAATCCCTCAGATACAATAGCCTGAGTTAATACAACAGCAGTCGTTGTACCATCTCCAGCAGCATCTACTGTTTTAGATGCAGCTTCTATGACAATCTTAGCTCCCATGTTCTCTATTTTATCCTTCAACTCTATCTCTTTAGCTATCGATACGCCGTCTTTTGTAATATAAGGTGCACCATATGATTTACCTATAGTAACATTACGCCCTTTCGGACCTAAGGTAACCTTTACCGCATTTGCTACCTTGTCTACTCCTATCTTTAATTTTTTTCTTGCTTCTTCGCCATATAATATAACTTTTGCTGACATATTGAATAAAATAACAAATAAAATAGTATAAATTATTTATTTTAATTTTTAATTTTAATTTAACTTATTTATTGTTTATTTTCGTCCTCTTCTATTACAGCAATTACATCAGAAAACTTCATCAATAGATATTGCTCACCATCAATCTCAAATTCTTCTGGAGCATACTTTCTGAAAATAACCTTCTGGCCTACACTAAATGGTACATGTATTGGATTTCCCTTTTCATCTCTCGGTTGACCAATAGCTAAAACTATACCTCTTTGAGGTCTAGGAGTATCTTTTTTCTGTATCAACAAACCAGATGGTAAAGTAGTAGTATCACCATCATCTATTGGCTTTACTAATATGTATTCACCTACAGGATTTAATTTAATTTTTACGCCATCTGTCATAACACTATAACTAAAATATAAACTAAAATAAAAACTTTTAATACCTAATTTATGTATAATCTAGCAGCAAACTAACTAGCTTGCTAATAATAACAGAAATATTTTGAAGTTGTCAATATGTTTTTATGAAAAAAATTTTTTATATTTGTACAAATTTTATATCTTCACGTATAGTTTTTATATAAGTTCCTACATAAATCTGACATTTATTTTTTGTACATCTTGAGGAATTATTCTTAATTCTTCGGGTATAAAAAATGGTTGGTAGAAAATACGCAAATTTTTTATATTTTTATCCTGCTTTATAAATTCATATGCTTCTGATAGTTTCATACCTTTTATATTATTTTTTAGCTGTTCTATATCTATCACTACCTTAAATTTTCCAGTTGAAGATAGCTTTAACTGATAAAGATCATTTACATCTTTGTTGAACGATACTAACGACACTTTAACATCATCAATATCAGTTATATCTATATTAACATTTTCTTCTTTTTCTAAAAGCAACAAATATCTAGCTAAAGATATTAAATAATCATTGTTAGTAAAAAAAGCTTTAACTGAAATTTCTATGTTTAGATTAAATAAACCATCTTCTGATATATCATTAACTTTCGGGAAGGAAACAGCTTGATCTACGGAATGAGTCAAACTATTATTAATCAAAGTAAAGCCAGTTGGTGCTAGACTAGTAAGACGAAGTTCTGCACTTTGCAGTAATTGTTTTAATAGAGTATCGTATAAGTCCTGATAATTTTGTTGTGATACAAAACGTACTTCTCTTGAAGAACCACCAGTAAATGAAGAAAAACCTGTTATATCAATTTGTGTTGTAGAAAAGCCTTCTGCAGTAAATTTAATAGTTGATCCCGAATTTACTTGTAAGTTATACTTTTCTCCTATATCTTCTGCTTCTACTTCAACATCTTCTAAAATTGAAGGTATTACTTCACCGGCAGAACCTATAGTTGGTGGTTGTAATGTTATATCGGAGACTAACAAAAAAGTTAAACCAGTAGTTGTATGTTTTAGTTTAGTTCCTTTTGTTAACTTAATGCTGGTTGGAGGCGATGTAGTATTATAAAACGTAACTAAACCTTTTGCCTTGTTACCGATCTGCTTTGTACCAGTAGCTTGACCATTCCCCGTCGTACCTATTTTATCTACAGTGAATTCAACTAGCGGGACTGTTAATGTATCGTAATCTACTTTTGAATAGTTTAGTTTACCTTTAATAAACTTATCAGTTAATGTTTTTTTACCTTCCTCTGCTAATGTAATAACTACATCGACACTGTGTACATTTAAGTATAAGGAATAAGCAAAAATAGAAATTACTGTAATACTACTTAAAATTAATAAAAATAAAATTTTTAAATTTAATTTTTTATTTTTTTTTTCTTCATCTAAATCACTACGTCTAGTCTTACGTCTGGTAAAAAATGAACTAATGCCATGGAAAAAACTTTTCTTTTTAAGAAATCGAGATAAATCTGTGCCAACAAACACATTTTGTTTTTTTTCAATCATATCAGTTGTCAAATTATCTTGTAGTGAAATATTATCATTTTCTGCTTCTTTATTTAAGTAATTTCGTGCATCTCCTCCAATTACTAAATCTACACCATCTAAATTAACTATTTTGACTTTACGCTGAGGCAATTTAAATTTTAACTCATCAATATTTTTTCTAGCCAAAGTTGTATCTTGCTCATAAGATTTATCGTTACTAGAGTCTAAGTTACTACATAGTGACGTTTCCGATGTAGTTTGACTATATACTGTTTCTTTGCTGCTATTAACATTATTTTTTACAACTTCTTCATATGAACTTTGGGTATTTTGTAAATCTTCTGTACTTGAGTCATTATTCAAATCACTTGTCGTAATTGACGTGCTATTGCTCGTATCTAATTTAGTGGCATTTTCAATAGGATAATTTTCGTTGGACTGATTTTCTGCTTGTATTTGTCTCGAAGTCGATAGGATTAAGTTTTTTTGTCTAATAAGTTTATCGAAAGCAATATCCCACAACTGCTTTGTTATCTGACTTATTTTTTGAACTACTACAAAGCCAGCTCTTTGTGCTGCAACAAAACCATATTTATCTTCAGTTACAAGTATTACGTTTTTATTTAACTTTACTATTTTTCTAAACAAAACCTTTAAATTAACTATACTACTTAATAGTAATGAAGAAGTAGGAATAACCAGTATAATGTTTTTTCCATCAACATTTGATATTCTATCTATTA
>JANWZV010000005.1:0-32026 GCA_025061805.1 Candidatus Dojkabacteria bacterium | reverse complement strand
GGTTCTACAAAAATTTTGTATGCATCAGTGAACGACATAGTTAGGCTCAAATTAAGAATTAACTAATAATGTGCATTCTTGCTAAAGACAAGACCGTAACATCCATAGGCGAAGTAGCTAACTTTGTAAGATCAACTACATTAGTAATTTGATTTGGAAACAAAAAATCTATTTTAGGTTGTTTACCAAATCTTAACTTAGTAACCCAAGGATATTCTAACAAACCTTCATAAACATCGGGTAGTAGCGCTCCCCCACCACATAAATAAAATGTATAGCTTTGATTTTCAAAACAATCAAACTGATCTAGTATTACTTCTAATCCTTCTAACCATATATCTACAAAATTTTTACAAATTCTACTTATTTTGTTTTTTGTATATCCTTTTAATGTATTATTAGAATATTTAATTTTTAGTTCTTCAGCTTGCAGATAGTCAATATTTAATTCTTTAGATATCATTTTTGATATAACCCTACTACCTATTGCAAACATTTTAGTACCAACAATACTACCTTCGTGAACTATTGCTACATCAGTTGTACCACCTCCTACATCTATTATTATTCCATTTGAGTCTTTATTACGTATACCTTGTATGGCTAACGATATAGCATACGGCTCAACAACTATCTTATGTATATTAAACTTTAGTTGTTTAAAGATTTGTTTTAAGGTACTTATATGTATTGTAGGGGCAAAAGTAATATAAATTTTGTATAACAATTCTTTAGCAGTAAATTTTATTGGGTCGCTTACTTTTACTCCATCTACGTAACATGAATTTAAATAGGTCGCAATTTCATCAATGTATTCTGGATCTATGCCCATTTCAGTAGCAACTTCGTTTTTTATTTTATCAAAACCACTTTTGTGTATTTGTTTTTTTATTTGATTTATTTCATCTTCTGTAATGGGCAGAGTATGTTTTTTTCTTATTACTCTACCTTCAATTAACATACCTTGTACTAATTCACCTGCTATGCCGACTATAGCATTTCTTGGATTAACATCTGGATATGAACTCGAAGCAACTTGTATAGCTTCTTTAATGGATTTATCTATCTTATCTATAGCTTCGTTTAAAGATACTATAAAAGCTGCATACATGGCATCCGGAGATTGTCTAACTCTACTATATCCTATTATCTCTATTGCTTGTGTACTTTGATTGTATTTATAGATTACCGTTTTTACAAATTCTGTACCAATATCAATTGCTATATAACTATCACTATTTTGTTTTTTTCTTTGCTTAAAAAAACTTTGCAAAAGCATAGTAGTATTAAGGTAATAAATTTTACGAATATATGCCAATATCTTCTGGAATAAAATCTCTGAAGTTATCTTTAGAAATTTTAATACCTTGTGTCTGTCCCATCACTATTTGCAAAGCGACTTTTCTTGCTAACTCTGTTAAAGTTCTTTCTAATTGTCTGACTCCAGCATCAAATCCCAAAGGTCTAATTACTAGTGGCCATACATCTTCATCAAAATCAAGTTGTTCTTTTGTCAAACCAGTAGCAGTCCTAACTTTTGGCAACAAATAATTTTTTGCTATCATTATCTTATCTTGATCTGAATAGCTACCAAACCGTATCACTTCTAGTCTATCTAGCAAAGCCGCTGATATGCCACCTAAGTTATTTGCTGTAGCTATAAACATACAGTTTGATAGATCTATGGGATAATCTATATATCTATCTACAAAAGTAGAATTTTGTTCAGGATCTAAAATTTCTAATAAAGCAGCCATCACATCTGCTCGGGCTCCGGTCTGAATACTAACTTTATCTATTTCGTCTAAAAGTATCAACGGGTTCATACTTTGTGCTCTAATTAGTGCCTTAATTATTTGGCCTGGTTCAGCATTAGGTAATGTTCTAGATACTCCTCTTATCTCGTTTACAGAAGATAAGCCACCTAAAGCTATTCTAATGAATTTTCTATTTAAAGCATTAGCCATAGATTTAGCCATAGACGTTTTACCAACACCTTGTATACCAACAAAACATAACACAGGAGCATGAGAAGAACTGCCTTGTAACTTAGACATTTCTGAATAAAAATCTCTTTTTGTTGAGCTGGCTTGCGTATCTTGAATCTCTGTTATCTGAAGATTTTGTTCCTTTGCTTTTTGTAATTTTACAACAGCTAAATATTCTAGTAATCTAGTTTTTACAGCGTCAAGTCCGTAGTGATTTTTTTCTAATTCATCTTTGGTAAGCTGAATATCAAGTCTTTCTTCTGTATACTTGCCCCATGGTATTGAAGATACTACATTTATATATTCTGAAATAGATTCAAATTCCACACTAAAGTTACCAATTTTTATCATTTTTATTAACCTTAGAATCAAGTTCTCACACTTTTCGACCAATCCGGAAGGCATATCTTTTACACTTCTAACCTTTTGTATTAATGATCTTATTTCTTCATTAAAATCAAAACCTGAGACAGAATTTTGCATATTCAATTAACTATGTTGATATTTATACAATAAAAGTATACATAAAAACATTTTTTAGTGACAATAGGAACAAAAGGCTGACAACATCGGATAGTTAACTATTAGTAAATAGAACACTTATCTGAATGTAATATATCTAGCCATTTTTATCTATAGCTATTTTTAAAATATTAATTTATCGCTAGCTATATACATACTAAGCATTTATTTGATTTTGATCGTTAACCGCATTACTGTCGACTTTTTGTGCAGTAGCAACATACACGATTGCTGCGCTCGTATCTATTGATGAATCTAGCTCTAAGCCTGATGGGAGTGCTACAGAAGAAACTAATATCGTATCTGTTTCTTTTTGGATATTTGATATATCAACTTCTATATAATCCACAATATCTTTTGGATAACAGTGTACCCTTAGACTTGTGTATTGATAAACCAAAAAGCCTATATTTAGTTTTTCAACAGGTGCTTCTCCAATAAATTTTATAGGTATATCTACTATAATTTTTCTATTTTCAGATATTTGATATAAACTAAAACTTAAATATTCATCAGTAACCGGATGTACTTGTATATCCTTTAACAATACTCTACGTACCTGATTATTATCATCATTGTCCAATGTTACATTGAAAAACTTGTTATACCCATAATCCGATAATATCGTTATCAAATCTTGTTTCTTTATACTGATATTTAAAGGCTGTATCGAAGGACCAAATATAGATCCGGGTACAATACCATTTTTACGTAGATTCTTTACTTTTTTGCCTGTTTCCGATCTTAAAGCTACCACAAAAACTTGTTTCTTCTTTGCCATAAAAACACCATAAAATGTATTTTTGCTTTCACTTCGTATTAAATACTACTTTTTATTATTTTTTAAAAAAACAAACTGTTGTATTATAGCAAATACACTTTGTACTATCCAGTACAAAGATAAGCCTGTTGGTAAGCTATATGATATAAACGTTACAAGTATGGGAAACATAATTAGTAACTGACGTTGAGTGTTCTCCATGACCTCTTCTAAGTTTGCAGATGCATCTGTTTTTTTATCATTACTATTATTCACGCTAAGTGTGTGTTTTTTCTTTTTGAAAAAAACGTTCATTGACAAAAACTGAGTTATTCCAATTAAAACAACAAAAAGCAAATAAAACGGTATGTTAATATCAGAGTTTGTAACAGCAATACTAGGGGAAAGTTTTAAATCGACACCAAAAAAATTACTATATAAAATCTCATCTTGGCCAAATTTTTGCACAAAAGGATAAGCAACTTTGTTAAAACTTTCTGTACCTATAGTCACAATATCATTAACTACGTGATAAATGTTAATTAAAAAAACGAACTGAATAATTAAAGGCAAACACCCAGACAATTGTGTTGGTAGATATTTGGATTGTAAAGCTAAGATTTCTTGCTGCATCCGCTCTTTATCGTTTTTGTACTTATCTCTAATGAACTTTATCTCATCATTTATTCTTTTTGAATCTTCCGCTAACTGATACTGTTTTTTAGTTAAAGGGAAAGATATTAGTTTAGTTATAATAGCTATACATATAATAGCAATACCCAAATTGTTACTAAATAGCCTATAAAAAACAATCAGTAAATTATATATGGGTTGATAAAACAATATCGTAAATATATCCACTTCAGTTAAGTAAATAAAAATATATCTTTTTTATTAGTCAAGTACGAATATTTATAATAAACTAAAATCTAGGTAACGAAAACAATAAATAAAAATGGTGGAGATGATCCCTTTCGGGATGTCCAAGCAGTTCAACTCAATAAATACTACAAGGTTAGTCTGTTTATATTTAGTTTAGCTGTCTCCCTCTAAAACAGACAAAATAGGATCCAGCTCTCCGTTTCTATATCCGTAAGTAAAGCTAAACAGAAAAAAGGCCTTACTACGACTTGGCTAACGTTACACCTTCTTAGATCCACCAAGTAGATTCTAAGAAGATGGTAGATCTCTATACATCTATATCGGATCTACTACATTCAAATCAAGCAGCAAATGCATAGTTAGGTCTGTATATCAGACTAGCAACAGCATCTACTACTGAATTGAATGCATTTAATACTTTGTTGACGCTTTTGTTGTACATTTTTGCTAAGAATGTACAAACTCGCCTTGCTTTATTGAGCTAGATACTGTTGTCAACACAACATCCCCGTACAATTTTCAAAAAAAAATTGTCCGCGAATGTCAACAAAACTTATCAAACTTTTGTATAAACTTTTAATATTTTTTTTCTTTTTAATTCTTAGTATAAAAATCACCCACCGAGAAATTATAATACTAATTCTAATATTTGTCTACTATATAATTTTGTTTTTTGCTATTTTATACATATACTGTAAAGATCCTACAAATCAATTAGTGCTTCTTGTTTATTATTGTTTACAAACAATACACAATCTATTATCTATTACATAGTGATATAATGATTTATATGATATTAGCAATTGACTTCGGCCTTAGAAACGTTGGTTTTGCAATTTCAGATCCTACTAATAAATTTGCAATTCCAGTAAGACCGTTGGTATTAAATTATAATGATAGATTTGATGTAATTACAATTTTTACAAAAATCTATGATAGAATATTAGAGTATAAACCTGGGAAGGTAATTATCGGATATCCAAAACATAGATCACCAAAAAATAAAAGTATTAGGCTATTAATATTTGAACTACAAAACTTTCTGAAGGCAAAAGGTATAAGCTGTATCTTATGGGACGAAACCTTGACCAGCAGAATACAAGAAGTTAGTAGTAACATAACAAAAAATTATAAAAAATATACAAGCACTGACTCACAAGCTGCTAGAATAATTGCGCAAGAATATCTAGATTTTATTAATTCAAACAAATGAAAAAATTTTTATTGTTAATTTTAATAATTTTTACTATATTTATCGCCACAGGTATCCTTATTATTTTAAGTATATACAACGATACAGTTAATTTCGTTTACAAAAGTAACATTGAAGAAACATTCGAAGTTAAAGAAGGAGATACAATATTAAGCTTACTACCATTGTTTCAAGAAAAAGGATACATTAAAAATACTGAAATAATACGAATATATCTTAAACTAGAAAAATTCCCAGAAATAAAAGTTGGTAAATATGTATTGCCAAAGGAATTTAATTTTAAACAACTAATTGATATTTTGTCCAAAGGAGGTAAAAAAAATGGGATATTAATAACTATCAAAGAAGGTATGATAATAAATGAGATAGCTCAAGTTATCAAACAGAAAAATCCTAAGATAGATGAGTCAAAATTCATATCGATAGCAAAAAATACATGGAGTGAATCTTTAGATAATGAACTAGTAAACCAAATAAAACAATTCATGAACAATCAAAACTATTCCTTAGAAGGTTTTTTATTTCCAGATACGTACGAAATATTAGAAGAATGGGATGAAAAGAAAATTATTGAACTACTACTTAATACTTTTATAGCTAAGACTAATGATATAAGACAAAATGCACAGTATAGTCAAGAATTAAAAAATTTCTATGAAGCACTAATATTAGCATCGATTATAGAAAAAGAATCATCATACAAGGATAAAAAAGCAGATATATCTTCTGTTTTTCATAATCGACTAAAAATCAACATGAAACTACAATCCGATGCAACAGTTAATTACATAACAGGTAAAAAAGATCCAGGTATACTTATTTCTGACCAAGCAATTGATTCGCCATATAACACTTATAAATATTTAGGTTTACCTCCATCTCCAATATCTAACCCTGGCTTAGAGTCAATAAAAGCGGCGTTATATCCATCCTCCACTCCATACTTTTTCTTTTTCCATGACGACAATGGTAATGCATATTTCTCTAAAACCTATGCCGAACATAATAAAAAATTATTAGAGATAAGAGGGAAAAAATAGTTTTGTACTGATTTGTACTGAAATAAACGAAAAAAATAAATTTACATTAAGTTTTCTGTCTAATATTCGTATTTGGATCCCCATCCAAATAAACCATCTGGTAGGGTAAATGGGAAAACTTGATATTCAGGTATCTGAGTACGAACGTCCAAATCAGCATTTTTTTGTATAACAATTATACAACGTGCTGTTGGATCATGTGATGTCGGATCAACAAGACTAAAACAATTTCCAAAAAAGTCGGATAGCAAAGTTTTGATTGATGGTTTAAAATATATGTTGCCAACATTACCAGTTCTTTTATAAGATGTTGGTAAAATTATGTATGCAAAACCACCAACTTGAAGAACTCTAAAGATTTCTTTTAATACAGCTAATTTATCCATTGGATACATTAATGAATTGTTAGAATATACTAGATCTACTGAACAATCAGGAAAAGGTAGGTTCAACATATCCGCACATACAAATGTCACTTTCTTATTAGTACTATCATTACGTATACGTAATTGATGTTGTTGCCAAGAATTGAATGGAATGACATCAATACCAATGTAATGTATTGATACGTCTATATAACGTTCTTTACAATCCAACCATATATTACCTTCACCGCATCCAAGATCTAAGAATCGTACAGTTTTTGATGGGTTGAGGCCTAGACGTTTTAAATAAGGGGTAATATATTTTCCCCAAGTAGTTTTATATTGACGACCTGTAGCGTATTCTATATCATCAGGCAAAAAAGAAGAAAAATCTAAATGATTTACCCTGTTAAAAACAGTTATACCACTACCCATATTATTGTTAATGTATGATACAAATAGTGGTACGTCATCAGGTTTATATTGAACTAGCCAAAAGAGAGGAATATAATCTAAATTGATAAGACCTCCGTCAATATTGCATAAATACTGTAATAACCGTCTAGCTGTATTAGATATATAATCATTTCGTGATAAAGCATGTTGTAATAGCAAATATATTTTTCTAATAAAGGCAATCTGATTATCAGGATCATCACGATAATGAAACATTGCATTGTTAAGTAGTTGTACAAAATTACCGAATTCTATTGTAATGAAATTTCTTGCGATGTTTATTAACCGATCAAAGGTTGGTCCATCAATGCCACGAGGAAGAAATATACTACCTAATATTGAACTTTGGTATTCACGTGTTTCTAATTGAGGTTTTTCTATACTACTCGGACTAGTAATTCCCAATTTTATTAATTTAAATTTAAAATAATATTTTAGTAACTTTAATAAATCAATATTAATAACATTACATTAAAAAATTGACAAGCTTAATGTAAATACTATAATTATTAAATATGCACAAAACAATAGTTTACATTCCTAATTACAAAAAAAAGAGATTAATAAGACAATTGGTTGTATATATTTGTTGTGTGATGATTTTTTTATTTTTTCCAATACTATACATTGAAAATACTAAACGATACACACAAAATAACATGTACGATAGTGATGGACAAATTGCAGGAATTTATACAGAAAAAGACAAAAACGATGAAAGTAGCAGCACTCAAACTGGTAATTTAGTCAAACTGCCTCTTATTGTACGTACTTTTAATTTGAACAATATAGTAGATATATATTATTTATCCGGAATTGCCTTAGTGTTTTTTGGAATATCGTTTTTAATATTGTCATTACAGTATTTTTTAAAACGTTAACAAGATTAATCAAAAAACTTGTGAACTTTTTATGAATTTACTACTTGCACTGGTCAAGATCGTGTATAAGTGTATACAGATTTCCACCCAAAATATTGACCAGGTAAACTACGCGGCAAACATGTGTATTGATTCATTTCAGGATTTACTGGTAACTCATCTAATTTCCGTATAATCAATACATTATAACTAACACAACTTTTTGGCAAAGGTAAAATTTCAAAACTACCTCTGAAAAAATCACGTAATAACACGTCTAATGGTGGCTCAAAGTACATATTTGCTATATTAAAATCTCGTAGCAATGGCATTGATATGTAAACTAACCCACTTATTTTAAGTAATCTATACATTTTCATCAAAATTCTAAGCTTATCTGGAGGATACATTAGAGAATTTCTTGAATAAATAACTCCAATAGAACCTAGAGCAACATGCCTATCCATATCATCCATGTCGCAGCATATAAAGCGTATTTTATCAGATATTTCTTGGAGCCGCTTCCATTTTTCGTATCTAACTATGTCAAGCCCAATATATGAAGCATTTGGATATCTACTGTGTAGATCTTGACAAACACGGCCCTCACCACATCCAGCATCTAACATTGTGTCCCCAGTACTTAGAATCGGAGTAACATATTTGCCCCAAGGCGTCAATTCACCATGAAATAAGTCCTCTGGTAAATCTGGAGTAGCGTCAAAATGCTTCAATCTACTGAAGATATGTATATTATGATTATTGACTAATCGTGCAAAATACGGAATTTCTTCTGGTGAAGATCTTTCAAACCAACTTAAATCAACGTAGAATAAATCATAAAAAACTGGTCCACTTTCTGCTATCTTTTTTAAATACTGAATTAAGGTTGTCGCAGCTTCGCGTATTCTCTGATTTTTTATCGCGAGTGTAAGTTAACAATAAATAAACTTTTCTTAGTAAACTAAATATCTCATCCGGAGACTTGTATTTAGACTCGAAAGCTATGTGAATAGGAAAGTCATTTGAAGTTATTTTGTGTTCTTCTAATAATTCATCAAATAATTCAATATTTATATCATCCGGCATTTTAATATTACCTAGGACCCTACTGTTTTTTGCTCCTACATCTCGTTCAAAACTTTGCTTGCCTACTTCTAAAGTAGACATGTGTACATCTATAAAATCTACAAATTTATCTAATATCTTATCGTAAAATCTATAAAAACTGTACGAACTTCGAATAATGTATAGAGTATAAAAATAAATAAAATATGTAAATAAATATTTGCACACAAAACACTCCGCGTGAAGGATTCGAACCTTCAACCTACCGGTTAACAGCCGGCTGCTCTACCGTTGAGCTAACGCGGAATATGTAAAAGATTTTACATATAAATTATGAATTAATCAATAAAATTTATATAATTGTATCGATAAACATTTTTTAGTTTATATCTTTGTTTAATGGAAAAAATTAAAAATCTTGAAACAAAAAATATATTCTTCCTAATTGTAATGATAATTGTATTTTTATTAACAATAAATATATTTTTACCTTTTTTAAATATTATTATTATATCTTTGATAATAGTGCAAATATTTTACCCTATCTACCGTTTTATTTTTAAAATCACTCGTCGAACTTATTTAGCAACAACATTCTCAATACTTATCTCAATAATATTTTTTATAGTACCAGTTATACTATTATGCATTCTAATATTTAGACAAATTGAAAGTATTTTAAGCTCTCAAAACTTTATCGATTTTATTAAAAGCGCAATAGAATACGTAAATGTTAATTTAGTTGTAGGAATAAACACACTCTTTAAAAATATAGGATTTGAACAAAACATATTAAGTCCAATCGATTTAAACACTATTAACTTAGAAAACACTGTTATACAAGTTGGTCGAGATATAGGTAACTTTTTATTTTCTTTTTTAAATCAATTCATAAATATTTTATTTAGTATTTTTCTAATCATAATTACTTTGATATTTATGTTTCCTAACTATGACAAGATCGATAAAATCATTAGTTTTATATCACCATTGGACGATAACATAGACAAAGTAATTGCAGAAAAATTTATTAGTACAATAAAAGGCGTAATTAAAGGGAGTTTTGGAGTAGCTTTTTTACAAGCTACAGCTGTACTAATACCATTAGTAATATTAGGCGTAGAAGGTCTTGCTATACTTTGGCTATTAATGTTTATTTTATCTATTGTACCAATTGGATCAGGATTAGTATGGTTCCCAATCGGGAGTATTTTAATAATAGAAGGTATTAACATACAAGATACTATACAGGTGTTACTTGGTATAGGATTAATATTGTATAGTGCAATTGTAATAAATGTTATAGATTCAACTATTCGACCAAAACTTATGAAAAATTCGACAAATTTACATCCTATTGTAGTGATTTTTTCGGTACTAGGAGGTATTTATTCATATGGAATATTAGGAATTGTATATGGACCATTAATAGTTGTAATGTTTCTTACTATCATGTCAATGTATAGAGAAAAATATCTTAGTTATAAATTAAAAAATAAGTAAAGTTTAATTAAGTTACTTTGAATACGTCAGAATATCGTATACTTGTTAAATAAAAATAATCTTTAGATTTTCTAATTGTTTTTCCTTCTACCTGCATTTCTATTATTTTTAAAATGCCATTACTTAAATACAACAGTAAATGATCTATATCTTTAAGTAAAGTAATGCTATTAAATGTCATAGGATTGTGATCAAATATTTGAAAAATCTCAGCTTGCATTATTTTTATAGATTTATTCTCGTACAATATCCAAGCTCCAGGATCTAAATAAAACGCTCTGATCATACGCTCAGCTAAAAATATATCAGTGTCAAAAAAAATTTGAGACTTTTCTCTTGAAACATCAGATTTATAACAATATGTTGCATCTTCATCTATCTGTTTAATAGGAACAACTTGATTATTTATATACTTCACTAGCTCTTCATCAATCATATTTGAAGCTAAAAACGACAACTTTCTCGATAAAGTAATAAAATTATCGTTTTTTTCTATACTAACTTTTCTTTGTGCAATAATATCGCCAGCATCCATTTTTTTGTCAACAAGTTGAAGAGTAACACCTGTTTCCGTAAAACCATGATAAATAGCCATTTGTATAGGCGTAGCACCACGCAATTTCGGCAATAAAGAAGCATGAAAATTAAGAGATTTTAATTTTGGATAATAAATAAAATCTTCGGGCAATATTTGCCCATATGAAGCAACAATTATTAAATCTGGTATCGTAGCACTTAAAATTTCTTTATAAGAATCTTTTATACGAAATGGTTGAAATAAAGGTATATGAGACAACAATAAATTGTTAATTAAAAACTGTTTAACAGGAGTATATAGTATGCTTTTTCCTCCTCTTCCTCCAAGTTTGTCTGGTTGAGTAACAACACCAACTATATTAAAATTTGTATTTGATAATATTTTGTTCAGTATAGGAACTGCAAAATCTCCAGATCCTACAAATAACAACCTTACCGACATTTGATATAAATTAAATTAGTTAAACTAATATATATATTAAATATATACAAATATAATTTATCGTAATATTTGTAAAATGATATATTAAATTTGTTCAGTTTGTATTAAATAGTAAGGTCAGATATAATTATTCAAATTTGTTAGTGTTAGCTTAACGTATATGTTTAAAAAAGTAAATCCTAAACCAAACTTCTTTGAAATAGAACAACAAATACTTAAATGGTGGAAGGATGAAAACATACTTGATACAAGCATTCAACAACGTAATGAAGAAAACACAAAAATATTCTACGACGGTCCAATAACTGCAAACGGTATGCCTCATCATGGCCATATGTTAACTTTTGTAATGAAAGATTTAGTACCTAGATATTGGACAATGAAAGGATACAGAGTTAATAGAAGTTTGGGATGGGACTGCCATGGCTTACCAGTTGAATGGGAAATAGAAAAATCACTAGGGTTTAAAGAAAAAAAAGATATAGAAAGATACGGTATTGCAGAGTTTAATAAGCTATGTAAAGAATCAGTTCAAAAATATATTAACGACATAGTAAAGCTAGAAGAAATGATAGGTAGACTTACAAATAACTGGGAAGAATACTCTACAATGGATCCAAAATATATAGAATCAATATGGTGGTCATTAAAAGAACTATATACTAAAGGATTACTATATGAAGACTATAGAGTTGTACCATATTCTACTCGAGCTGGTACAACTTTATCAAATGCAGAAGTATCACTTGGCGGATATAAAAAAATAGTTGATCCTGCAATTACAGTAAAATTTAAGTTACTAGATGATGAAAATACATTTATTCTAGCTTGGACAACAACACCTTGGACTATACCTACAAACTTAGCCTTAGCTGTTGGGAAAAATATACAATATTGTAAAGTAGAATTTAACCGAGAAAAATATATCATAGCAAGATTGCTAGTAGATAAAGTATTTAAAAATATACATGAATATTCAATTATTGAGAACTATGATGCGAAAGATTTAATAGGAAAACAATATATTCCACCTTTTGACTATTTCTATGAGAAAAATAATCCTATTAAACATAGAATATATGAAGGATTTCATGTTAATACCGACTCTGGTACAGGTATAGTACATTTAGCACCATATGGCATTGAAGATCAAGAAATATTTAAAAACATAGGTATAGAAAGTTTTGATGTTCTTAATGAACAAGGAGATTTTAACGACATGATACCTGACTTGGCAGGTTTACACTATAGAGAAGCTAATAAAATAATAATAGAAAATTTAAAAGCCAAAAAACTGCTATTTTCATTTGAAGAATACGAGCACGAATTACCAATGTGTTGGAGAACAAATACGCCATTAATATATAAACCAGTAACATCATGGTTTATAGCAATGAGTAAACTACGTACAGAATTAGTAGAAATAAATCAACAGATAAATTGGATACCTGAGCATATCAAGGAAGGTAGATTTGGTAACTGGTTAGCCGAAATCAAAGACTGGAATATATCAAGACGTAGATACTGGGGAACACCACTACCAATATGGAAGTCAAAAAATGGTAAAACATTATTCATAGGATCTTTTGAAGAATTAGCTAAATTTAGTACAAATAAAATCGACATTAATAACATTGATCCACATAGACCATATATTGATGAAATATACTTAGAATATGAGAATGAAATATATACAAGAATACCAGATGTACTAGATGTTTGGTATGATTCCGGAGCTATGCCTTTTGCTAGATTGCATTATCCTTTTGAAAATAAGGAAATTTTCGAAAAAAAGTTCCCAGCTGACTATATATCCGAATCTATTGATCAAACTAGAGGCTGGTTTTATTCTTTACATGCAATATCAACAAGCTTGTTTAATTCTAATGCATACAAAAATGTTGTAGTAACCGGTCATATACTAGCTGAAGATGGAACTAAACTTAGTAAAAGCAAAAAAAACTATACCCCACCAGAAGAAATGATAAAAAATTTTGGAGCGGATACAGTAAGATTAGGCTTTATCAGCTCTCCAATTACCTACGGAGAAAGTTCAATAGTTTCAGAAAAAACTTTAACAATTCAAAAACAAGAAATGATAATACCAATATGGAATATATATAGCTATATAGTCACTTATGCAAATATACATTCTTACACAATAAATGAAGACTTAGTACAAAATGATAGAAAATTCAAAAAAAACGAATTTGCACAATACTACCATATACCATTTGAAGACTTAGAACGTGAAATAGATGTATGGCTTATTACACTACTACAAAAAACGATTAAAAATGTAAATAAGTACATGGAATCTTTTGAATTTACAAAAGCATATAAAGAAATAAAAAGTTTAATTGATAGTATCTCAAAATGGTACATTAGAAGATCAAGAGAAAGGTTTGTAGAGGGAGATATTACTGCTTTAGATGTGTTAATCTACGTCTTTGTTGATACACTAAAACTACTTGCACCATTTGCTCCATTTTTAACAGAATACATATATAGAGAACTAGTAGCAGAACATACGTTAAATGTTCCTAACTCAATACATCTATGTAACTATCCTGAACATAGTGAAAATTACCTTGTTGACAATCAAAAAATTTTAGATGAAATGTCTATAGTTAAAGAAATCTGTGAAATGGGACTATCTATTAGGACAACAAATAATATTAAATTAAGACAACCTCTCAATAGTATGCGTATATATTTAAACAATAGTACAGTCCCTTCTTTAAGTAGTTGGATGACCGAATTAATTCTAGACGAATTAAACATCAAGACAATTCGTGAAACATTAGAAGAATTCGATACAAACCAACAAGGTTGTCTAATTAACAATCTTTTGGGTATATCCATTTGTATAGATCTAAATATAACAGAAGAACTAAAGGAAGAAGGGCTTGTACGTGAAGTTATCAGATATATACAATCAAAACGTAAAAATATGGGCTTAGAAATAAGCGATAAAATACAAGTTAATATTATAGTTACTAACCACGATACATATAGATATATTCAAAAACATATGCAAGATATAACAAAAAAAACGAATATAGATATTCTAAATCTTACAGTAGTAGATAATACTAATGATCAAGTAAATTTTGAAACACAAATAGAAGGTATTCAAAAAATTACAGTAGAAAAAGTTTAATGTATTGAAAATATAACATGTTATCTTATGTTTAAGTTATTGTACAAAGCAAAAATACATAACAAAATACAAAACTTAAACAATATTTATACAAATAAGATAAGAAACAAATCGTTTAAAGATTCCTTAGCAGATACTCTAACAACTATAGCTATATCAATTGGATTATTCGTATTTATCACTACATTTATCGTTACACCAAATCAAGTCGAAGGAATGTCAATGTCACCAAATTTCGAAACCGGTGATATAATACTTACAAATCGATTAAGCTACTGGATAGGACAAACAGAAGTAGGTAAATTACTACATCTAGACTATCAAAGAGGTGATGTAATAGTGTTTAAAAAACCAAACAACCATGATCTAATAAAACGAATTATTGGACTACCAGGAGAAAATATAGCAATACGAAACGGTAAGGTATATATTAACGGTAAAGAGTTAAAAGAAAAATATTTGCCAGAAAATGTATATACAACAGGTCATAGCTTTATACAAAATAACGGTAAAGAAATATTAATACAACCAAATACTTATGTAGTAATGGGTGACAATAGACAAGATAGTCACGACTCACGTTACCTTGATATAGGCCTCGTAAAACGCGAATGGATAAAAGGTAAAGTCATACTACGATATTGGCCAATTAATAAGTTTGGAATAATTTATAGTGGTCAATTTAATTTTGAAGAATGATACTTTCTATCATAAATCAAAAAGGAGGTGTTGGTAAAACAACAACCGTTCTAAACTTAGGTGTTTTTTTAGGCCTAAAAGGCAAAAAAATATTATTGATTGATTCAGACCCACAATCTAATCTAACTTATGGACTTGGTTACATGCCAAAAGATATAAAAACTAGTATATATGACGTATATATAAACAAAAGCAATATACAATCAGCAATAGTACATACTAAAAATACTAACGTTGATTTAGTACCATCAAGTTTGGATTTAGCAGGAGCAGAAATAGAATTAATTAACGCAATATCAAGAGAAACAATCTTAAAAAAAAACTTAAACAGCATCTCTGAAAATTATGATTTCATAATCATTGATTGCCCACCATCCCTAGGCTTACTAACAATAAATGCATTAGTTGCAGTAGAAAAGATCATTATACCTGTACAAACAGAATATTTTGCTCTAGAAGGACTAGGTCAGTTAATAAAAATTATTAATTTGGTAAAAAACTCAATAAATAATAAACTTGAAATAGGAGGTGTATTACTAACAATGGCTGATCAAAGAACAAATCTAAGTAAAGATGTCGAAAAAGAAGTAAGAAATTATTTTGGTGACATTGTTTTTAATACAATAATACCAAGAAATATAAAACTATCCGAAGCACCATCAAGAGGAATGAGCATATACGAGTACGCTAAACAATCACCAGGAGCTATATCATACGAAAAATTATCAGAAGAATTTATTCAAAAATTTTGCAAAAATGATAAACTTACCAGACCAAATTTAATGTCAAAAACATATGAACAATAAAAAAAATTCTGGCCTCGGCAAAGGACTAAATGCAATAATACAACAACCAATTAATGTATTAAACCCAGACAATAAAGATAAACCAGAAATAAAATATAATTCAAGCTTTGAATTTGTACCAGTAGATGCATTAAGACCTAACTCATTACAACCAAGAATAGACATGAACGTAGAAAAATTAAAAGAATTGTCTAAATCAATAAAAGAAAAAGGTGTTATAGAACCTTTACTAGTCAGTAAAATAGATGAAAATTTGTATGAAATTATTGCTGGAGAAAGACGATGGAGAGCCGCTAAAATGGCAGGTCTAAAAACATTACCAGTAATAATTAAAGAAGTTACAGAAGTAGAAAAATTAGAAATAGCTTTAATAGAAAATATACAAAGACAAGATTTAAATCCCTTAGAAGAAGCATTAGCAATAGAACAATTAAATTCTACATTTGGTCTCAGCCATGAAGAAATAGCAACAAAGTTAGGTATATCTAGACCAGCTGTATCAAATAAATTAAGATTATTAAACCTACCAGAAGAAATCAAAAAGGGAATATTAGATGGCAAAATATCCGAAGGACACGCAAAAGCATTACTAGGATTGCATGACTCTAATCATATAATGCCAGTATACAAAAGCATACTAAAAGACTTCTTATCTGTACGAGCAACAGAAGAATTAGTTAGAAGAATGAATATTGGTAAAACAGTAAAAAGAAAAAGCACTATCGTGCTATTAGACGATATATCAATAAATACCGAGAAATTACTCCGAGAAAAATTAGGACCAAATGTTTTTCTTACTAGATCGATGAAAGGAGGTAAAATAGTTATTAAATTCAATAGCGATAATGAATTAACGGAAATCGTTAATAAAATCATAGGAGAACAAAATATTCATAATAAATCACAAACTTAAAATACAAACATATGACTGGATTTAGAGTTCTAATCGGAGCAGGACATACCACACAAGACCCAGGCAAAAAAAATAATGATATCAAAGAATTTGAAGTATCAAAAACAATATTAGAATTAGTTTACTCTATTATTAGTCAAACTACAATTGAATTCCAAATAGTACCAATAGATTTAAATGTTTATGACAGAGTTGAATGGATAAATACAACTGGATATTCAGAAGCATATAATGATATATACATAGAAATACACCTCCACGATAGAAATGAACAAATAATCCAATTATGGTATAAAGCTCTAAAAGCAGAAAATAATAAATCACTAGTTCTTGCCAATACTATAGGAGAATATATATCCAAAAAAAGAAATATACCTTATGAATGTATAAGCGAATATAACTCCCCAAACGGATTGCTAACAATCTTCAACGTTAGTGTAATACCAATATGCATAGAAATACTGAGTATAAATAATCCTAGTGACATTGAAATAATCAAAAATAAATCTGCACTAAATGATATAGCAAAAGCGCTTGTTGAAGCAATTTCTCATTATTTAAATACTATTCAACAAAATAATCAAGTACAAGTAATAGATACTACATTGTTTAAAAGTACATCAGAAATACAAACTAATACTACCCAAAATAACTTAAACTCTTTGTCAAATTCAAATAATCAATACAGTCAATTTGCTACATCACAAGCACAAAATACAGTAAGTACTACTACTGCAATACAAAATGATCAACAAAGTAAAGATATAAAAAATTTTAAATTACTTAGCATTGAAGAAAGAAAAAAAATTATCAACGAGATTTACTTAAAAGTTTTAGGCAGACCACCAACATTAAAAGAAGAAAGTGATATAAGCATATCTACAGATGTACAACTGATAAATAAACTTCTGGACTCACAAGAACATCAAGATATATTAAATAAATTCAAACAATCAAAAGAATTAGAAATAAAAATAAAAGAACTAGAAGAAAAACATAATATATACTTACTAGAACAAAATACTCTAAAAAAAAATGTCGACTCTTTAATAAAAATAAATAAAATAAAAGACAAAGTAATTACTATACTTAGAAAAAAATTAGTCGAAGCAGAAATAACAAAAAAAGGTGAATTTTTTGATGTAATTAAAGCAGAACTAGAATATACATTAATAAGTAGTAATACTAATTCTCCTAATTCTAATAATACACCCAATAGCCTACAATCTAAAAATCCAATAAATAAAAATATACAAGTTAATCAAAATCAAAACACAACCTTAAACAATAAAAATACTTTAAAATATAAAATCATAAGATTAATAATAAGAATATTTAAATTGTAAGTATCAAAACAAATACTAATTTTGTGATTACATTTATCCACTAACAAACATACTGCAACCTAATCATTCACTTTATTCCCATTTGTTCATTTTTGGTGTATAATTAATTAGGAATAATGTTAGTGCGTAAAAAACAAAATTAACTACAATATTTACAGGAAAGTACACTGTAAAATATTTTATTTAACTATATGTAATAGTTAAAATATATTTAGTTATACTTTAGCTATATGTTTGTACTTTGTAATTTAAAAAGTAGTTTTAAGATAAAAATAAAAAATAAATTGTACAAAAACAATGTTTTAATTTTTTAAATTAGATTAGGTAGTAAGGCTAACTTTAGACATTACAGCTCAGTGTCTTTTAGTCGGTTACCTATTTTAGTTACTACCTACCGCTAGTGTACTTCCCTGTAAATTATATTTTGTAATTTTGTTCTATTTTTACAATTTTATTATCTTGTTTATGAACAATTTTATTCTAGTAACACTTTTTCTAATAATATTACTACCAACTTTTTTTATACTTTTTACACTTGTAATTCAAAATAGAAAATACAAACAAGAAATAACTATATTAAAAAATGATCTCAAGAAAACTAAGAGAATTGAAGAAGAAAATCAAGAAAATACAAAAAAATTGCAAGAACAACTAAAAATCAAGGAAAGAACTTTATTAGAAAAAGAAAAGAACCTGACTAATAGATCAAGATTGTTAGATGAACGATCCTCTTACTTAGACAAAAAAGAAATATCTTTAACACACCAACAAAACGAAATAATACAAATAAAAGAAAAATATTCTAAAAAAATAGAAGAAGTATCAAAATTATCAAAACAGGAAGCTGAAAAATTACTTAAAGAAGAAATAGAAGCATCTTTATCTAATTGGATGGGGAAAAAAATACGAGAGTTTGAACAAGAATTACGTATAAAAAGTGATGAAATAGCTAAAGAAATATTGATTGATTCTATGATAAAAGCACATAATGATTACGTTATAGACTTTACTACAAGTACAATAGAAATTCCTAACGATCAAATAAAAAGTAAAATAATTGGTAAAAACGGCAGAAATTTGAAGATCTTTGAAAAAGAAACAAAAGTAGAATTAATAATTGACGATACACCAAACATAGTTACTATTTCATGTTTTGATCCGGTACGCCGCGAAACTGCAGTAGTAGCTTTAAAAAAATTAATTCATGACAATAGAATCAATCCATCAACTATAGAAGAAGCTGTAAAAAGAGCTAAAAAAGAAATAGAAGCAGAGGTACGAAAAGCAGGAGAAGAATTAGCATACGAAACAGGATTTAATAATTTGCCAAATGACATCATTAATATGTTGGGGAAATTTAAATACAGGTATAGCTACGGTCAAAATTTAATAAAACATACTTTAGAAGTAGTTAAAATAGGAGAATATATAGCAACAGAGTTAAAAGCAGACGTACGAACAACCAAATTAGCTTGTTTGTTACACGACATAGGTAAAGTATCAGCTGATGATAGTAGACAACATCATCATATTTCTGCAGATATAGCCAAAAAATTCTTCCCCAATAATCCTAAATTAATTAACGCTATAGCAGCTCACCACTATGATATTGAAGCAAAATATATAGAAGCAGAAATAGTCAGAATAGCTGATTCTATATCTAGTGCTAGGCCAGGTGCAAGAAAAGATTCATATGAAGAAAGTGTAAAAAGAATCACAGAGCTCGAACAAATAGCATTAAAATACAAAGGTGTGAAAGAGGCTTATGCGTTACGAGCAGGTAAAGAAATTAGAGTTATACTTGAACCTACTCAAACTACTGATGAAGATGTAAGTGTAATAGCATATAAAATAGAAAAAGAAATAGAAGAATCTCAACAATATCCTTGGCCAGTAAAAGTTGACGTAATTAGAGAAGTAAGAGCTAATGTTGAAACAAAATTAAAACGTAATATTTAAAATTCTAATAAGTTACATATAATAACTAATATGTATAAAGTATATAAAAAGTATATGTTATGTATTCTATTTAGCTTTTTCATATACTATTATGCTCTGTTCTAGTGCAGTTTCAAGCATTCCCTCTCCTTCTTCATTAACTAAAAAATCTAACTCTTCTTGGGTATAAACCAAAGGTTCAATGATTGGAACACCACCCTTAGTAAGATTGCGAATAAAACTAATTCTTTGAATAAAATTCATTTTAGTATCTGCAACTATTAAAATATCCATAGTTTTAGTTTTGGGCTGAATTTTGTTTCTAGCAAATGAACCAAAAACCATTATTTTTTTGACAACCATTACTGATGGATCTATATTAATTAAAGCATCAACTAGGTTATTAATTCTATCTTCTACTTCTTTTTCACTAAAAAGTTCATTATCAGAAGAATATAAAATATTCTTATTCTGAAATTGTATATATTTATTCTCATCAGAAGAATACAAAAAATCTTCAACTATTTTCAAAATTTGTGTAGTAATATTTAGTAAAGCATCAGCATCTTGTTTTGTTATTAATTCATGCGGAGTCTCGTTAAACTTAGATGGTATTACAAACGGATATCGACTAACAAAAGTAAAAGACTCTAAATAACGAAAATCTAGACGAATATTAGAAAATTTTGGGCTAATATAATTACACATACTTAAGATTATTGCTAGTTTATGAACTTTTGGAGGTCGTAATCCTGCTTGCACTATTACAGACTTTAAAGACTTTTCAACAGCTTGTATACACTGATAAGCCGTCCATTCATAAAAATTATTTGAATAAGATATTTTGGCAGCTTCTAAATCAAATTTAGCTTGTTTTATCCAAGATAAAAACCTATGTGACACTGGATTTGATTAAAAGTTACTATTTTAGATAATCTCTTAATGCTTGAGCAATTTTTTGATTTCTGATACGCCTAATAGCTTTTGACTCTATCTGGCGTATGCGTTCTCTTGTAACATTAAACTCTTGACCTACTTCTTCTAAAGTTCTTGCAACTCCATCTTTCAAGCCGAATCTAAGCTCAAGTACTTTTTTTTCTCTTGGTGTCAAAGTATTTAGTATCTCATTAATTTGTTTTTTTAAATAAGAACTAGTAGCAAGCTCTTGAGGTGATGCAGTATCTTGATCGGCTACTAGATCCAGCAATGTAGATTTACCATCACCATCTTCTCCTATTGCAGTCTCTAAAGATTGAGGCTTTTGACTTATTTTAATAATCTCTAAAACCTTTTCTTCTGATAATCCCATGGCTTCTGCTATTTCTTTTGCAGTAGGTTTTCTACCCAATTGATCTGTTAGCTGTGCAGAAACTTTACTAAGCTTATTGATTGTTTCTATCATGTGTACAGGTACTCTAATTGTCCTAGCTTGATCAGCAATTGCTCTAGTTATAGCTTGTCTAATCCACCACGTAGCATAAGTAGAAAATTTAAATCCTTTTCTATATTGAAACTTATCAACTGCTTTCATTAAACCTAAATTTCCTTCCTCTATTAAATCTAACATATCTAATCCTCTCTTTAAATATTTTTTTGCTATAGCTACAACTAAACGTAAGTTCGCTTTGATAAGTACATATTTTGCTTCAATTCCATCTTTTACTATTTTATTTAAAAATTGCTTGTCTTTTTCTTCTAATCTCTTTTTAGCTTGATTTATAGCAGAACCTTTATGAATACCTTTTTCTATTAAACTAGCTGCTTTTATATATACTTTATCAACATTTTCCTTTTTAGCAACTTCTACAATAATTTTTAACATCTCTTTATTTGCTTCTTCTATTCTTCTCGCAAGAACAACTTCTTCTTCTGAAGTTAGCAAAGGAATTTTACCTATTTCACTCAAATATGCTCTCGTAGGGTCAGTATTTACATGGCTACGCACTGTTTTCAAAATATTTATCTTTTCTTCTAAACTCATTTTAGAGTATTTTCCGTATTCACTATCCTGCTCTAGACTGATATCATCATCCAACAAATTGTTAGTATTTGAGTCTGATATCGGTTCAATCATCTCTATTTCCATTTGTTGCATGGTAGAAATTATGTACTCAAGCAACTCTAAGTTATCTTCTATATCAGGAAAAACATCTAATATATCGTCATGCGTTACGTATCCTTGTTTTTTACCTTTTTCTAGTATTAATTTAACTTTCTCTTTATCATCGGCATTTATTGACATAGCAATTAGATAAAAAGTATGATTATTTATACAGAACAATAAAAATTGTATTAACTCTACGTATTTTAACTACACTTAAAATTTTGGTCAGTAATTTATTTTTAATTTTTATGTTGTACAAATCTAAATGAATAAATACACTTTTGATGCGTTTGGCAATAATAATGCAAAGAACCTAAAAAAAAATAATAACCTTCTTTTATTTTATAATAAGTATCTTAGTTATATCAATACTACACCATACAAAAAAAAATACACGATAGGTAAATTTTTTGGCGAATTATACAATTTTTTAATAGAATCTCTATCGCATTCTAAAATTGCGAGTATCACAATCCCAACAATTTTAATAATATTTGGTTTAAGTATAATTTATAAGCAATTATTCCCTGAAATCCAACAAGAGATAATAAAAAATATAGGTTATCTAAATCAAGGTAACGTATCACCAGTATCCGAAACATTCATAGACGTTAATTTTTATATAGGAAAAGCTGAAAATTTAGAGGACTTAACAAAAAAAGCAATGAGTGAAAATGTATTACTTCCTGATACTGTTAGCTTTAACTACAATAACATATTTTATATATCAATACCATCTCTTAATATAAATAGACTGCCCGTTACACCTAACGTAGATAGTACGTCAGAACAAATATATATGCCGATACTAGAAAGAACTTTAGCTCATTTTAAAGGAACGGGTCTGCCAATATCTGAAATAAAAAATAATATAGTTATATATGGTCATAGTACAACTCTCAGCTACGGACCTAGTAGAAATAATCCGATGCTAGCTTTTTCTTTTCTACCTGAAATTAAAATAGGAGATGAAGTAATATTACATATAGACAATCGCGATTATAAGTTTTTAGTAAGCAAGACTAGAATAGTCGAGCCAACTGATATATCTATTATCAACGGTACTAGAGGAAAAAGAACATTAACTTTATTTACTTGCTATCCTTTGGGTAGCAACCACAATAGATTCGTAGTTATTGCCAGGGAAATATAGTTGTAAAAGCAGCTGTATAAAAATTATTTAACTCAAAAAATATAATATTGTTATATTATGCTATGATTTCTTACGCAAGTAGCTAGGTAAAACTTCTAACGATTCATCATTTAGCAAAGAAGAAACATCTGATTTTGTTTTATTACTATTTATAGGTGAAGATAATGAGCTTTGATCTTTTTTACTTTTATCAAAAAATACGCTGTTATTCTTAATACCTCCAATACCCAAAACTTCCGCGTTATAGTAATCAGCATCAAAACCAGTAGCCAAAACTGTTACTTCTATGTAATCTTCCATAGCAGGATCTATACTAGCTCCAAATATGAAAGTAGCATCTGGTGATACTCTTTCTTTTACAATTTCAGCTGCTGCACTAATTTCCATCATTCCTAAATCTTTTCCACCTACAATATTAAATAAAACACCTTTTGCACCGTCGATAGAAACTTCTAAAAGAGGACTTTCCGTAGCCATTTTTGCAGCTAATACTGCTCTATTGTCTCCATTAGCTCTTCCTATCCCCATTAAAGCTGGACCACCATTATCCATGACTGAACGTACATCTGCAAAATCTACGTTAATCAATCCAGTTTGCGTTATTAGATTAGCAATACTTTTCACAGCTTGCGCTAACACATCATCTGCTTTTTTCATAGCATCCCAAAAAGAAACGCTTTTGTCTAGTATTTCTAGTAATCTTTGATTAGGAACTACAATCAAAGTATCTACTTTTTCTCTAAGTTCTTCTATACCTTTTAAAGCAGCATCCATTCTTTTCTTCATTTCAAAATGAAATGGCTTAGTTACTACACCGACCGTTAGAGCACCTAAATTTTTTGCTATACCAGCTATAATCGGCGATGCACCTGTCCCAGTACCCCCACCCATTCCTGCGGTAATAAATATCATATCGGCACCTGCTAAATTTTCATGTATAAGATCTACACTTTCTTCAGCTGCTTTTCTACCAATAACTGGATTACCTCCACTTCCTAAACCTCTAGTAATTTGTTCACCAATTCTAAGCTTAACATCAGCTTTGGAATTAGCTAAAGCTTGTGCATCAGTGTTAATAGCTATGAATTCAACATCCTGTATGTTGTATTCAGAAATCATTGTATTTATAGCATTACCACCAGCACCACCTACTCCAACTACCTTTATTTTAGCAGATAATGTTGGGGATTGGGGTTTTACTAACATAAACTACAACACTATAATATAACAAATAGTAAAAACTATATAAATAAATACTAATAACTTTATAGTATATTTGTCAAGTATCTTCTTAAAATAAATTCAAGAATGTAGCAAAAATTTGCTCAACTTTTACTAAAATGAACAAATTTATCATACATTGACAAAATCTAAACTAACCTCAGGTAGATATTATATATTTCTTAAACAGGCAAAATTTTTCTTACAAAAGAAGATATCTTACCGATTATAGAGTCTTCGCTAGATACATTAGTTTTTCTAAAAGGAGATCTAGACTTGACCCTGCCTTGAATTTTTTGTCCTCCATCATTAACTGCACATAGCAAGGAACCTATTAATACAGAATAAGATGGGCTCATTAAACCGTCAACTAATCCAGTTACACCTTTTGGATAACCTACTCTAGCAGGTACTCCAAAAATTTCTTTACATAAACTTGTTAATCCAGGTAACAAAGATCCTCCACCAGTTAATACAATACCACCAGGTAACTTATATTGAAACCCTGCTTCTTCTATATGATCCTTTACTATTTTAAAAATCTCTTCCATTCTTGCCTGCGTATATTCAATAAACAATTTCTTAGATATAGTTTTTATTCCTTCTATTCCCAAAGACGTTACATCAATAATATCTGAATCGAAATCAATATCTTGTTCCGTAATTTTATTTTCATATTCATCTTTACTTTTTAGATTAACTTGTTGTTCTTTGTCACCATTTTCTACATTTGTTGGTTCTTTAGGCTTTAATTCTTTTACATGTATATTTTTTTTCTTTTTACTGCTATCATTAAGTAATTCTAAAGCATTAACTTTTATTCTCTCTGCATCTTCTAAAGATAAACGCAATCCGGCAGCTAAATCTCTAGTAACATTACTCCCACCTAATGGTATCGAAGAAGAAAAAGTGATTGCGTCATCTTCAAATGTACATATGGATACAGTTCCAGCTCCAATATCTAGAAGTACTACTCCTAATTCTTTTTCCGTAGAAGTTAGTACAGCCTGTGCAGAAGCCCAACCTGTAAATACAAATCCATCAATTTTTAAACCTATACTTTGAATACATTTTTCTATGTTATGTATATAAGTTAACGGAGCAGAAACTATATGTGCATCTACTTCTAATCTAGAACCAGTCATACCAACAGGGACTTTAATACCACTTTGCTGATCTACAATAAATTGTCTAGGTATCAAATGAACTATCTCTCTAGACGACGGTATTGCTATGGTTCTTGCCTGTTCTAGAGCTCTGCGTACATCATCTTCCAATATTTCTACATCTGATATTGCAACGACTCCTTTATTGTTGTTTGATAATATTTGACGTCCATTAATTGAAACATATGCTGACGACACAGATAAGCCAGCCATACGTTCAGCAATGGATAATGCATTTGCAATTGCATTTGTAGCATCATCTATACCTGTTATTTCTCCCTTTTTAATACCCATAGAAGAGTAGGTAGATTCACCTACTATTTTTATCTTGTTATCACTATCAACTATTGCAATACCAACAGCAACTTTATGCGATCCTATATCTATTGCAGTAACTACGTTTCCCATATCTTTCGACCACATAACAGATTAACATATAAACATATATTTGTATATTTTAATCCAAGAATATAAAGTTAGCAAATATTTAGCTTTAGTTTATTTAAGTTAGTAATTAAGCTGTAATAATAAGTTATTTTGTTACAATCACTTTAGATCTTAAGTCAAAGAAGTTATATCTAGCAAGTATGTTGTTATAAATCAAAGAATCAAAATCTACTATTTGATCCTCAATTGATCTTTTTTGAGAAAACAAAAATAACTTTTGTCCTGATTTAACTTGAATAGATAAATCGTCTAATAATATCATCATATCTAGGTTAATGTTTCTCGATTCAAAAACATTTTCTAGGGTATTAATAAAATTAAAAATATTGTTATTTATTTTTTCAATACCAACAGCACTAATCAAAACTGGTATATTTTCTAAGTTTTTATCTATTAATATTTTTCTATTCTGAATATAGTGTGTATTTATCTTATCTATTACACGAGATTTTTCTTTGTGCAACATTTTAATTTTGTCTTCTATTTTAACTGTTTCCCATTTTATATTTTTCACTGTTGTTTGGTTAGCAACGTCTGCAATATACTTAGATTTTATAAACTCATCATTTGGTTCTATTAGATCTTTTAATAACAAAATATCCTCGTGAGATAGAGATAAAGAACTTAGTGCTTCAATTTGTTTAATAACCTTTAAATTTTTATCAACAAGTAGTACTTTATCTAAATGAAATATAGATAAATCTGGACTTAGTTCAATTATGTCAATAAAAATCTTATTAATTCCAAACTTCCAAAGGTAAATTGCTTCTTTTGATATATTAAAATTAGTTGATATTATTTCGATCATATTTAATTTGTCCAAACCATTAAAAGTACTTTTATTGCTAATTATGTACTCATATAATTTTTTTGATAATTCTTGACTATCAGCAAAAATAAAAAATTCATACTGATTTTGATGTAAATTTCTAATGTAACTACTTAAAAAAAAATATGCAGTAAAAGAAAATGCTAACAAAACTAAAATAATTGAAATTTTTTTAAAATTCTTTACAAAAGTATTAAAAAATATGTATAAACGTTTATATTTTCTGCGAATAATTTGATTTTTGTAATTTTTTGCGACTTTAGGAGTATATACTTTAATATGTCTATTATTATGTTTCTTGATTAATCTAAATATAGCTAGCATTTCCAAATATATTCAATTAAATCTATTAATTCATTAATTCTATTATAAATTTACAACAAATAATCTACACAGATAAATAATTAAAAACTTAAAATTTTTACGTTACGGGGATATTGCGTGGAAAAATGAAAACTACCAACTCAATTTCAATTTATTCCTGCAAATTTAAACTCATATTTTCTAACTCGTTCAAAAACTTCTTCACTGCTTCTTCACCTTCAATTCCTTCTAAAAATTTTATCATTCTTCTACGTGCACCTACAATTTGTAGCAAACCACGGCGGGAAGCATGATCTTTTTTATGTTTTTGTAAATGACTAGTAATGTACTTAATTCTAGCTGTCATTAAAGCTATCTGGACTTTAGGTGATCCAGTATCTTTTTCATGAGATGCATATTTTTTTATTAACTGTTTTTTTAAATTACTATGCACAAAATTCGATTTATTGCTAGACATATATAAAAATTTTTAACTTGTTAACATAATAACAATTAACAGTAGATTATACTAAATCTTATTACTATTATAAGACATAATGATTATACAGTCAATATAATCACTAGCTAAGCTAGAAATTGGGAAAATTAATTGCGTACAAGATCTTCAATGTGACAAAATAAAATATTTACTTAAACCGAGCTTTCTTTACTACCTTTCTTCTTATCTTTTTGTTTATCTAAAACAAAATTTATCAATATTGAAGCAAGACCTGAGAGCATATTAGAAAGATTTATAGAGTGAGTCACAAAATTTTTCACATGTTGATAATCTTTTGTCAAAAGTTCAGCTAAATTATTAAAATTATTTACAGACTTACGTAAATGTCTTATAAATACAGAACTTTCAATAAACAATCTAAAAATACCAAAAGATATTAGTAATATACCAAAAGATATACTTACACCAAGAAGTATTTTTATAAGTTCATCAATACTTATCATACAAAACTTGTTTTTAAAATATCTGCTAAAAGAATAACAAAAAATAAAAAAATTTTATATTATTGTTTTAATAAAAATATACATAAGTATATAATAATACAATTTACAATATTGATTTTAATGTAAAAAAAGGATATTATAGTTAAAATATATGTTATGTAGAACATATGTATAAGTCTAAAGATGGTAAAATATATGCTACTTTAACAGAAATAAAAAGTAAAACAGGTGACATTTTTACATTGGTAGATGATTATGGAGAAGTTATATTAACTTCATATGGTAAAACAAGATACAAGATAATAAAAATACCAATAGAAAACGTCGAGGATATAAGTAATGCTAAGTTTAGCAAAGGCCAAAAAAGTAGTGATTTGGATTTACAACAACAAGATGAACCGGCCCAAATTGTACCACAGGTTAAAGCTTTATCTATTTCCAAAAAAGAAAGTACACCTAGCACTGATATTCTAGATAGTAGTGATAAAGAAAATAATGGGAATATTGATGATTTTGTTGTTTGGGATAGATTAAACCAAATAGAAGTTAACTATAGAAACAAAATAATTAAGCCTATAGTTTAAAAAAATACTTGTTAAATAAATCATTATGAAAAAAACAATATTAGTTGATTCTAGTGTTATAATAGACTATTTAAAAACAGGCAAAGGACTACTACCTATCGCTTATGAAAATTACAATTTAGCAATCACTGCTTCTATAGTTACAGAGATATTTGCTAGCAAAACTTTAGAAGATAATTCACTAAGTAGTGAAGTTAGAGAATTCATAGAGAAATATTTTATAGTTTTAGACATAGATCAAGAAATTGCTGAAAAAGCAGGAGAAATATTAAGGCGTTCTAACGTGACTATGGCAGTAGCATTACTTGCTGCCACAGCAATTATTAAAAAGTACGATATTCTAACCTCTAATCAACGTGATTTTGATGGTATACAAGGAGTTAGCTTCGTAAATATATAGCAATAAGTCAACCTGAATACATTAAACATTATTCAAAACGCATATATGATATAATGAACTTGCGTATTGTTAGTTAATCAAATCATCTATAATAAAATTTGTTTTATACGGAGAGTAGTTCAATTGGCTAGAATACACGCTTTGGGAGCGTGGGGTTGCAGGTTCGAGTCCTGTCTCTCCGACTTCTTTTCATAAAAATGTAACCAATGAATCTAAATTCACTAAAATTTTTGTGATAGTTTTTCAACATACAAAATCAACTCCTCTATTTCAGATAATCCCATTTCCCAAAAAGAAGAATCTTGTATATTTATTCCAAGACCTTTAAAAATATTTTCTGGGCTATCAGATGCACCAGCAGACAGAAACGTCTTTACTTTTGATATAAACTGTTTATCTTTTTTAAGCATGTGCTGAAATGATTTTGATATCAACAACCCGCTTGCGTAAGAATAGACGTAAAAATACATTCTAATATGACTCCAATAGATCCACCAATTTTCTGAATCATTATCAAATACAACATAATCTCCTAAGTAATTCTGCATATGCTTTTTAAATAATTTACCTATTTCATTTTTAGACAAATAACCATTTTTTCTATAGGTATCATGTAATTCTTGTTCAAACTGATACAACGCTATCTGTCTAAATATGGAAGCTATGTCACTATCAAGCTTAGTCATAATTAATTCTAACCTTTCTTCTGAATTAGCATTTTTGATTAATTCTTCAAGAATTAAATCTTCTATAAAAGTAGAAGCTACTTCAGCAGTTGAAATAGGAGTTGCAAAGTTTAATGCATTTTGTTTTTTCTTTATTAATTCATTATTAATCGCATGTCCTAGTTCATGAGCAAAAGTGAGTACATCATTCAACGTATTATTAAAGTTTAACAAAATATATGTAGGTTGAGTTAATAAATTATGAAAACAACAAGCTCCACTTCTTTTACCTTTTTTAGGTAAAACATCAATTAAACTATTTTCGTTAAGATTTTCTAGTATGTAAGCAAATTCTGAATCTATGTTTTCTAAAACTTTTAAAATAAAATTAAAAGAATCTTCGTAAGAATAAGTTTGGCTAGTAGTACGTCTGGTAACGTTCTGAAATAATACTGGAACTGCTCTTTCGTAGTAATAAATTTTATTTTTTCCTAATAATTTTGATTTAATTTCATAATATTTTTTAGACAAATAATATTTATTCGATACTGCATTCACCAATGCATCAACAGTAGCTGATGAAATATCATCTTGTAAATGTCTATTTTGATCGGGTCTAGAATAATTACGAATACTATCAATAATTTTTTTGTATTCAAGAATAGCATTCAACTCATGTTCTGCAACATCTAGATATTTTTTAAATATATTATTTAAAGCAATTGATGCTTTCCTCCTATATTCTGAGTCTATATCTCTTGTCTGAGCCAAAATTACTTCAAAAGATACTTTTTTTCTACCTTTTCTAGTATCTAGCAATCTTACTTCTTTTGAGAGGAGCTCTTGAACCATTTTTTCCCATTTGCTTTTCGCATTTGTTGAAAACAAATTAATAATCTTTTCTTCATCTACAGATAGTATATGATTTGAAAATTTAAAAATATTTTCTAAATAGTGTTTATATGGTAACAAGTGCGGATTAGACAAAAATATTTTTTGCTGATCCAAAGGAATTTTACTTATATTAACTTCAAAAAACATAAGATTATTTTGATTGCGAATTACTTGATCATAAACTGTTGCGTATAGAGCTTTTGTAGAAGGATCATCTTGATATATTTGACTTTTTAACGATACGTAATATTCAGAATTACCACCTGATCCATAATATCTAAATAAACTCTCGTAATCAGACAAAGCTTCATATAAAGCTTTTGAATCAACTAAATAATCACTTCTACTTTTCCATTTTTCAACAAAATTATTTACTTTATCAGTAACTACACTTAATTGTTGTAAAACATCATTCTTATCTTTACATAAAGACTCCAAATCCCATACTAAATTTATCTTTCTATTAGACATAATAAATTATTAAAAAATAAAATTGGTTTTATCCATTCTAAACATACTTATAATTATATTAAATTAATATAAAAACAATACATACGTTTATATCAAATAATTAGGACAAATATACGGACAAGTCCTGCTATAATCGAAATGACCTAAGTTACATAGTAATAATAAATATAATATTTTTCTAATTAATTTCATTTTTATAGATTATTTAACATTTTAATTATACAAATAACATTAATTTTAATGTATATTAAATACTAAGTTAGTATATTAAATATAATATATAACTTAACTATTAAAATTATTTTAAATTTAAAATATAATATTT
>JANWZV010000059.1 GCA_025061805.1 Candidatus Dojkabacteria bacterium | reverse complement strand
TTTGTAATATTATTCTTTTTTTCTTGTGTAGCATCAGACATAATATGCGAAACTTAAATGATATATAGTAAAATTAAGCTAAATAGCAATTTAAAAGTAACAATAATAACTAATCTTTTATTAATTATCGAATTATAATCTATAAATATATACTTCCATAAATTAAAACTAGTCATTTTCGCACTCACTTTACCAAATTAAACTTCAAAAAATTTATACACAGAATACACAAATGCAAAACACAAAAACAAAAAAAGAAGATAGCCCTACACCCACTAAGAATGTAGGACTAGAGCTTCTCGGTTTAATCCTTATCTTCCCAACCTATAATCCCAAAAAATTATATAAGTATCTATTTTTAAATGTCAAGTAGTTTTATCTAAAAATATTTCAAAGATTTCAAAAAATATTTTTAGATCATTCCGAATATTTGATATTTGTTAGTTTACTAATTCACGATATTTTGTGAATTTTAAATTCAACGAAATGAATTTAAAAATTTAAAGTAAAAGAAAATAAAAAGTGAAAGATATTAATTAATTTACAATGTTAAAATGCAATTTTACTAAATAAATTTAGTGTAGCTTGTTGTAAAGAGGGATTAAACTAAGTAAATAAAATATGCTTGCAATTTTACTACTTAATATTAATATAAACCAAAAACTATTTAAAACTAAAATAGCACTGCTTTTGATTGAAACAATAATCAATTTTTGGTTTTTTATTACAAATTTTTTCTAATTCAGATATGTGTTGTATTGATGTAATGGATTTTTGGCATTGTTTATCTATAAAATAGATAAAAATTTTATCGTAATCATAATTTGCATCAATTTCCATTCCTATAGCTCTTTCAATAAATATCTGTGGTGACGGGTTATATATTTGTGGAATATGAGAAAGCAAAATTCTTTGAAAAATGTTAAATCCTAAATGTCCAAATCTACTAATAGAAAATCCAATAAGTACAATAGAAATAGAATATAAAATACAAATAAGTACGTAAAAAGTAAAAGCTTTTTTGATTTTCTTATTAACCTGTTTGGTGATACTTAATTTTTCTATTATTTCAATCAAAAAAAATATTCCAGTTGGTAGTATAGACCATATTGTATATCTAGATGGTCCTGTTGTACCGTGGTTCCAATTTAACGTTGAACTAGAAAAAGCTAACATTAAGATCAAAATACCAAATAAGAATATATACAAAAAATATTTCGAATTTATTAACTCAGATACTGAATATCTATTTTTAAGTAATTTAAATATTGAATAAATTGGAAGCATAAACAAAATTGTTACTATAAATGGATTAAATACAAACAAGCCAATTCCAGGATCTAATAATAATTCAAATATCCTTTGAATACTAATTAGAGAAAAATCACTTGCTCCAACTTTTGTTATTAAATTAGGATGGTCGTAATATATATAATAAAATACATAACTTAAGAATCCTACTGATAAAGCAAGTAATGGTAAAGTACTTTGTCTAATTAGATGTGCTAATTTTTTATACTTAAATATTTGTCTAGTAAAAAAAATTAAGAAGTACGCGATACTTAAAAATATTATCGGTGGATTTTGATTTGCTACTGTACTAGAAAGTAATATACTCCAAAATATGTAGTTTTTAGAAAATAAAATCATTGAGATTAGTACAAAAATGTATGATACATATTCTGGGTGGTTCCAATATATAAACCAAATTGAAATATTTACAACAGATAACATCCAAATAACTAAACTTTGATGCTTATATAACTTAATAAGAAGAATAGAAAACATTAATAGTACCAGTGAGTTAAATACTTGAAACGAAATCAAAGGATTTAAGCCTATTAGTTCCACTATAACTCTAACAGGTAGTACCATTAATGAGTATAGCCAAAAATGATATGAATGTAAGTTACCGTATTTATCTGGGAAATATCCCGAATATTTGTATTCAATAAATATATTTGGATTAGTACTTCCACCAGTTTTTTGTGCATATTCTACTAATTTATTTGCATCATTTTCTCTTTGTTCTGGGCTCAAATGATTTACAAACGATTGCAACATTATATGGTATTCAGAGCCGTCTCCATAATTTTTGGGCTGAATAAAAAATAACATTGTAACTAAAATAATTATGCTTAAAGTTATTGGAATATGATTAAAAATTTTTTGTCCAATGTGTACAAATATTTTATACATATATCAATATGATTAAGATTATTATTGTAATCACTAGTAAAACAAGGTTTCTTCTACTTTTTAAAAAAACAATACTTGGATCATCTTCTAGTTCTTTGCTATGTAAAATAGTTTTAGCAAATAGATGCGATAACATAATAACGAAAGGGATACTAAACATAATTGTACGTTTTTGATCATACGTAAGTAAAGTATATATGGCATAAAATATGTTTAAAGCCAACAAAGAAAGAAATAAAAGTTTCCGAGAATTTATTTTGTTATATTGAACAAGAGAAACTCTAGACTTTATTCCATTGATTTGAATCTCTCTGATTCTTTTTGCCATTCCAATGCTAAATGTCAAAGTAAATGTAACTAAAACAAGAAACATAGAAGGCATAACACTAATGCTTAATGATCCTCCAATAACTCTTAAAACATATCCGAAAGCTATTTGAATAATATCTACTAGATAAAATTGTTTACCTTTTAGAGTATATGTAATGTTATTTACCAAGAATAATAGTAACACTATTAATGTAGCGTAATTGTTTATTGACAACCAGAATATGGAAAAGAATATGTTTATTATTAGTAATACTAATATAAGTATTTTTGCTTCTGTTTTTGAAACTTTGCCACTAGCAAGTGGTCTATATTTTTTTGTTGGATGTTTTTTGTCATTTTCAATATCTATGTAGTCATTTATAACATAAACTAGTGCGGACATTAAATAAAAATTAATAAAAGTGATTGACGACAACAGTACTTTTTCTGTAAATAGATTTTTTGAAAAGATTAATGGAACAAACACAAAAAAATTCTTGTGAATTTGTTTGATTCTTATTAAGGAAAAATATTCCTTTAATTTTAACGTTATTTGTAGAATCGGTAATTTTTTTTGTATTGTTTCTATATACAAATTTGACTAAAAACTATTACAATAAACTGTTACTATTACAATCAAATAAAATAACATTATGTTAAAAAATATGCTCAAAAACTTACTTAGGCTAGACGAGAAATTATCGTATAAAATTTATTTTTTTACAAGGAATGTAATACCACCTATGTTTATTCGTTTACTATCAATACTTAATAAGTTTTATGGTGCTTTTTTTATATTTGTTTTGATATTATTAGCAAGCGATTATGTGATAACTAATTTAATCATTTTTTGCATATCGTTATTTGTTAGTTTTATTGTCATAGAGATTATTTTAAAAAACATATTTAAACGTTCTAGACCATTTTACGGAGATAGTGTGAAAATAAATTCATATTCTTTTCCTTCTTCTCATGCATTTAATTCTGTTTTTTTTGTTACGGTTACTTTAAACATATTAGACAGACTGAAATATTTTAGTTTTAATAGCTCATTAATTACTATATATGTTTTTGTAGCTGTTCTTCCTGGTATAATTCGGATCTTAGAAGGTAAACATTATTTACTAGATGTAATTGCTTCATGGATTTTGGGATTAATATTAGGCTTCATGATAACACTTGTATTTTAAGTATGTCTTATTTAATGAATCTAACGAAATATATAAAAGGTTTATGAAATTTTTATTAATTTAAGTATTTTGTAAAAATTGCTGTTTCAAATATTTTTGAATTATATGTTTGTTAGTCATTTTAGAAATAAATAACGGCCTAATTTGATTTGTTATATCTTCATAGCGATTTGCTAACTTTGTATTTTTTAGTTCTTCTATAGGATTTTTAGAATATATTCTAATGTTGACATCATCTCTAAAATTTCTCCATGGCTCAGGGAATTTAGTTTTTTGATATATTTCTCTATTTTCGTAGTATCTTTTTAATTCTTGAATAAAGCTTGGGCTAACTATTCCTAATAATATTGAATCTAAAACAGACTCGCGTAAAAAATCTGTTGAATCATTGTTTTTGAATCCATAATAGTTTTTTAGTTCATTTGTTAGTATATGATTGAAAGTATATATTCTTTTTTTGTAGCTCTTAAATACGTTATCGTTAAATTTAAGACTAGATTTGATAAAAGTTTTTATGTATTTTGCAAGATATCTATTATCATTTAGGTTTGTATTCATTAAGTCTTTTACTGTTTTTCTACTAGATTGTTTTGTACATAATTTCCTAAATTTTGTTGAACTTATTCTACCAGTATCTAGCCATGATTCCCACAAAGATCTTATTTTGTTCCATCTTTCTTGTTGATTACCAAAATATTCAAATGGTGTTTTATTACCTTTTTTGTGGTGTTCTGATGTACGTATTAAAACTAGATTTGATTTGGTATTATCGAATGTTCTACTAAATGGTACAATACAATCGATTTTAGCATTTTGATATTCAAATAAATCATCAGGATAGATTGGTTCACCGCTATATGCACATTTATGATTTTGTTCCTCCCAAAGCTCATATTTAATAATGTCAATTACTGATGGGTTTAACAATTTAAATTCTTCTTTTAATATATTTTCTACTGATTCTTTTCTTTCATTGTAAAAAAACATTGATTCTGTAAATTTTTCTTTTTCGTAATCATTTATATTAAAGTCTTTGCTTAATTTTATGTGTATGAAACATGGGCTACCGTAATGTTTAATTATTGTATTAATTAGTTTTCTTGTTTGACCAAAAGGTCTAAGAAAAATAGCTTTTTTGACTTTTTGAATATCTATACATGGTAAAAATGTATTTCTTAGAGTAAGGTTTTTACGATTTTTTTTAGGAATTGCTTGCTCTACTGCTTCGCAATAAGATAAGCCTTTTTCTAAAAAAGGCAGTATAAGTTTTATAGCTTTTTTTGATATATGCAAAGTTGCATTTATATTTTTATTTTCTTTCAAAGCTACCAATATCTTTTGTATTTCATCTAAATTTAGTTCTAGTTTTTCTAAGGCTTTAATCAACTCTATATCTGTACATGACCAATATATAGCATCAATTATTTTATCGTGTAGGTTTTCATTTGTTATTATTTTTTCGAATGTTGTAGGACAACTATAAAATATTTTTTTCAATAAATTAAAACTTTTAAGTTCTACAAACACTGTATCTTCGATTTCGTTTAATTGTTTTTTATCGTATGCATTCAATAAGCTATAAAATACTATGCTGTTAGGCAACTTCAAACATTTTCGTATTTCTGTATAAGTTAATTTACCTATTTTATTAACTTTTTCAAATATTTTTTTTCTTTGATCATTGTTTAATTTAGTAACTTCTATTTTTTCTTTATCTTTATATACTAGCTTTAAGCTATTAATTTTTTGCCAAAGAACAAATAAATCAGATGATTTATATAGTCTTAGAGCTCTTTTTTCTTTTTTAAAAAATTGACAACGACCTAAGAACTTTTCTTTTTCATCTTTAGTATTAGGTTTTGATCTAAATTTAAAAATATTTAATATCGTTTGTATCACTTCATCTGTTAATTTTGCATTACCAAATTTTTGTTGTGATTCTAAAATTGTTTTTAATTCTTCTACTAAAAATTGTATTTTATAGTTATTATTTTCTGATCTATTTTTATTATCATTTATAATATTATGTATTGGCTGTAGCGAATTTAGTTTATCTTTTAATGAATAGTCTTTTAACAAATCGATATTTTCTACACTAAAGTTTAGATCAATATTATTTAGATTGAATTCGTTATTTTTAGTTTGATTAATATCTTTGCTTACAAAATCTTGTACGTGATGGCTATTTAACTTTGCTCTTTCCTTTTTATGATTTAGAACATTAACTATTTTGCCTTTTGCTATATAAAGTATAACTTGAGATAGTTCTTCGTTGCTAATTAGTTTATTTGTTGCTTGTAAGAATATTTTGTATGGATTAGAGGTGTACTTTGTTGGTAAATTTATTTTTACTTGTTCTAAAAATTCTTTTATCTTATTCGTTAGTTTTATACGTTTTTTTGATTTTTTATCGATGTAATTTTTTATTTGTTCAATTTCTTCTGTTGGATTGTCAAATTCTCTAACACCAATTCTAATAATGCGTAGTGGTATTATTTCAACATTTTGATTGTTTGTACGTTCTTGTATCTCTATTATACTCCAACCGATATTATTTATTTGAATGTTTAATGATAGGACGTATTTGTATTGATAATTCATTAACACAATACAAATTAGATGTTTTAATTTCAAAAAAGTTAGCGTAAGACCAGTTATATTGTTTTACAATTAATTAATTTTACTAGTCTTTTTAAGTAAGAAATTTTTAAGTATAAATCCTTGCTTTACATATTTTATGGACTAACTTAAAATAACTTGCTTAAATAATTCTAGTATACCAGATTGTATTTCAAAAAAATTTCCCCTGTGGCAATTCAAAATAAATCTATATTTTAGATTTTAGTTGTAACTAGTTTTTAGTCGTTAATCTATTTTAATTTAATTCTAACTACCAATTCATTTTATTAAATTCTAATTATAAATTAGAATTTGTATAAAAATTTATAGTTTTATTTTACAAGTATTAAGTAAGAATATTTAAGTGTTTAATTACCTTTTCATAGACAAGAATATCTTAGTTAGGTGATTTTTAGCTAGTTTATCATTCAATTTAAATAAAAAGTTTAACAGCTATGTTAAATGTTAAATCTATAGCAAATAGTACTTTTGCTAATTCGATCAAATAATTCTAATCTAAGTGTTTGTAGCACATTAAAATTAATCATTGAATACAATGTGAAACTGTTTTCTTCCCTGTAATAATACACTAAAACTAAAGCTATATATTTTTTTACTTTGTTGACAGTTTTCTTTAATCGTTTGTTTTCCTTCCCTATAATCCCACGATATGGTAAAATTCAAGGTTTATTAGCTCAACGGACAGAAACGTTTTCCTTCCCTATAATCCC
>JANWZV010000058.1 GCA_025061805.1 Candidatus Dojkabacteria bacterium | reverse complement strand
CCACCTGATTCACCTGATCCACCTGAACCACCTGATTCACCTGATCCACCTGAACCACCTGATTCACCTGATCCACCTGAACCACCTGATTCACCTGATCCACCAGAATTATTATTTTGATCTTGTTGATCTAATAATGTTTGTAAATTATATAAATCTAATTTATAGAATTTGGAATTATTATCAAATAACTGTGGGTTTGAAAAAATATCATAATTATTTAAAGAAATTCTTGTTGACCAAATTGGTCTTGATCCCCATCCATGAATAAATAAAGATGATTTTCCACCACCAATGCCAAGACCTCTTCTTGCTATTGGAGAAGATTGAGCAATAGACCAAGCAATTCCATTCCATACTTCATCAACATCAGCACAACCCCATTGATATGTATCTCCTAATATCTTATTATGATAATATCCACCTGTTGTAAATCCTTTAAAGAATGTTCCATCTGCATAATGGAAAGCTCTATTTTGATTTAAATTTGAAACTTCATAATTACTTCCACCAAATTTATTTTTCAAATCATTTAATAATTTTACAACTGATTCAGATCTTACATTTTTCATATTTCCTGTTGTCCAATGAATTGGATCAATAGTATTCAATAAATCAGGAAATAATACTCTTAAATCATTTCTTGTATGAATTTTTATTTGTGGAGAAATTAAATGTGATTTTCCAACAATTTTATCTTCTAAAGTACCATCTGTTGTTTGTATATCATTACAATTCTTTTCATATAATGTTCCATCACATTTATTTACATAAACTTTCTTACATGCTAAATCACATAAATCAACATTTAATCCAGCAACATTTGTTGGATTATTTGGATTTAATAAATCACCAACATATCCTAATTTTAATGATTGTGAAATTATTTTCCTTAATCCATTTTTTAATCCAATAATATCAAGTTGCATTTGTGATGATTTATCAACTATTCTAAAACCTGTTTCAAAAATTTTATTATTAGAATTTAATTGCCAAATTCCATTTACATAATTTAAAATAAGATAAACTAATGACTTTTTTCTGTCTAAAAACTTTTTTGTTACTATTGATAATGTTTGACTTTGATCAGCTAAAAATTCATTTTGAGCATTTAAAAATGCTAGTTTATCAATATCTATCCAACCAAATAAACGATATTCTAAACCATCCAACCATCCAGAATAAGGAGCAACAGAAGTTGTTCCGCCAGATTCTTGTGCTTTTAAAAATAAATAATTTTGATATTTTTTTATTGTATATTCATCATTAATAACTTTATCAATAGAAAAATAACCAAAATCCAATTCACCTGAAAAACAATTAAAGAAATTTGCATATTTATAATTTGAAAAATCCATTTTCTTGTATTGAAAATCATAAACCAATCCAAAATTAGGAATTCTTTTATATATAGAAAATAGTTCTAAATCTTTTACCAAATCAAGAAGTGAAACTCTATCAGAACCAGAATAAACACAATTATAAATTTCTTCTAATTTTGAAATATTATGATCTTTAAAAATGAGTTTTCCATTTTCATATAAAACACCAACAGGGGAATTTTCAAAATCATCTTTATTTTCAAAAATAATTTTATTATCAATTAAAGTTTTCAAAGATATATTTGTCAATAATTCTGAAAAATTATTACCATCTGGATTTATATAATTTTGCAAATATTTATCTTTAAAATACAAATAACTTTCATTCTCTTCAATAAATGACTGCTCTTTTTCATTATTTAATTGTAATTTATTTGCTAAAAATATTTTTGAATGAGTTAAGTTATCTGTATTACTCATATTTTATCCATTTAATTGCTCATAATTGAATAGTGAATTATAATCATTTTGAATAATATTTTTATCTATGCAGAATGGTGGACTATTTTGAATTGTTGGTAATGAAAGACTTTGAATAAATTTTTTAGGTGAAAATATATTTCCTAAAAACCAATGAATTTTATAACCATCTGTGGGGGGGAAATCAGATAATACAACTTGAAATGATGAATCTTGAATATTACAAATTGTTGCATAAATTTGTTCATACTCTACAGGTGGGATTCCCATTTGGGAATTCCATGGGGTTTCCACTGTCACAAGTCTTACTTTAAAAATACTTTTATCTAAATTTAAATGATTTACTGTATATATTCTCTTATTCGTATTACAATTTATTACACCTTGTACATGTTCTATATCTAACATATTATCTATATCTAATTCATTTTCATTTAAAATATCAAAATTATTATTTGAACCAGATTTAAGAAATGATGATTTATACATTAAATTTCTTAAAACTATATTAAAATAATACCAAGTCATTAAATCATTTCCTACAATATTTTTTAGTACATCTGGAACTTTATGTCCAAGAACATGAGAAGCACCTAATTTAGTACAATTATTATCAAAATCAAAAAATTCATTAATATCAATTTTTTTTATTTCATATTTATGAGAATTATTAAAATATGATATAGTTGGTAACCCAAGATACATTTTATCAACATGTAAATAATTTTCATTTACAGTTCTATAAATTTTAATTCGAACATGATCTGTAAATTTTGATGTTTTAAATGGTATAATTTGAGTAATCATTTTTGGACTATAAACCGGAAAATTTTCAAAATATCCATGGTTTTCCCATTTTCCAACTGAAACAACTTTTTTTACATTTAATTCTGGTCCTAAAATTTCAATAGCAATGTCTTCACAAACAAAATTATTTTCAGTCCAATTAAATTTTTGTTGACAACCAGAAGCTTTAATAGCAAAAATTAAATGTTGATCTCTTAAATTTTCAGGAATGAAAATTTCTCTTTCAAACCATTTTGATCGAGATACTGTTGATGATTCAACTCCACTATAAACTAATCTTTTATTATCTGAATCCCAAAATAAGTCTTTATCATTTGAAACTTCTAATTTATCATAAGCTGTCCATAAATGAACTTTTTTATATGAATCAAATTTACCACCATTAAATGTTATTCTTCTACCTTCTTTATTAAAATCTAATAAATTTCCAAAAACACCACTTAATAAAGTTTTATTTCCATCAACAAATTGTAGAAGATAGTCAATATTATTTTTTAATTCATACAATGGTCTATTAATATTTTCATCATTTACAAATTTATTTGCATTTAATAAACTTAAATTTTTGAAATAGTCCATTTATTTATCTCCTTTATATATTATATTTCATTCCACCAATTTAATCCTCTTTTAATAATCATATAATTAACCATGCAATTAGCTATTGGAAAACTACAACCTATTTTAAATCTGTCTGTATATTTTTCCATCCAAAATATATTTATATTTTTATTACTTGATAATAAAATAATATATCCATGTTTTTCTTTTATATTCATTGGGGAATAAATATTATCAAGATCTTCTGTTGGTTTAATAATATATTCATTATTATGCCAGCCATTTAAATTCACATGTAAATTATTTTCCATATTTAAACTTTTATTTTCATTAATACTTACATTAGTTTGTTGTTCAAATTCAATTATTCTTTCTCCAGCATAAATTGATCCTGGATTATTTATTCCTGTTGTATATGCTAATTCTTTGTGAATGGCTAACCAACTTATTTCAGAACCCATTGGACCACTTGATAAAATAGTAAATTGATTTGGTTTTTTTTCAACCCAATATAATTTTACATTATTATTTGGAGTAAAAAAAATATAATAATTATTATCTTTAAAACTTGTTTTAAATTTTACAATTAACATTGTTTTTCCTCTACAAAATGTAACTATTCCACTCTTAAATAATTTATTATCAACTTCTTTTATAAGAGTCCAATCATATGTTGTATGCAATGGTGAAAAACTTCCATTAATTGAAAATTTATTATTTAATTCTCTAATATACCAACAATTTACATTGGCTGAAGCAGATCCTATAACACCAAAATTTAATCTTTGAAAATCAATAAGTTGATTATTTGACATGTAAAACCTCCTCTTTATCCATTACAAAGTGGTAAATTAGAACCATAGGGGACAACAACATTTTCATTATTTTCATCAATAAATCTTGTATTTTGACTATTTGTATCTCCCTCAACTTTATAATCATACATACTATCAATATTTCTTAATTCAGTAAATGCTGGTTTAATATCACGAATTGTTTCTTTTACAAAGTCTTGGAATTTAAGAAGATTTTCTTTACTCATAAATCTATCATCAATTAATATGTCAAAATAATGATGTTTATAAACATTTATATTATTAAACAAATAATTATTAAATATAGACATGAGATAATACTGATTTTGATTTTCTGGCAAAATAATAAAAGTTTCATTATTATTATTTTTTAATAATGAGTTAATCATAAATCTATGTTTATAAGCATATGTAATATTACACATATCCCATAATCCATACCAAATAGTATTGTCATAAACTAACTTCTTTGGAGTATTATTTTGTAATTCTACTGATTTATTTCCATAATACATAATAATATCTTGACCACACCAACCATCTAATTTTAACCAAATAATAAGTAAATCTTTTTCAATATCATATTTTTCTACAAACCAAGAAATTTCATTTGATGTTTTTTCATAAGTAAAATAAAAATCTAAGTGAGTTAAATCAATTTTTGAGAAATCAAAAACATCTCTTCTAATTTGTTTATTAATATGATTTCCAACATCATATCCACTTCCCTGTAAAACTAGTGGAACTATAATGCTATCATGTGGTAAATACATATTGCAATTTTGAATTTTTAAAATTCTTTTATATAAAAATTTATTTGTCATTTCATCAAATAAGTTTTGATTTTCTTTTTCTTCAGATAATGAAAACCAAGCAATATTAGAATAAAATCTATGCATTAAATGTGCGTAACAATCAAAAAATTCTTCAATATATTTTCTAACTTCCCAAAATGAAATCCATCCTGAAAAATGAGACCTTGGATTGTGTTCAATAATTAAATTATGAGGAAAATCTTTAGAAAATGTTTCAAGTGATATTAATTTTTCTCCATTTACAAAAATATCAAAACAAATTATTTTCTTTTCTTTACATCCATAAACATTTTTAGTGAAACAATTTATTGAAATAACATTTTCACAAGTACAAAAGAGATTATCTTTTTCTATAAATTCTGTTTGTGTAATTAAATCATTTGATTTATACTTTATTTTCCATTTTTTTGTTGAAAAATTATAACCAACTTCTAAAATTTCTTTATCTTCTGTTTGTTGTGGACAATTAATCTTAAAAATTGATATTGATTCATTTTTTAAATTAAAAAGACTATGAACATGTGGTATTTCAATGTTTTTGTTTTTTAATTTATTAAAAAATATTTCATCTTTTACATGCCAATGTGATGGAATATTTTCTAAAAAGTTGTAAGTAGTTTCATTTTCAAAATTTTTTATGATTTCTAAAGAAGTATCATTTTCTTCTAAATTTAAAACAATAAGTTTATAATAATCATAATTATTAGAATTATAAATTTGGCTTATAAAATTTACTGTTAGAAAATCTTCATTTCCAACAATTCCATTTTTTGAAATATCATGCTTATTTGAAACTGAAACAAATCCTTTATTAATAATAGAATTTATATAGCTTAGTAAAGTGTTTTTACTTTCATTATTAACTACAAAAAATCCATTTTCAATAGTTGATGTAATAAGACCTGTTAAATGACCAAAAAAGAATGTTTTAGATTGCTGTAAAAAGGTATTTTCATTGTTTTTAACAGTTATTTGTAGCCAAGTGTTTTGTATTTTATTATTTTCCCAAATAAAACAAACTCTTTTTAATGACATATTATCATAATAAACATCAAAAACTTTAAAATATTTTGGTAGTGGTGCATTTGTCCATGTAGATAAATTATTATCATTTCCTAATTTAAAAGTAAAATCATTAATGCCTATGTTATCCTCATTAATTGTTATAAAATCAATAAAAATTCCATTTATACCACTTGTAGTATTAATTATATTTTCAAAATTTGCTTCACCACCAAAAAATAATGGTTTTTTAGTGTAATCAATGGCTTCAAAATCTAATTCAGAAGGTTTTTTTGTATATTTATCATAATAGCTATCATTATAAAAAATAAATATGTTTTTTATTTCATTTTTTTTAGACATATTACTTTGTTGAATACAATCTAAATTAGAAAATAATGTTGCACTAGCATTAAATTGCTCATCTGAAAAACAGTTATTTTCTGATTCATTAAATAATTTAAAAAGAGATTTCTTTTCAAATCCAAAAGCAATTGTCGAACAAAAACCATCAATAATTTGATTTGTTTTCCAATCAAATGATACTGGTGAGTAACCATGAAAAAAAGCTTTTTGGTGTGGGGATCCCATATTGATAAATTTATACTTTTTATTAGTATCTAAATTTTCAATTTTTCTAAAGAAATTTGTATTCACAATATTTACATTTTTTTCATTAAAATGTAATGACATGTAAGAATCTATTTTATTTTGTGGACATTTAAAAGATGTATTAAATGTTTGTGGAATATCAAAAATATGTAAATTTGGTTCATTAAATATTAAATCTTTTTCCCACAAATAAAACAATTTTGTTAAATTTTTTGATTTAGAACAATTATCAATGTGAATAAGTAACCCATTTAAAACATCTTCATATTGATCTATTGATAAACAAGTATAAACATCATGTAATTGTAGAATAGTTGGATTTATAATTTTAATTTCTTCTTCATTTTCAACTGTTTCAAAAAATGCATCATTTATATGAGTCAAATTAAGTATTGCAACAAAAGTTCTTAATTTATATTCTTTATAACCATATTTCTTTTTATTTTTATTACTTTGATAATTTTCTGCTGGAACATATTGATTATAAAATATATAAAAATAATTTTCATCATAAATTTGTGTTGAAAAAATATTTAATAAATACTTTTTATAATTTTTATTTTCATCAAAAATATAGTTATAATCTTTTATTAAATAAACATTTTGATCATTTTCATTTAATGGTTCACAAAGATATTTATTAGTAAATAATTCATATTTATCAAATAATTTTTCTTCATTTCTAGGAAAATAAATATTCCATAAAATTTCATTACCAACAATACCTGAAATAGGAGGTGGATTTTCTACATTTGACACAATTTCATTAATATCTTCTTGATTTGTAATTCTTAAACCTTTTAAGTAATTTGATATATTAAGATTGAC
>JANWZV010000057.1 GCA_025061805.1 Candidatus Dojkabacteria bacterium | reverse complement strand
AAAAAAGTAATAGATGGAGACACTATAGAAGTAGAGAATAAAAATCAAAAAATAAAAATTAGACTAATAGGTATAAATACACCAGAACTAAACGACAATAGAAAAGAAGTTCAATGTTTTGCAGAAAAAGCGAAAAATTTTCTTAAACAATTAATAGAAAATACATACGTAAGACTAGAAATCGATCAGTCACAAAATAATCAAGATAAATACGGTAGATTACTAAGATACGTAATAGATAGTGAAAACAATGACGTAGGACTTATACTAATACAAAATGGATATGCATATGAATATACATATAAAATCCCACACAAAAAAAGTAACATATATAAACAAGCTCAACAATATGCACAAGAAAACAATATAGGACTATGGGGAAATGACGAATGTAGAATGTAGAATGTAGAATGTAAAATGTAAAATGTAGAATGTAAAATGTAAGTAGAATATAAAGCAATGTATAATGTAAAGGAAATTTTAAATGCTAATAAGTTTATATTTTTAAAATATGTATGCTTAAATACTTGTTTATTATGTTATACAATATCAACAAAAACATATGTTTGTAGTATCTTAATATACAAAAAATAATCATTAGTTATTTAATGCTTTATGTTTTTGTCTATCTTTAAGTTTGCTCAAAATTTTTTGTGGAAGTTATTAATTACAATCTAAAACTATACACTTACCAAACAACAAATCTTAATTTTTATTATCGCTTTTATTTAATATATTTAATACAAAAACACAAATCAAGTTTAATGAATTTAAGTATGCGTAAATATTAAATTTAAATAGTAAATTTAACATATATTTAACATATAATGTTTGCATCAAATTTAAATATATTTAAACTTTTAAATTTAATTTAAATCATCAAAATAATAATTTAAGTGTTAATTGTATTTTTTTTCTAATAACTTTTACATAACTCAATGATACATTTTGATAATTCTTAAATAACTTATATAGTTAACAAAAGCTTAACTTACTATACAGATCATGATGCTGCAAGATTTCATTATAGAAACAAATGATTTAACAAAAATATATAAAGTAGGTGGAGAAAAATTATATGCGTTAAATGAAGTATCAATCAGAATTAAAAGAGGTGAAATGATAGCTATAGTAGGCCCGTCTGGAAGTGGTAAATCCACACTAATGCATATCATAGGAGGCTTAGATAAACCAACCTCTGGACAAATTAAAGTAAATTCAAAAGATATAAGCAAATTTTCAAGTAAAAAATTTGCAGATTATCGCAACAAAACAATAGGATTCGTATTCCAAAATTTCAACTTGATTCCTTCAATATCTGTACTCGAAAATGTAAAAATGCCACTATATTTCAGTAAAAATAATTATCGCAATAGCACAAAAAAAGTATTAGAATTACTAGAAAAGTTAGGGATTGCAGATAAAATAAAAAATAAACCTAACGAATTAAGCGGTGGACAAAAACAAAGAGTTGCTATAGCAAGAGCTTTGGTTAATGACCCACAAATAATTTTGGCTGATGAACCTACCGGAAATTTAGATTCAAAAACAGGAAGAGAAGTATTAGAAATCTTAAAAAACTTAAATAAAAACAATTCAATAACTATTTTAATTGTAACGCATGATATAAATATTGCCTCAGAATGTCATAGAATTATTAAAATGAAAGATGGAATGATTGTAGAAAATTAAGAAAATTACAAATTTTTAATATTTTTAGTATGTTTTCAAACTTAAAAGTATGACTATAAAACATACTATAGTAATAGCCATTAGATCATTGTCTGGTAAGAAAATAAGAACTTTCTTAACAAGCTTTGCTATATTTATAGGAGTATGCATAATTATAATACTAGTATCTTTATCCAACGGAGCTCAAAAAATTTTAATATCACAAATAACAAATCAATTCGATTTAAGAACAATATTTGTACTAAGGCCAGGTAGTTTAAGCACAAACTTTTTTACAACAACGGTACAAGAAGAAAAAGTGACCAAAATTATTGATAATCAGTCTTTAGAAAAAATACGATTAATACAAAACATAGAATTTGTCGATCCTGTAATAAACATCCCTAGCAAAAAAATAGAATTTGAAGATAAAAATTTTGACAGTAGAGTAGCAAATAACGTCTCCGGAGGAGCTTGGAATTTACGCGAAACCGATAATGTAGTTACAGAATTGTTTGCAGGAAAATATACAAATTTACAAAAAAATGAAATAATACTTACCAAGGATCTTGTTGATGCATACGGGAAAACAGCTGAAGAAGTAATAGGCAAAACAATAGTAGTTAGTGACCAAATTGGTAGCTTTGGTAACCAATTCAAACCTACACCACCAAGAAAATACATAGTAGCTGGTGTTGTAAATAAAATAAGGAACTTCGTTTTTATATTATCATTAGATGAAGGACTTAGCATATTATCTGAAAGAAATGGATACAACTCAGTTGAAGATTACATTAATACAGCTGGATATCAGAGCCTTTATGTTAAAGCAACAAAAGAAGAACATGTCAAAAATATAGCAAATGAAATACGTAAAGAAGGATTTGATGTCAGTACTCTAGAAGATATATTGTCTTTATTTAATGTTTTTTTCTCTATAGTACCATTAATATTCACTTTGATCGGAGGGATTGCTGTTTTTGTCGCATCAATTGGAATTGCAAACACAATGTTAATGTCAGTGTTCGAAAGAACAAAAGAAATTGGTATACTAAAAGCCATCGGCGCAAAAAACAAAGACATATTACTTTTATTTATTACCGAATCAGGAATCATAGGCTTAATCGGCGGGATTCTTGCGCTAATTGTTAGCATAATTCTAATAAGCATAGGTAATAACATCTTTGTAGAAAAGATAGTACCAAAAGTAGGCTTAGTTGGACATAACACTTTGTTTGTTTATGATATAAACTTATTTTTAGCTACACTTTTAGCATCAACAATAGTAGGCATAATAGCTGGCATATACCCAGCCTATAGAGCAAGTAAACTTAATCCCGTTGATGCATTAAGAGCAGAATAATCCTTCATATATGTATTGTTATCTCAATAACTAATTAATTCATACAAAACCAACCACCTTAATCTATCACTCTTAATTTTTATATAGCACAAATATTTTGATAAAAAAGTTATAAAAAATTTTTATTTATTTTTAATACAGTAACTAAAACTTGTAAATAAATAATAAATATAGTAACTAAAAAAAGATAGAATAACAATCAGACTAAATGAAGACAAAAAGATAAGATAAATAAAACAAATTCGTAGAATAATAACAAATTAATAAAATGTTTTTTAATTGTAAACCTTACTATAATCCAAGATAAAACTAAATAAAACATAAAAATATATACAAAGTTAATGAAAAATAAATAAGTTAGTTATAATCAATTGCATAAAAATATTTAAAAGAAAATTTTTAGAAAATAAAATTTGTCTTTTTAAATTGTTTAAAAAATTTGTACTAAATGTACATATTACTGTTCAATTATATTTCTCAAAAAATATATTTTCCTTTAACACACTAAGATCTAAAAGTGTATTTTTTATACTTTCCACAATTTCATTAGAACCACAAATATAAAATTCTGAGTGCAAAAATTGTTCAATATTTTTATTTTTAAGTATTGGCAACAAATTAGTTATCCGACCTGCAAAAAAATTAACATTCAAATTCTTCGGATCAAACGTATTTCTATCTTCTCTAGACACACATCTATAATATTTAAAGCTAGAATAATTAAAATACTGTTTAATAAAAGCGTATACAAAATCATGTCTATTAAATCGCGTACCAAAGCACAAAGTTACATCATATGAAGATTTTTTCTCTTCAAATATTTTATAAAACATTGGCAAAAATGGAGCAATACCGGTAGATGTACATAAAAAAATTTTCGGTTTGTTATTATTCTTAAGCATAAATAAACCATAAGGTCCAGCTATTTCTACAGTATCATTAATATTCATACTTTCAAAATATTTAGAGTTAATCCCTTGAGGAGATATATCAATCAAAAAAGAGATATATGTACTATTCACACTAACAATCGAATAAGCACGAGGTATATTCCTATTAGGTACCTTAATTGTAACAAATTGACCAGGTTGAAATGAAAAATTAGGTATACAAGTAAACTCAAAATATATTACTTTATCAGTTAAATATTCTTTTCTTATTAACCTAGCATCCCAACGAAAAAACATGTTCTTTTAACTAACTAAATATATATACATAACTAAATATATAAGTAAAAAATATTATTAAATATTATTAATAAACTAAATTACTACTACTAAAACATCAGTTTATTATAATAATTTAACATAAGACAAAATCGATACATACGAATTGAGATTTATTCTGAATTAATTCTTTTATCTTTTAATGATATACTTCGATTAAAATTAAACATTTGTTTTGTTTAATTTTAATCAAAATACAAAATGATTTCTGTCCTAATTACAGCATGGAAAGAAGAAAAAACAATAGGGAAATGCTTAGAGTGTATTATTAATCGAGATTATTCAGGTATACAAGATGAATATGAAATTTTACTTGCATGTCCTGATAATGAAACTTTAATAGCTGCTAAAAAAATTATTACTCATTTTAAAGTAGAAGACAAGTTTAGACATATCAAAGATCCAGGGGAAGGGAAAAATATTGCTTTAAATTTACTTATGGACAATGCAAAAGGAGATATCTGGGTATTTACAGATGGAGATGTATTCTTTGAAAAAAATTGTGTAAAAAATTTAATAGAAAAAATATTAAAAGATAACTATGATATAGTAAGTGCTAGACCAAAAGCAATAGATAAAAAGGATAATTTTATGCACTACATTGGTAATTTACTAGCAGATGCAGCACACCATAAAAGATTAGTAAGTTCTCAAAGTGTTGGATTAGATAATAAATTTAGTAGTGTTACTAATATAAAACAAGGATTTTTCCCGGTATCTGGATACGGTTATGCTATGAAAAAAACAGATATTAGATTACCCAAAGATTGCTTGGCGGATGATGCATATATATCCTATGTCATGTATAATCAAAATAAAAAATTTGGATATGCACAAGATGCAATAGTATATGTTAAATACCCTGATAATCTACGAGACTATTTCATACAAAAAAAAAGATCAGCAGGTGCTTATGTACAACTTTGGAAATATGGAATAGTTAACAAAAATAACATTACCAGATCTTTTAAAAAGGAATTAGAGTATTTTTGGTTTCCGTTAAAATATGCTTCTAATCTCCGCGAACTAATATGGAGCCTACAATTATATCCAATACGTCTTTTACAATGGTTAATAATTTTTTGGGAACAAAAAATTTTAAAAAAAAATTTGATGAAAAATGGATCGTGGGCTAGAGTAGAAAGTACAAAAGAATATTAAAAACAAATTAATGAAAAATTTACAAATTACGGGAATCTGTGTGTGGGATGCTAGACGGATCCAAGGTGTGACGTGTCAGTGGGTGCAGATTACCGCTTACGCTTTTTCTTTTGTCCAAATGGCCGACGACGGCAATCGTGACACATATCACTCTTGCCGCTGCTCAACCGACGGCCACAGAGGTAGCAAAAAACGCTACCCCAATGTATTTGGCGTTTCACGGCATTCTCACCTCCTTTCCTTCATTGGAAATTGCATCACCACACACAGATGTTCTATTTTACTATAATTTCCTACTTAAGTCAATATACGTAAATTCAAATTAATTAAACAAAACGTTTTTAATCATTTTAAAAATTGAGTTCATTCCATTAACTTTATTGTTATCTCATAAACTAAAAACGTTTGTCCTAGAAAATTAAGATCAATGTAATGTAATGTCGACGTCCCAATTAGTATTTTAATACATCAGTAATCTTTAATCTTTAATTTGCACAGAAAAACTACTTTTTGTTGTTTAATACAAATATCTAAGTAAGATAAGGGCTTATAAACAAGTAATAAGAATTCAACAAATAATTCTATATTTAATTTAATCGAATACAAAATAATTTTACACATCTGTTATTTGTATTTTATTCTATACAAAAACCAATCTTGAATTATTTTACGCTACATACACTTAGCTACAAAATGGACATTGCAAATTTAAATGACACTGTATTTAGATGAGATTGTGTGAATTTAACACTTTTAACTCTTTAACTGATGGAAATACATAGTAAAAGTCGTGGCAATAATAGCTTAAAATAATAAAAAATGTAATCAATCACTAAAAACTATTTAAGAACAATAAGTATAACCAGGATTTAGTTGCTTGTTAAATATTCACCTAACAAACGTGTAAAAAAATAATGTATTAAAATAGATTTAAAATACTATTTAAAAATTCAGAGAAGCTTCTTACCCTCAAATTTTTAATAACATTTCGAATAGATATTTTTTGCAACTTACATGCTTGTATACTTATTCCTAACACTTACATTACCTCTTGAAAACACAAATCTTTGTATAATAGACAATACTGTAAAATAAAATTTAACTCTTCAAAAGACTAGAAATACCTAGCACACACATGATGATAATAATAGATTGGGATTTAATAACTAACTACGAACACAGTCAATTCAAAAATGAAACTTACAGTTAGTACTGATTCAACTGTTTACAAAAAACAACATGACAATAGAAAAAATAAAAAGTAGTACACCAAAATAATAAGTAAATTGTAACTTTTAAAATTAGTTTAAAAGTAAACTCACGAAAAGTTATACTTGTAAATTTAAAATTTAGTAGTACTTCAAGTACAAATGAAAAATTTTAATTTATATACTTTTATAACAACAAACAACTTATAATATTGCATGCTAGTTAAGAGAACATACTTACAAATCTTCCACGATTATTTTTTTTGTTGCAATAGACCTGTGAGAAGAAATTAATAACAATATAAAATGTATAACGAGAACGAGTATTGATTAACAGTAATATCCTAACATAGTATCTTATAGACTTGAATTAAAGTTGAGTATTTATGTCTAACCACTCAATTCAATATTTAATTGAGTAATAAATTGAAAATACTAAATACTAAAATTTTATATATATAATGTAAAACATTCTTTAGATCATATTTATGTTTTTGTATCACAACTTCATTTTAAAAACAACTAAAAAATTTATCTCATACTCTAAACTAAAAACTTTAGTAAAAATGTTGGGAAACGAATTCCAAATAATATTATATAATACTGAAATTTGT
>JANWZV010000056.1 GCA_025061805.1 Candidatus Dojkabacteria bacterium | reverse complement strand
CATACCCTCTTGTACTGCTAAATCGTGTATTTCAGACATAGTTGCTTTTTTAAGAATTAACTTTGAAATATTTTCACTCATTTGTAATGCTTCAAAAATACCAGTTCTTCCATTAAATCCTGTCTGATTACATTTATAACATCCTTTAGGACGAAACGCAACTATTTCATCAGTTTCATTAGTCAGACTAAATAATATATTTCCTTTATCGTCTTTCAATTGAAACGGTAATAAATTGCCAAATATATTTTTTATTTCTTGTACTTCTATTTTGGACAAAGAATATTTTTCTTTACAGGCATCACACAAAGTTCTAACTAAACGTTGTGCTAATATTAAATTTACTGTAGATGCAATTAAAAAAGGTTCTATACCCATATCAATAAGTCGCACAAATGCTCCGGCAGCACTATTTGTGTGTATTGTAGATAAAACTAATCTACCTACCAATGCTGCTTGTATTGCCAAACTAGCACTTTCGCTATCCCTTAGCTCACCAACCATGATAATATCAGGATCTTGACGTAAAAAAGATCGTAAACCAGAAGCAAATGTTAAACCAACTTCAGGATTTATTTGTACTTGATTAACACCATCTATTCTAATTTCTACTGGATCTTCTAAAGTAAGTATGTTTACCTCAGGGGTATTTAATATTTTCAGACAGCTTGCAAGTGTCTGTGTTTTACCGCTTCCAGTTGGCCCCGTGACCAAAATAATACCTTGGGTTTTTTTTAAATTTGATTCTAATCTTCTTAAAGAAACACCAAATATACCTAGATCTTTCAGCGTCCTAATTACTTGTTTTTTTTCTAATAATCTCATTACTACTTTTTCCCCATAAATAGTGGGTACTATAGATACTCTGACATCAACATAATTTAGATCTTTTGTTTTAATTTGAAAACGACCATCTTGTGGAATTCTATGTTCATCAATCTTAGCACTACATAATATTTTAATTCTTGTAATTAGTGCTGATTGTAGCGTTTTCGGTATCACTAGTTTTTCTGATAATATACCATTAATTCGAAATCTTACTGATATCTTATTTTCACGAGGTTCAATATGTATATCCGAGCTTTTATTCGATACAGCATATTCCATTATTCTGTTAACAATTTTAACTATTGGAGCATTTTGTATATTTTCTAGCCCACTACTAGTATCAATTTTATCTATGTCTAAAGTCAGTGAATTAATATCAAATTCTTCTAAAGCCTGTTCAACTTCTTTAGTAATTTGAGCGCTGTATTTAGTATCAATTATTAGTTTAAGTTGTTCCGGAGCGACATAACATGGCTTTATCTTTTTCTTTGAAATATTCTGTAGGTAATTTATTTTCTGTAAATCAAGTGGATCAATACAAGCAACAAACAAAAGGTTATTTTCCAAATAAAACGGAACCGATTGGAACTTTTCTGCTACGTCTTTTGGAATAATATTTAATACATCTAATGGTATATCTATAAGTGATAAATCCACAAATGGTATACCATGTATTTCAGAATACATCATAAAAATCTCATTACTACTCAAAATACCTTTTTGTACAAGTATCTCTTCAATTGAAGTATTCGTATTTATGGATTGAAATTTAATGGAATTGTATGTTTCCATATCTATGATTCCTCTTATCAATAACGCATCCAATAATGAAGTAACACCCTTTATACTATTCCCATTACCAAGCACCTTACTATTAGGGTGTACAAAAAATGGATAAAAATTTTTATCTTTTTGTAATGAACTATGTAGTTTTGTTTGTAAGTTACCGGTACTACTATGGTTCATATTCATACTTAAAATATTAAAAGATCTTATAAGTTTTTTAATATTTATTTTAGATTAGCAAAACATTTATAAATACTACTACAAATAATAGATAAAAATATTAAAATATTTGTAATTAAACAAACATAATTCACTATTATTACTAACGTAACAACATGCAGTCTTTATCCATTGTTATACAAGACAAAAACATACAATCTAAAGATATGTCTGAAACTGAAATACAACAATCAGTAATAAACTATTTAAAATTTACAAATAACATCTTACATTTAAATTTAGATATAGACAAGATTACAAATACTAGTATATTAACAATAAGTCCAGCGAAAGAAAACAAATACATATTGCTAGAACAAGTACAAACAATTATTAAATTCTTATTATTGAAAGATACAAATATAAAAATAGTAATAATATTAAATGCAGAATTACTTACTGAAGAAGCTCAAAATGCTATGTTAAAAGTATTAGAAGAACATACCTTTAATTCCTTAATCATTTTAGTAACTCGGTCTTTTAACGATTTACTTAAAACAATCTTATCTAGATGTATAAAACTTGAAACAAACACAGAAAAAGAAGAAGCAACGACTAGTAATATTAGTAAATTAATAGAAGAAAACAAAATAATAGACTGGCTGGTTGATAAAGACGATGAAAATAGTGAAAGTAGTAGTAATATTAAAAACACTTACCAAGAAGTGATACGATATTATATTAATACATATCTTGATTATATCAATTCAAATAACAAATTAAATTTTAATCGGACAAATATACTAGAAAAAATTAGCAAATTGTGTAGTGTATTAAACTTTATGCAACGTAGTAGCACACTAAACTACCAGTTACTAAAATTATATCTTTTTTTAATAATAGAAACGTGATAAACTAAAGTTGAATAGTACTAAACTATTTTTTATTTATTTGTTTTATGAAAAATATTGGTCTAATAATTTGGTCATGGGTTTCAACAATAGGAATGGGATTGTTAATTTTCATACTTACAATAGATCCTAATTTATCCGTAAGTAGTGATAGAGCAGTAGACGTGTTCGTGAAAGTTGTATACACAATGTTACTGTATTCAATACTATTCATTTTAATGTATAGGGCTATAATAATTACACTAAAAAGTACTATAGAACGGTTATCTAAGTGGAGATCCAAACAAGAACAAATCGAAGACGAGGAATTTGTACTAATCATAGAAACGATGGTAGTAATTATTACAATACTAAGTACTATATTGTTTTCAATTTTTGCACAATATGGAGAATATCTAGTAAGAGGAGCTAATGCTCAACCTGATCTTAAAGATATATTAGTAAGCTCTATAGCAATATTACTAACTGCTATAGTAACATATTCGCTTCCAGTTATCGGAGAATTAGAAGTTGCTATAAAACATAAAGTAGAGAAGGTTTACAAAAACCGTAAAAAAGTAAAAGAAATATAAAAAGCATATTAGAGCATATTGTAGACATATTGTAGATAAGTTATCACAAAGCTATCAAGTTGCGTACAAGGTATTTCATAAAATTTTCTAATAATTTCCTCACAACAAACATTAAAAGTCAGTGGCTTACATACATATATTAGTAGTATTCTTGATTTCTACTGAATTAAGTTAGTATAATTTTATTTGTTTGCTAGTTTACATAATCAATTACACGTTTTTAGTTTTATTTAGTATATACATATCTATACGTTTTTGTAAAGTAACTATAAAAATATATAAAATATATAACATATACACAAATGAGTGACTATGTAGCTTCAAATATAGTTATATTAAAGGGTCTTGAAGCAGTAAGAAAGAGACCAGCTATGTATATCGGTAGTACAGATGAAACCGGTTTACATCATTTAGTATGGGAAATAGTAGATAACTCAATTGATGAAGCACTTGGAGGACATGCAAATAAAATAACAGTTGAAATATACAAAGATAACTCGGTTTCAGTAGAAGATAATGGTAGGGGAATACCAGTAGATATACATCCGCAAGAAGGGAAAAGTGCATTAGAAATTGCAGCAACTGTATTACACGCTGGAGGCAAATTTGACAAAAATACATATAAAGTAAGTTCGGGATTACATGGAGTTGGACTATCAGTAGTTAATGCGTTAAGTAAATGGTGTATCATACAAGTAAGAAGAAACAACAAAATATATCAACAAAAATACGAGAAGGGAGTTCCACAAACTGAAGTAGAAGAAATAGGAGAAGCAAACAATTCTGGAACAAAGGTACATTTTTTACCCGATCCAGAAATTTTTGGAAAAGCTACTTTTAGTTTTAATAACATTTCAAAAAGACTAAAATTTAACGCTTACTTAAATTCCGGCATTGAGTTTGAATTAATAGATCATAGAAATGGTACACAAATATACAAAAGTATGTTTGAAGGAGGCCTAAAATCTTTCATAGACCATCATAACATAAATAAAATAAGAATTCATGAAAACATTTTTTATACAAAAAGAAAATTAAATGACACAGAAGTAGAAATAGCATTACAATACACAGATGAACATGGTTCTAATGAATATACATTTGCAAACAATATTTTAACTAAGGAAGGCGGTACACATCTAACCGGATTACGTACCGGTTTAACTAAAGTAATTAGTAGTTTTTTAAGTAAATCTAGTAATTTAAAAGAATACGAATCAAAAGTAATAGGCGATGACGTAAGAGAAGGATTAAATGTAGCTATATCAGTTAAGTTACCTGATCCACAATTCGAAGGTCAAACAAAAAATAAGTTAAATAATTCTGATATTGTAGGCATCGTCCGAAAAATTCTAGAAGAAGATTTAAGTGATTTTCTAGAAAGACATCCTAACGATTTAAAAAAAATACTAGAAAAAGTGATTGTTTCATATAAAGCAAGAAATGCAGCAAAGGTAGCAAGAGAAAATATTATTCGCAAAACTGCACTTGAACTAGGAGGACTACCTGGTAAACTGGCTGATTGTACTACTAAAGATCCCGAAAAGGCAGAATTATACATAGTAGAAGGAGAATCAGCCGGTGGATCAGCTAAACAAGGTCGAAATAGAGAATTTCAAGCTATTTTTCCACTAAAAGGTAAACCTATAAATATAGAAAAGTACAATACCGATAAAATCATGCAAAATGAAGAGATATGTAGTTTAATTAAAGCGCTTGGTTGTGGCATCAAAGATAATTTAGACATAAACAAGTTAAGATATCACAAAATTATATTCATGGCTGATGCTGATGTAGATGGTTCCCATATAAACACATTACTTTTAACAATATTTTTTAGATATTTTAAACAACTTATAGAAAATGGCTTCGTATATATAGCTCAACCTCCATTATATAAAATAATATTTTCACCAACTGAATACTTATGGGTAAAAAACGACGAGGAGAAGAATACTGTTTTAAGTGGTTATAAAGGTAAAAAACAACCAATTATACAAAGATTTAAAGGATTGGGAGAAATGAACCCAGAACAATTATGGGAAACTACAATGAATCCTAACACTAGAACTTTAAAAAAAATCACAATAGAAGATTCAAAAGAAGCAGATGAAATATTTTCTATACTAATGGGAGAAGATGTACAAGCTAGACGAAAATTTATTGAGGCAAATTCTTCTTTAGCTATAATAGATATTTAAAAGTCATTTATCAGTAATTTGATTTTATGGACAACAATACAAATAATAATTTTGCAACAGTAAACATATCTTCCGAGTTGAAAAAACATTATATAGATTACGCTATGAGTGTAATCGTATCTAGAGCAATCCCGGATGTACGTGACGGACTAAAGCCTGTACAACGAAGAATATTATATGCAATGTATAAGATGGGTATTTTTTCGAACTCTGGTTATAAAAAGGTCGCAAGAATAGTTGGAGAAGTCATAGGCAAATACCACCCACATGGTGATGCATCTGTATCGGGCGCTCTTGTAAGAATGGCTCAAGAATTTAATATGAGATACCCTTTAATTGATGGTCAAGGTAATTTCGGATCGATCGATGGCGATCCTCCTGCGGCTATGAGATATATTGAAGCCAAGCTATCCGAAATAGGTGAAATTTTACTAGAAGATGTAGAAGACACAGTTGATTATCAATTAAATTACGATGGCAACGAACAAGAACCAGTAATCTTACCTGCCAAAGTACCTAACATATTAATGAATGGAGCAGAGGGTATAGCAGTAGGAATGTCAACAAAAATACCTCCTCATAATCTCACTGAAATAATACAAGCACTAATATATTTAATTGATAGCAATAACAATGTTACTACAAATAATTTAAAAATTGATGTTGACTACGACAATAATGTTTATTCTTTAGAAGATATTAAAAAACTCTCTCGGGAAAGATTTATAGAATTTAAGTCATATTACGCTATTGAAGATATACTAGTATTTTTGAAAGGTCCAGATTTCCCAACAAAAGGTAATATATTTGTAAGTCAAAAAGAGTTAATTGATCTGTATAAAACTGGTAAAGGAACAATACTAATACAAGGTATTTGTACAATAGAGGAATCAAAAGATGGTAAATATAAAATAATAGTCACCGAGCTACCATACAAAGTAAATAAAGCTCAATTAATCACTAGAATAGCTGAATTGTATAAAAACAAAAAAATAGAAGGAATTAGTGATTTACGCGACGAATCTAATAAAGAAGGAATAAGAATAGTAATAGAACTAAAAAAAGGTGTCAATCCAATAGTAGTTAGAAATCAATTGTTTAAATACACAGAATTACAAAAATCCATTGCTTCAAATCTATTAGTATTAGTCAAAGGTCAACCAAAATATGTAAGTCTAAAAGAAATATTAGAAGCATTCATAAGTCATAGAATAGAAGTAATAATGCGTAAAAAAGAAATATATTTAGTTGAATCTAGACATAAATTACATATACTAGAAGGATTAGTAGTCGCAGTAAAAAATATAGATGACATAGTAAATATAATTAAACAATCAAAAGAACAATCAGAAGCAAAACAAAAATTGATGCAAACATATAACTTAAGCGAAGTACAAGCACAGGCAATACTAGATTTACAACTTAAAAAATTAGTAAAACTAGAAATCAGCAAATTGGAAGAAGAATATAATCAAATAAAAAACGAAGTTTCATCCTTACTTAAATTACTATCCTCATACAGTAACATACTAGAACTGATAAAGATTGAACTACAAGAATTAAAAGAAAAATATGGTGATAAAAGAAAAAGTAATATCATTATTAAAGACGAAGATAAATCTGAAATATCTTTAGCTGAAGAAGATATTGTACAAAACGAAGAAGTTATAGTAACAATCAGTAAAGATGGATTCATAAAAAGAATAAAGGCTGAAGCATATAAAATACAAAACAAAGGTGGTAAAGGTTCTAAAGCACTAGACCTTAAAGAAACAGATTATTTAAAACATATTGTATATGCAAAAACACACGATAATATAATGTTTTTTACTTCAAAAGGCAAAGTATATACTACAAAAACATACAAAATACCAGACATGAACAAAAATACAAAAGGTATATCAATATTTAATTTAGTTAACTTAGAACAAAATGAAAACATTACTAGCGTACTAACAAATAAAAAAGATACTAACACCCAAAATCAATTCTTATTGATAGCTACAAAATTGGGTATTGTAAAAAAAACCAATATACAAGAATTTCAAAATATCCGAAGTAGTGGTATCAAATGTATAAATTTAGATGAAAGTAAACAAGATGAAATAGTATCAGTAAAAACTACTACAGGAAATAATT
>JANWZV010000055.1 GCA_025061805.1 Candidatus Dojkabacteria bacterium | reverse complement strand
TTTATATTGTTCCGGTACGAAGTCAGCTCTATCAACTCTAGAAAAAGCATTTATATGTACAGGATCTGTCAAAATTGGATTTTTCCCACTAGTTATTACTTTAATTAAGTATCCCCTATTCCAAATATTACTATTATTTACGATACCCGATTGTATTTTTATATTTATCATCAAACGCAACTTGTTAAAAAATTTAATTTATATTAAGCCAAATTTAGTATGGTAATATAAATATTAAACAAATATATTATAAAATATATCAACCAAGAAATACATAAACCAATTTAAGCTTCAAAAAAAAATTGTAAATTAAAGAAACAAATATATGAGACAGAAAAAAATTAGTAAAAATAAAAAAAGCAAACGGATAAAGCTTGACATAAACATGTCTTTATCTGAACTTATTACCAAATATCCTGAACTTAAAAATGTGCTTTTGGAAGATTACGGTTTACATTGTGTAAATTGCATAATATCTGATTATGATACACTTTTAGAAGGTGCCAGATTGCACGGTATCGAAGGAAAATATTTTGATGAAATGATAGCAAATTTAGAAAAAATCATTAATGATAATAGATAATTTTATGAACAAATATAATATTAAACGATATATTTTGATTTTAATAACTATATTTCTACTATCATTCATATTTAGTATACTTACTTTTCTTGCTGAACATAAGATTAATCCCAATTTCAGTATTGATAACGTTGTTTGGTGGTGGTTAGGTACAATATCTACAGTAGGTTATGGAGATATAGTACCAGTAACACCGCTAGGTAAGTTCTTTGCTTCCTTTGTGATATTATCAAGTATAATTTTTATTGCAATCGGAGTAATGCAAATAAATAATTTATTTATAGTACTTACGCATAAAAACGAATTGGGACTAGTAAAAGTATTCCACAAAGAACATATATTGATTATAAATAATAGCTATCTAACAAACTATTTTATAGACATAGTAGCAGAATTATTCCCTTATAATAAAATATACGTTTTTGCGATGAATAAAACTAGTACAGCAAATAAGAGAATAGAATACATACAAGGTAATCCAATAATTATTGAAGATTTAGAACGTGCAAACATAATCGACACAAGCTTATGCATAATATTACCGTCGAATGAAGTAAGAATACCAGATTTGTATTCGATATTGATTTTAAGTCAAATAGAAAGGATAAGTAGAGATATTAAGACTCTGATAGTACTAAACGACAGAAATAGACAATTATTAGACACACTAAATAATATAAAAAAATTAAATATTAATCATGTCATAATATATGAAGACGAGATATATAACAAAAATATAAGTAAACAAAAGACAATAATTAAAAACGTAATAGCTGACCTAACTAGTACAAATAAAAATATAAGCTAATAAACAATTTGTAAACTAATAAAGTATATACAACTATAAAACATAATATAACATTGTTGCATCTACGAGTTTAAAATGCTTTTTAATTTTGATATATTTTTATCCCATGTATTCGTATACTCATTAAACCATTCTAAAGCATTGAACTGTAATTTATATTTACTTTTTTGGTCAGTTACTGTACCAATGTAAAAATAATCCATATTTAGCTGTATAGATAACAGAATTGCTTTAATTAACATTGCCATACCCAAAAAGCGCTGACTTGGTATAGATAAATCATAGAAAGGATAAGCATAATGTAGGAATTTTTTAGTTCTTAAAGCAAAACAATAGCCAACTGGATGTGCGGTATTTTCATAAGTGTATTTCAAGAGAAGATTGGGGTTTTCATTATTAGTAACAACCATAGACTTTATTTTAGATGCACTAAATATATTATTACCAAATCTTTGAGTATAAAATTCTTTACCCATATAATGTATCCGCCAATCATATTCCTGTTGAGAAATAGGTAAGTTTATCATCTCAATAATTAAATCAGTATTTCTATTCAATACTCTACGATTTTTTGAATTAACTGAAAATTTACGTAAGTTAATTCTTAACGATCTACTTTTATATAACACCCCCTTTTTTTTTCTAGTAATTAAATATCCTGATTGGTACGCATGTTCTAGAGCTTCATCATCAAAATTTTTTAGTGGTATTTCTATTTCATCTAGTATATAATACTCATTCATATATCAATTTTATATGTACTTACAATAAAAGAAATAAAAGTACATAGCTACATATACAATCAAATTATAATTATACAGTACACACGAAATGTACAAAACAGAAATAGATTTACCCGCATTTATGCCAGATGCAACATATGGTGCTATAAAAACATTGTCATTTAATGACTTAAATAACATAGGAATACATGGAGTTGTAACGAATACTTTGCATATAGAGCAAACTATTGGTAGCGAAAATATAAAAAAGATAGGAGGAATACATAAATTTTTCAATTGGAACAAGTTTATTGTAACAGACAGCGGTGGTTGGCAAGTATTTAGCTTAATTAACGCTAAGGAAGATACAAAACACATAGTAACAGAAGTAGGATGTAGTTTCTTGAATACAAAAAACGGAAAACATTGTTTCTTATCGCCAGAGACTTCAATAATGATACAACATAATTTACAACCAAATGCTATGATAGTTCTTGATTTCCCGATACACGGAAATGCTACTTACTCAGAACGCAAACAAAGTGTAAAAATAACTACTCAATGGGCAAAAAGAAGTTTAAAAAAATTTAAAGAAATATATTCTAATAACAACAATAGACCAATTTTAGGTGCAGTAATACAAGGAGGTAATGATTTCGAATTAAGAACAATATCTGCAACTGAGTTACTAGAACTAGATCTACAGATGTACAATTTTGGTGGTACACCTATGTACTTTGGAGAAACTTGGAAAACTACAAAAGAATACAGAATATTTCATGAAATGCTAGTATATGTTAGTAGTTTGATACCAAACGATAAAATAAAATATGCTATGGGTGTAGGACAACCAATTGATATAGCATTCTGTATAGATTACGGATGGGATTTATTTGATACAGTACTACCAACACGCAATGCTAGACATGGTTATTTATATACCTCTTTAGGTACAACAGATGAAACAAGAATATACAAACCGCAAAATTTACTTAAAAATATATTATCGGAAGATGAATTATCTTATTCAATAATGCATATAAAAACACAAAGATATATACATGATAGTGAACCTGTAGATGCTAACTGCAAATGTGAATGTTGTACAACAGTAAGTAGATCATATTTAAGACATTTACTAAAGATACGCGAACCTAGTGGATACCGACTAGCCACTATACATAATTTAACATTTTATGAAAATTACGTTAGAAAAATTAGAACAAAATTACGCCAAAACAAGAAAATTAATTTTCACAATCACCTCAAGCTCAAGTAACTAGAAAGTATATCATTCAAGATTCTTATTTTAATTTACAAATTAATTTTCCGTTCAAAGTTTATACTAAATTTAAAAGACATAAGAATTATTATTACTAGTAGAGGTTATTATAAAACATTATCCATTTTTCAATAAATAATAAACTGGCGTATCAAACTTTAATCCTTGCAAAATAGTTGTAACATTCTTTAATTTGATTCTAATTTTAAAATAATTAAAATAATATCGTATACTATACTTTCTATTATTGAGTATATAAAAACAAAATCTTTCTCAAATATCCTATGAAATTGATAGCTAAAACATTTTATGTACCTTTCACTCTTTCGATATCAAACTTTTGCAGGATAGTACTTTTCAACAAATAAACTTATTCAAAAAATATTAACTTATTCATGACAATACGTACTGATGCTTATTTTTTTGATAAATGCTTGCAGCCTATAAATAAGATTAAAACTATCTTGTGTATTATTACTAGTTAATTTCTCATCCTAACATTATCAATCAATACATTTTCAATAATCAATAATAACGTCTGTTTTATGCATAAATCGTGATTTTTTCTTTCTATCTTTTTATCAGCTAAATCATTTATATTGCAGATGTTACAAACTTTAACGCGCAATACCTTATCTATTTTTCAAGCAATTACAATAAACATCATTTAAACTTAAATTAGTAAATTTTGTTAGAATAAAAATAGTTTATTATTGCAATAAGATAATAGAAGAAAAATTAGGTTTGGAAAGTATCAATTAAATTAATAGTTTTTTAGTCTGAATTTTTTAGTCTGAAGGATAATTTGTAAAAATTGTGTAACATAACATACATTAAAAGTACTTGACATTTGTATTTAGCAGGTATATACTGTAGCTGCTAGAATTAACTAATTCATTTATACTACTATATTAATGATATGATATTAGACTATGAATTAAAATAAAATTATTTTATTTGTAATTTTTTTATAGTATGGCAAAAGTTGTTGGTATTGACTTAGGTACAACTAACTCTGTCGTTAGCTTCGTACAAGGTGGTAGACCTGAAGTAATTACTTCAAAAGAAGGAAGAAGAATAATCCCTTCAGTAGTTGCTATTGATCCAATATCAAAAGCAGTAGTTGTAGGTGATATTGCAAAAAATCAAATGGTTACAAATCCAAAACAAACGTTTTACTCGATAAAAAGATTAATTGGGAGAAGATTTTCTGATCCAGAAGTACAAAGAGACATAAAGATATTGCCATTTGAAATTCGAGAAAGTTCAAAAGGAGGAGTTGAAATTTTATTTGGAGATAAATGGGTAGCACCAGAAGTAATTTCAGCAAAAGTGCTATCTAAAATTAAAGCAGATGCAGAAGCATATTTAGGTGAACCAGTTAACGAAGCTGTAATTACGGTACCTGCTTACTTTGATGACTCCCAAAGACAAGCAACAAAAAATGCAGGAGAAATTGCAGGCTTAAAAGTACTTAGAATAATAAACGAGCCCACTGCCGCTGCTATCGCATATGGATTTGATAAAAAACAAGATCAAACAATCGTAGTCTACGATTTAGGAGGAGGAACTTTTGATGTATCAATTTTAGAAATTGGTGATGGAGTATATGAAGTAAAGTCTACTTCGGGAGATACTCATCTAGGTGGTGATGATTTTGATCAAAGGCTAATTGATTATTTTGTAAGTAATTTTTTAAATGAACAAGGAATAAACTTAAAAGATGACCCTACTGCACTACAAAGGCTTAAAGATGCTGCTGAAAAAGCCAAAATTATTTTATCAACTTCAGAATCAACTGAAGTAAATTTACCGTATATTACAGCAGATGCAAAAGGACCAAAACATTTTAGAATGATGATAACTAGAGCTGAGCTAGAAAAAATGGTTATGGACTTGGTAGATAAAACATTTATTTCTGTAGATAAAGCGTTAAAAGATGCTAATTTATCCGTTTCAGATATTGATGAGGTAATTATGGTAGGTGGTATGACTAGAATGCCACTAGTACAACGCAAAGTAGAAGAATATTTTGGTAAAAAGCCAAATTTATCTGTTAATCCTGATGAAGTAGTTTCTATAGGTGCTGCAATACAAGCTGCTGTACTATCTGGAGATACTTCTGTACAAGATATAACATTATTAGACGTTACTCCTCTATCTCTTGGTATTAAAGTAAATATGGGTGAAATGCATGTAATGATTCCGCGCAATACTACTATACCAACTGAAGTCACAGGAGATAATTTTACAACTGGGACCGATGGGCAAACAGCTATCGAAATTGAAGTCTATCAAGGTGAAAGACCAATGGCAAAAGATAATAAACTACTAGGTACATTTGTATTAGATGGAATTCCACCAGCGCCAAGAGGTGTTCCTAGATTTGCTATTACCTTTAAAATCGATGCAAACGGAATTTTAACAGTAAAAGCAAAAGATCTAGGAACGCAAAAAGAAAAATCTATAACTATTAAAGCATCTACTCAACTGGATCAATCAGAGATTGAACGCCATGTCAAAGAAGCAGCTGAAAACGCTGCAAGAGATAAACAAGTAGTAGAGAGGTTAAGAAAAATGAATGAAGCTGAATCACTATCCTATCAAGTCGAAAAACTTATAAAAGATCATGGAAGTAAAATAGATGAAGATTCAAAGCAAAAATTAGAAAAAGCAAAATCGGACGTACAAATAGCACTGCAACAAGTAAAACAAGCAGGCGAATTAGAACAAGAACCAGTTAAAAATCTAGATAATAAAATTAAAGAACTTCAAGAAATTTTACAAACAGTAGGTGCAAAAATATATCAAAACACTGATACAAATACAGATAACATGCCAGGAAGTACTGGAAGTAGTGGATTAGAAGGCGAAAATCCTACCGCGTCAGAAGGAGAAGTTATTGAACCAGATAAACCAAATTAAATTATATTATCATTTAAACAAATCTTAGGAAACTTAGAAAATAAAGTTGTGCTATATAGCCAACAAAAAAATGTTTGTGTACCAAGTTGTAGTAATTAAGTTGATTAGTTAAATAGTTGATATTACTTTTAACAAGTCGACTACTCTATTGGCGTATGCCCACTCATTATCGTACCATGCGATTATTTTAAAAAAGTGGTCGTTTAACTCCAAAGAAGCTTTTGCATCATAAATTGCAGAAAAAGGAGAATGCATAAAATCAGTAGAAACTACTTCTTCTTCTGTATAGTCTAAAACATTATGTAAATATGTTTTAGCCGCTTCCTGCATTGCTAAATTAATTTTATTTAATGAAGTTTGTTTACTAGTTCTAAAAGTTAAATCCAGCATGGATACATTTGGAACTGGAGATCTTACTGCCATACCTGTTATTTTATTGGTTAGTTCAGGGAAAATACTAGATATTGTCTTTGCTGCACCAGTAGAAGCAGGAATTAAATTAATTGCACCAGCTCTACCATCTCTAAAAGCTTTTTTACTTGGTGCATCAACTATAGATTGACTTGCAGTATATGCATGAACTGTTGTCATTAAACCTTCTTCAAAACCAATATCCGACTTTAATAATACATACAATATTGATGCTAAACAATTAGTTGTACAACTAGCATTCGATACAATATTCTCTCCATTGTATTCATTATGATTAACACCAAAAACAAAAGTTTTTACGTCATTATCACTTGGAGCTGTTATCAGTACTTTTCTTGCACCAGCTTTTATATGGCCTTCAGCATCCTTCTTTTTTGTAAACGCTCCAGTTGCTTCTATTACAATATCGACGTTATACTTTTCCCATGGCAAGTTAGTAGGATGATCTTTTATTTGTAATACATTAAATTCCACACTTTTCATATCCTCCAAAAATACTAACGAGTGATGCTGATCCATATTCACTTTATATGGTAATTTTCCATGTATAGAATCGAACTGTAAGAGATATACAAGATTATGAATGTCCATTAAATCATTTATAGCAACCAAATTAAATTTACTACCCAACAACCCTTGTTCAACTAAAACTCTAAATACTAATCTTCCTATTCTACCAAAACCATTTATGGCTATATTGACCATAAACACAAACTAAAAAATAAAAGAACATAAAATATATTTAATCTTGTAATTAAATAATAATAACGATCAAAAGGTACGTATATATTTAAATCTCAAAACTTAAACTATCAATAATTGTAAAATTTTGTATATTTTTAACATATATAAAAACTTGTCCACTAGAAATTGTTATTGGATAATTAATGTATACATTATAATAATCATCTTCAATATAAGTAGTATTAGAAACAACGAGATTAGATTTATCATCATACAAGACATATTCTACTAAATACTCGCGTACTCCTAACAATCCAAAAATTATAGGATTTTTATATAACAACTTATTCGATATACAATCAATTTCTAAAAATATAATCTTCTTTGGGCTATCTAAATAACATTTAACATCATTTATGCTAGAGACACTTATATCTCCTAAAATATTAGGAGAATCTATTCTTTTTGTCTGCCAGAAAATTATCAAAATAGAAAATAAAAAAATTATTAAAAACCTATATATGCTAACTGTCAAA
>JANWZV010000054.1 GCA_025061805.1 Candidatus Dojkabacteria bacterium | reverse complement strand
AATAGTCTATTTATTAACAAATCCCAGTAAGATCGTAGTTTGTAAAATGCATCAGTATGATTTTTCGTACATATAGCTATACATAGATGTAAATCTTCAGATGGTAGATCAGAAGATAGTTGTTTGTCTACTATATAAACCTTACTAACTTCAAATAAACTTAGTATATCTACAACATCCTCATTTTCTACAATAACTTGTAAAACACTCTGGCTGAGAGTAGTACGTAAATAGACAAAATCTTCAGACAAAGGATTTGATATTTGTATATAGTTTGTTGCACCAGTTAAGTCTAAATATTTCTTTGAAGTAAAAGAGTAAGTATATATTTCTGTTAAACCAGCACCAACTAAAATATTTCTAATTTTATCTTCGACCTCTATTTCGATATCTTTACTATGTATTGGTATTTTTGTGTCTAATAATACTGACGGTATATTGTGGTATCCATATATTCTAGCTACCTCTTCTACTATATCGTAGTCATATTGAATATCACTTAATCTAAAATATGGAACTACTACATATAACGTATCTTGATTATGTTCTGAAGAATTATTTTGAATGATATCAAATTCCAAACTACGCAATATTTTGATTACTAAGTTCCTATCTATATCAATTCCCAAGATTTTTTTAATTTCACTAACTTTAAATTCAATTAACTTTGAATCTGGAATAGTATTGTTTTTGATATCTATAATTTCACTAGCAATTTCACCTCCACATATTTCAAGTACTAAATTTACAACTCTTAAAATACCAATTTCCGTAAGCTTTGGGTGTAAATCTTTTTCAAATAGTAATGATGCATCTGTGATTAGGTTGTTTTTTCGTGATGTTTTACGTATGGATATTGGATCGAAATTAGCAGATTCTATGACGATGTCAACAGTGTCATTAGAAACAGCACTATTTTCTCCTCCTTTAATACCGGCTAAAGCAAGAACTTTATTTGTATCTGCAATTACAAGATTACTACTGCTTAATAGAAGCGGTTTATTGTGAGATATTGGAATAAATGTCTCATTTTCTAGTGCTTGTCTAACAATTATCGTAGAGTTGCTAATTTTATTATAGTCGAAAATATGAGTTGGCTGACCATATTCTAATAAAACGTAATTTGAGATATCTACTAAAGCATTGATACTATTAATTCCAGCAAGTTCTATACGTTTTTTCAGCCAATCTGGTGAAACATTATTTTTTATATTTCGAATAACAACTGCTTGGTAACGTCTACATAAATTTGAATCTAATCTTACGGTAAGTGGCAAATTATTGTTATAATATTTTGGAAGATCGCTTTTAATTTCTAACACAAATGGAGATTTTGAATATTTACAATTTAAAATTGCTTTTGCTTCTCTACATACTCCAACTACTGATGCAACATCAGGTCTATTTGAAGTAATTTCAACGTCTAATATATATTCGCCAGTGATATTATCTATATACCACTTTTCTACTGACAATCCATGCAGTGAAACTATTTTTGCAAATTCTTCATGTGAAATTTCTAAGTCTAAATACTCCTTTATCCAAGAATAAGGAATTTTGATATTCATGTTTTAAACATTTTAAAAAGTTATAATTTTATAACAATAGTTACATCTTAATTTTCATTAAAACTGTGTTAAGAACCTAATGTCGTTTTGATATATCAATCGTATATCATCAACAGAAATACCAGACTTCATCATATAATTTCTTTCTATACCAAACCCAAAAGCAAAACCTGAATATTCGTTTGGATCTATATTCCCAAACTGTAATACTACAGGATGCACCATACCGGCTCCTCCTATTTCTAACCATCCATTTTTGCATAATTTACATCCTTCTCCCAAGCATATACCACAAGATACATCAACTTCAAAACTTGGTTCAGTAAAACGAAAATGATACGGGCGAATACGAGCTTTTCTATTGTTACCAAAAAAATTTGTAACAAAATAATCAAGTACCCCTTTTAAGTGAGATATATTTACGCCTTTATCTATTACTAATCCTTCAAATTGATGAAACATTGGTGTATGAGATACGTCAATTTGACGTCTATAGCACTTAGATATATTAATCATTCTTATGGGTGGTTTTACTCTTAACATTTCTCTAACTTGTCCTGAAGATGTATGTGGAGTCAGAATACGTCTACCATACTTTTCATTCACTTCAATATTATCAATAAAAAATGTTTCCCATTCATCTCTTGCAGGATGATCTTTTGGCATATTTAAAGACTCAAATGCAAACCAATCCCATTCGACTTCAGGATATCTAACTCTATAGAATCCTATTCTTTCAAAAATTTCAGTAATTTCATCTATTGCACGGGTAGTAAAATGTTGATGTCCTACTGGTAATTTATGTGGATTTGCCGTAGGATCTATTAAGTTATCAGTTTTGTAACATAATTCATCATATAAAACTTTTATTTTACTTTCAATTTCATGTTTACACGTATTCGCTATGCTACCACATTCTGCTCTTACGTCAATTGGCAAATATTTAATCTGACACAACAGGTTATTTAAAGCTGATGATCTACCAATGTACTTACTTTTTAACTGCTTTAAGTCATCGTAAGAAACAATACTAGAAATTTCACTTTCAAAATTTTTACGAATATCATTTATTGAGTTTATAAAATCTTGCTTGTTCATAGTGTTAAGTCAATTTATCAAATATATGCATATACAAGAAATATGCGCAACCAAAGATTTAGCCACAACTTAACACAACATTCAAGTGCTACTAATAATACTTCACTCTTTACTATATATTTTTGTTTCTATTATTTTACCTTTTTCAAAAGTATGTATATAGGTTGGCTGCAAAAATTCTACTACTTTATCGTAGTGTGTTATTATAATAAAACAAATGTTAGGATGTAAAGAATAAAAGGTTTTTAAAGCCATAAAAACATCTATTGTAGATTTTCTATCTAGTCCAGAATCAATTTCATCTAACATAATATATTGTGGCTCCAACACAAGCATTTGTAAAATTTCTGTTTTTTTCTTTTCACCACCGGAAAAACCTTCATTTAAATTACGTTCTAATAAATCTATTGGATAATTTAGTAGTGAAGCTTTTTGTAATAAGTACTCCTTAAATTTAAAAAATGGCATTTTATCTTGTGCTTCTCTACCAGAGTTATATATTAATCTAAGGTAGGATAACAAGGACAGACCAGGTACTTCTACTGGATATTGAAAACCTAAATATATTCCAAGTAGCGATCTAATATTAGGCTCTATTTCATTTAGTATTATACGAGCAGTTCTATTGTCTTTTTTTAAAATATTAGATTCTTCTATTTTTCTTAGTACAAAATCTTTATATACACCTTCTATTTCAATCGTTCCTTGTAAGATTTTAAATAATGGATCGCCCATGATTGTGCCTAATAAAGTGCTTTTACCAGACCCATTATGTCCGTTTAATATGTGTATTTCACCAGGCTTAAATACTAAGTCTATGTTATATAAAATTTGTTTGTTACTTTCTTTTAATCCAACTGATAAATTGCTAATTTTTAGCATTGTACAAGCACTTTAAAATTATTTTAAGTGAATAAAATATTCATATATTAAAAAAATGTTTTGTAAATTCCAAATATTTTTTTATAAAAAAATTCATAAACAAAAACACTCATATAAGCTAACACTTTCAATACTATGCTAATACCTATCTACTATCTAAATTCTAAATTATATTTACTTTTGTTCACATAAAACTTTTCACAGCGTAAATTACTAATTACTTATGTAAATTTAATAACATTAAATAAATAGTTAAGTACATTAAATAATTAGATAGATATCTATATCTAGATCCAATATAACCTGAAAGATATTATTATTATAAGATAATTCAAATACCAAAAAATAAATAGCGAAGTACGAGACTCGAACTCGCACCTATGCCTTGGGAAGGCATTGTACTACCATTATACTAACTCCGCGTCAACTTCAATTTGAAATATAAAGTAATATAACAAAAACATTTAAAAAAGTAACTATATAAAATTGTGAAATACTAAAAAACATGTGACTTTGTACATCCTAGGACAATTTAACAAAAAAATTAGCACTAGTTCTACAAAATTTATTTTTCTAGTACTGTAGGATATAGGTATAAATTCTTATCAATTTTTTTTAATTCATACTCCATCCCACAAACTGGACATACAACATAAATAACTTTACTTGGATACTTAATTAAGTCAGAAACAATTTGAAACAAATCTATTTCAACTAAACCATCAATACTCACTTGATACAATTTAACTTGATTCTCACATTCTCTACATGTGAACATAATTTCTAGCTTTATACAATCCGTATTATTATTGTTATCACTAATCGTATCATCAGCTAACATATAAAAACACTAATATTTAAAACCAAAAATTTAAAACAAAAGTATTGTATATATTATAATTTAAAGATAGATTTTTCAATAATTAGTGATTAATGTACAAATAAATATTTTTTAGTGTAAACTCTCTTATATATTTTTATTATTTAATTACTAGTTCGGTGTCTTCTATTTGGGAAAATAAAATTTTTAGAAATTTATATCCTAATGTAACTTTTTTTTCGTTATCAGAAGGTAATACACCAGTTGAAGAGTACGACTTTGATGGTATTAACATATATTTAAAAAGAGAAGACAAAAACCCAACTAATTCTTGGAAAGACCGCGCAGTTGCGTTTAAACTATCCTTGCTTGCTAACAGACAAGTAAAAAATGTTATACTTCCAACAAGTGGTAATGCGGGAATAAGTTATTTAAAATATTCAAAAATATTTTATCCAACACTTAAATTAGTTATAGTGTTAAGTGAACATATCAATCCACAAAAATTGCAAGAAATTAAACAATTAACTACGAATACTCATCATGAAGTTGTTATTACAAATTTCACTCAAAAAGTAATTAAAGATTTCGTCAAACAAGGATATTTAAACCTTAAATTTTCAATTGATAACGAGATTACAAAAGCATATTGGACACTTGGGTTTGAACTTTGTAAAATTTTGAATAAAAACAAGGATAATACTAAAATAGCTATTTTTTGTCCTGTTTCATCTGGAACTGGTCTTGTTGGTATGATGGAAGGAATACATTATCTACTTGATAGTGAACATAATTTACCACGTCTAATTGCTATACAAACTTCTAGCAATCATCCGTTACTGAATAATGTATTCGCTAAGAATTTAAAAGAAGAAAAATCATTAGCTGATGCAATTTATGATCCTATTTGTTTAAGGAGATATCAAATACAAAAAATATTAAACCAAACAAATGGTGAAGTATTAATAGTTTCTAATAAAGATTTGCTAGCAGCAAAAAATTTTATAAAAGATATTTTAAAAATTAATGAGCAAATTAGCTACAATTCTTTATTGTCTGTAGCAGGAATGCTAAAAATGATAAACTATAGGAAAAGATTTCGTGATAACATCCTAATATTAAGTGGTAGATAGCTACGTATTGAAAAAATAAAACATACAAAACTAATAATTATTATTTTATTCATGTGAATATGACATTGGTAGCAATACTTTCGTTATTAATTATGATATTTTTACTAATATTATTTTTCGTAATCTGGTTTTGGATAAATTTATCAAATAAATCCCCTTATTATCCTAGTATAGTAAAAAAAATACAAAGTTTGGTTGATGACAAAGAAATTAGCATCAGTGCGAATACTAAATTTGTTGATCTGGGATCGGGAGACGGTAGAGTAGTTTTTTACTTTGCAAAATTAAATATTTTGCAAGCAGATGGCATAGAAATAAATCCTTTTTTATCTTTACTTTCAAGATTTTTAAAAACAGTTTTAAGACTAAAAAATGTAAAAATATATAATAAAGATTTTTTAAAACACGATTTAGGTTGTTATAACTTAGTATACATGTTTTTAATAGATAATCAAATAGATAAGTTATTGGAAAAAATTAAACAGGAAAAGAAAAATTCGGAGGTTATTGTTATTTCAAATACTTTTCAATCATCAAAATTTTTACCATATAAAAAAGTTGATACATTTTACTTTTATAAAATATAAGAGATACTTCAATGAATAAAATAGCAAAGAATTTACTAGATAAAATCAACTCAATTTTAGTAAACAAGCCACTTATATATATATCAAAAGATATAGAAAGATCAATTGGATTAGAAAATTACTTGGAAAATTATCATCAAATATGTGCTGAACGTAGTTACATTTATACAATTTTAAAAGAGAAAAAATATAACGTTTATTTGATTGAAAATTTGAAGGATATGAATACTTTATCAATAGTAAATAGTGAAGAATTTAATAGTATACTAAAAACAATTACACGTGATGGTAGTTTTTATGCAATGTTATTTCAATTTAATGAACCGGCAAAACTTAACCTAGAAAAAAATTCTGGTATTGTTCTAAATAATTCAGCTGTGTTAAATCGTAAGTTCGAAAACAAAATAAACATATCTGCTATATTACAACAACATCAAATTCAGGAACCGACTAATTTCGTAGGAAACGTGGGAGAACTATCATATGAAGATATACGTAAAAAACTTTCCTTAAAGGATAATCAAGCTTTTGTGATACAAACACCATTTTCACACACTGGTACAGGTACATACTTTATATATTCTCAAGAAGAATGGGAAGAAGTAAAACAAAAATTATTTGGCAATAAAGTAAAATTTAGCACTAAAATCACAGGAGAAACATACACACTAAATGGATGTATTTATAAAAATCAAGTTTTTTTTGATTCAATTCAGTATCAAATAACTGGCGAAAAAGATTTAACCATAAATAGCGGTACTACAGTTGGTAACGATTGGCAGTATAGCAAAAAATTAAATATAAATGTACAAAAAAAAATAATAGAAATATTAAGAAAAATCGCTAATATACTAATAAGCAATGGATACAAAGGTTTATTTGGAATTGATTTAATCGTTACAGATAATGACGATATATATGTGTTAGAAATAAATGCACGACAAACAGCAAATGTATCTATGGAAACAAAATTACAATTAGAAAATGAAGATACAATACCATTACTATTACTACACATCGCTGAATTTTTAAAGATTGATATAGATATAGATGAAAAAACATTTAACAAGAATTTCTTTAATTTCTATAATGCATCACAAGTGTTCTTAAGAGCGAAAAAAAACAACACCATAATATGTAATGACATAAAATCTGGTATATATAGAATTGTAGGTGATGCTTCAGCATATATGAGTTTGATTAAACGTAATTTTACAAATACATATACTTTAGTTATAGATGAAGACAAAGACAAAATCTTAGTCTGGGAAGAAAATGAATACACGTTAGATTATAGTAAATCGAAAGATAGAGATACTTTTGAAAACAAACACAAAGATAAGATATTAATATTAAACGCAACAAAAGGTAATGTTAAAAATTTACACGAAGAAGTCGCAAGAGTACAACTTAGAAGAACTGCTATTGTAAATAGTAAAGTAGCCGAATGGATTATAAAAACGCTAAAAGCTATTGAAGATACAATAACTATTTAACTGGATATAATATGATAGATAAAAATATATTGAATAAACATATAAAAAGATTCTTAGAATTAAGATTAGGTCGTCATCTTGTACCTACTCCATATTTTATTAACTACTTAAGAAAAAAAGACCTTAGAGTCATGGTAGGTAAGGGTACACCAGACGAAATAGAAACAGAATTTAAAATATGGGCAAAAGTTAAAAATTTTAAATACGAAAATGCAGAGATTTCAGAAATCAGAAATTTCCTATGTGAAGTTGGTATAGGTATAGATTGTTCAGGGTTTGTAGTACACGTGCTAAATGAATATCTGAAAGAAGTTAAAAACAAAAGCATATGGAAACTATTTAGGTTACCAAAAGATTATCCAATATACTTAAGAATTGGATATCTATTGAGACCAGCAGAAAAATTAGGCGTTAAAATTATAACCAGCGATGATAATTCATACATGGTACAATTAAAAGATGTTAGTGAACTAGATTTAATTAAATCAACTGCAAAAAAAAATAATTCCGAACACAT
>JANWZV010000053.1 GCA_025061805.1 Candidatus Dojkabacteria bacterium | reverse complement strand
AATGTAAGACATTGCGAGTCAGTTTGCCTAATAGATTGAATGCTATATCTACACTAGAATTAGTTGTAGGTATATCTATTTTTATATTTGTAATAACTTTTTTGCTGTCAATTCTAGTTTATGCAACTCGTATAAGTTTAATCTCATATCTTTACACTTCTTTGCAAGAGGAAGCTAATACTATTACATCTTTAATATTAGATGATATACGCAATGCGGATAGTATAAATATAATTAGTAGTAATTATCTGCAAATTACGCATGGAACACTTAATGTATTTTGGACTCTGTGCTTAAATCAATTGGGTGGAAGAATATGTAGATATAATTTTGAAGTAAATCAAAATAATATAAATTTTTCTTCTTCTGATCTATTAAATATCGTCAATTTTTCTATTCAAAATATTGTATTACAAAATAATAATGTATATTTTGTAAATTTGGAGTATAGAATAAGAGAAGACTTTGTTGGAATTAATTCTATTATTTTTGATAGAAATTTTATAAAGCAAAGTATTGTTGACCAGAATTTAGTTTATCTGTAAAAATTTTTGTAACTTAGAACTTGGTATAGTAATAGTAATTGTATTGATCGGTATTTGATGTTAAATTATTACAATTTATTATTAATGTTGTTATTTATTTAAATTTGTCGTAATGAAAAAAAAGAACAATAGAAAATTTGGTCAAATTTTGTTTACTACTGTAATAACTCTAAGTATTATTTTGATTATTTTTACAGGATTATTTGTGCTACTTCGTACTGATATTAGAAATACATTTTTGGTTAATAAATATGAAGACGTTTATTCTTTTACATATTCTACATTACAAGGATTTGTCCAAGAATTGAGTCAAAAAAATCGTCTAACGGTAAATGATGTTCGAACCTTTTTGGTAAACTTAGGAGTGCCTAGCAATAAAATTAATGTTGATTGTTTGAATTCACTATACTCTTCTTGTACAGGATTTTTTTTACCCGACGAATTATTAAATAATGACTATACTAGGACATCATTTCAGATTGTTGATTTAAATTACATAGAAGATTTAGAAATTCAAAAGGATGAAATTTTACATTTCAAAGTATATGATTCTGGGCCTGTTGATTTTCGTGGTACTGTACATTTTTTGTTTAACATGCCCTACTCTATTTCAAACTACCTTATAGAAGTTGGTGTAGTTGGTAGGAATGTAAATACGAATAAAAATTTATTATGGCGTGACTATATTGATTTAGGAAATTTATCTACACCTAGGAATTTACAAATATTACCAATAGAAAATCTGGTAACGGATAATAACAGTAGATCTGTGCGTTTTGTATTAAATATGTCTAGATTGATACATGGTTACAGTAATAGAGATTCTTTTTTTGTTGAGTACGTGTTTTTAGTAGTGCGTTCTATGATAAATAGTGCAGAATTAAACAAGAATATAGTTATAAAACATTTATATTTTTCGAATATACCTGTAAATTACGTTTTGCCGCCCGTTTTACGTAGGTATACTATGGAATCCGTAAATAGAAATTCAGATGATACTAGTGTAAGATTAGTAGCACAGGTACCTATATTTGGATCTTTACTTCATATTTTTGATAATGTAATTTATTCTGAAAACGAAATAGTCGTAGAATAAAACAGTAAAATAAATATTAATTTTTTGTTATGTCTAAAATTAATTTTATATCAATCAACATTGGATCAACAGGGTTAAAGTTTTGCATGTCTCGCTATGTGAGACGTAGTTTCATTATAGAATATTTGTATTCTTACTATTTTCAAAATAGTATTTCAGCATCTAATTTACAAAGAGATGTCTTAAAAAAAGAAATATTAAATGCATTCAGAAATTTGAACTTGAAGTATAAAAAATTTGTTATTTCTATACCAGAGCAATTAGTCTATTCAAGATTAATAGAAATTCCTTTTGTTTCTGAAAAAGAAATAATTGATAGTATTTTATGGACAATAAAACCTTTGCTGCCAGTAGATATTTCTTTGGTAAATGTTTCACACATAGTTGTTGGTACGAAATACGTTAATAATAGTCAATATCTAGAAGTGTTTGTTGTTGCTGTACCAAAAGAAATAGTGAACGAATATAAATATGTATTTGATGATTTGAATCTAGAATTGATAGCTATAGAAACGGAAGCAGTTGCATTGTCTCGCTTAGTTAAAGTATTGTGCAATGAAATAGTACAAAATCAAGATGTAATGGTATTAGACTTTGGATATAAATCTTCGACTGTTATTATTTTACGTTATGGAGTACCAATATTTTCTCAAAGCATAGAAGTAGGTTCTTTTGGATTAACTAAGTCGATATCTGTAGATCTCGGAATTGACTTTAATCAGGCAGAATATTTAAAGACAAATATAGGAATAGATTTAAGCATAGAACAAAATAAAAAAATTTATTTTGCGATGTTACCTTTTCTAGAAGCGCTTTCATCTGAAATATCACGTATCATTTTATACTATAAAGACAAAATCAATGTTAATGGCTTGAGAAAGTTGATTCTATCTGGTGGTGGCTCTACATTGAAAAATTTGGATTTATTTTTAGCTGAAAAATTCAACATGGATGTTTTTAGATTATCTAACTATCATAATAAATTACTGTTTAATACTAAATCAATCAGCCTTCCGAATATATTTTTACCATCATTTGAAGTTTGTATGGGGTTATCTATGAAAGGATATGTATAAGTTTAATAAAGACAAATTTTTTGAATTCAATCTACTAACTAAACCATCCGAATCAGAAATATACGTTTTAAAGGAACGTAATAACATTTTTATAGGTTCAATAATTTTAATAATTTTTTCTATAGTGTTTATTGTAATCATGTTGTTAATAGAAAATTACTTAGTAAATAGCCGAATGCTTGAGTTAGACACAATATTAGGCAGGCAAAATGCAAAGATTTCTGAGTATGCAGAAATTGCTCAAATATATGGTGAAGTCATTACAAAAACGAAGCTAATAAAAAATCAAGTTGATCAAAATGTAGATTTAATAAAGCTAATAGAATTTGGAGATAAACTAGTAAGTAATCTTTCAAATGTATACGTAAGATCTTTTAATCGATCTGAAAATCAGAATTTTTCTATGACAATAGAATGTGAAACAATAGATGATATAAAAATGATATTCAATAATTCTAAAAATATTACGGAAATGAGAAATTTGTATATGACCTACCTAACTAAAAACGACATTTTAAACAGATATGTTGTTTCATTCTCTTTTGATATTTCTTATACACAATAATAGCAATGACATACAATCATCTTGAACAAGATAAAAGTACAAAAGAAATGAAAAAAATGTATTTAAAAAATATTATCAAGCTATATTTTGCACCAATTGTTTCCTTATCAGTATTTTTTTTCACTTTTATGTTTGTTGTTTTTCCAACTTTATCTAGAATTTTTACTAAAATTGAAGAAATACAAAAAAAAGAGATTTTAATTGAAACTAATAACAAAAAATTGTATAGGCTAAGTTTGCTTAACAGGGATTTAGATTACTTTATGAAAGTACTCAATAGAATAGATATACTTTCACCAGAAAAGAAAACTACTTATGTGCTAGATTTTAGAAATAAAATAATAAGTATAGCACGTAGAAATAATTTAAATATAAATCTACAGAGAATGTCGGAAGTAGATCTAAATGATTTACAGGTTTCAAGTGATAGCGGTACTTTTGAGTTAGTACCTATTAAATTAAGAGAGATCCCTTCTTATTTTGATGTTGAAGGTAGATATGAAAATTTGCTCAATTTTATAAATTCCATCTTTGAAGTAGATAATTTTGTTGTTATAAAAAATATTGACTTGTTTCTACGAAATGAAAACAATAGTAGACCAAGAACAAGTATTTCAATTTCTAAATACTTTTTTGATTACGATGATATAGAAAAGGTTAAAGAGTATTATAGTCAAATATCAATATTTACGGATCTAGATAGAGAATTTATAAATAATGTAATTTTAAAAGAATAATGTACTAATTTACTTTGTGTTTGTAAGTGAATAAAAAAAATCTATTTTTAACGCTACTAAAATATATCTTGGAAGTATTTTCTGAGAATATTTGTTTTTTCCTACGAGTAAATGACATTAATTTATTGTGTATTTTGTGTATTTAAAAAGTGTTTTCTTACTAAATTTTTTACAACTTGCGTTGGTTGCGCACCAACAGAAATCCAGTAGTCAAATCTATCTTTGTTGATTGATAATTTTTTGGTAAAGGGTGAATATTCACCAATAATTTCAAGAAACTTACTTTCTCTTTTTTCTCTAGCGTTTATAACTACTATTTTGTAATGTGGTAGATTTTTTCTCCCAAAACGTGCAAATCTTATTTTTACCATAGATATAACTCAATATAATATATAAGTCTAAAGTCAGTTATACATAACTAACTATTTTATCATATTTTTTGATTAATTAATTTTTCTAGAACTTTATTCCAATTTTCCAGTGCTATTTGTGCTGCTTTTTGTTCTGCTTCTTGTTTGCTATATCCAGATCCTTCGCATATATACTGTCCATTCAAGATTAGCTTCATTTTAAATCTTTTTTTATGATCTGGACCAATTGCTTCAACTAGTTCGTATTTAGGTGTTTCTTTAAATATTTCTTGAAATTTTTCTTGTAGTACAGTTTTAGGATCATAATTATATTTATTTTTTATAATAATATCCGTCTTATATAACAAGTTATTTATAACAAAGACTTTGCACCTATCTATCTCGTATTTGTTATCTACATATATTGCTCCAACTATAGCTTCAAAAACATTTGCTAATATATGTTTTTTTTCTCTACCGCCAGATTTATCTTCACTTTCGCTCATTATTATTAATGCATTAAGTCCAATGCGTTTGCATTCAGTAGCTAAACTTTCAGTTTTAACTAATGCAGATCTTACTGTTGTGAGAAAACCTTCACTATAATTAGAAAAATTTATGTATAAATATTCAGTTGTTACAAGTTCTATTACAGCATCCCCTAGAAATTCCAATTTTTCGTTATTATGTTTTCTACTAACTGATACATGAGTTAAAGCTTTTATAAATATATCAATGTTTTGGATATTATATCCTACTATCCTGTTAATTTGTTCATGTACTAAATAATTAATTTCCATGATATTTAAGTGTATTAAATATTATTTTTTATTGCTTGTGATAATATTGCATTAACAAAGCTGGCGTTTTTGTGCCCTGAAAACATTTTTGCTAATTCGATTGCTTCATTAATTACTACTTTTTGTGGTGTCAATTTCTCAATAAAACCTTCAGCTAACGCCATACGTAGTATACATAAATCTATTAAATTAATTTCTTCAATAGGTCTTGCTGTTGCAAATAGAGATATGATTTTATCGCATTCTTCGAAATGGTTCATTACTGCTTCAATTACTTTTACATATATTTTTTTATTTATTTTCTTAACTTGTAGTATTTGTTTAACACTGTTCAATTCAAAAATTTTTATTCGACTAGGATTTTGATTAAGTTGATATTTGTATTTGATTAAAAAAAAGTAATTGTATAGATATATTAGTGCAAACAAACGGGCGAGTCTTCTTTTGTCATTGAAATCTATTGTACTTAATAGCTCATTATCTTCAATGAAGATGCTATTTGTTGTATTAACTAGTAGATTATTAGTATTTTGATTTTGATGTTTGTCTATCATTACTAGTTGCAATTGTTACTAAACTTATTTACTTTGTTTAAGTTAGTATTAGAAAAATTCAATTGATATATCACGAGATAAATTATATACATTAAATGTTAACAAAGGAACAATATATTATGTGATAAATAAATACAAGATGTAGTAAAAATATTAGTTTAGTGTGCGTACGTTTATTGGCATCGTTTTACCATTTCTTGTTACTAAAAATGTTCCTCCTTTTTTTTGCATAACTTTAAATTTCCATAATGTTTTATCGTATCTATTTGAAGCTTTTGTTGATCTAGCTTTGCTTGATGATCTTCTATGTTTTGGAGTAGCAGCCATAAAAGCTTAAGTAATATATATATATATAAAAGCTAACTAAAGAATTTTATCATTTTTTTCATTGTTTTTGTAAGAAAAAGATTGTACTATTTCCAATTTTTTTAAATTTAGTTATTTTAAAGTGTTCTTGAAATAATTTTTCTAATATATTTTGATTTTTAATTGGACTACGAACTATTAATACAGAGTTATTATGCATTATTGATTTAAATATTGGATATTTAACATCTGATGATATTGTGAATGGTGGATCAACGACTACAAAATCATATAGATATTTTTCTGCGAGGACAAATTGTTTGTAGTCTTGTATGCATATTTTTACTTCTATTTTATTTTTAAGTGATTCATATTGTTGAGTAAACATGTTGTTGAGGTTTTTAGTAATAATAGTTTTGGCTAGGTAGTTGTTGTCAACAAAGGTTATTTTTGTAAAATTATTGCTTATTGCTTCGATTCCTATTGAGCCTCCTCCAGAGAATATATCTACTAAGGAATTTTTAGGTGTGTCGAGATTTTGGATTATGTCAAATATAAATTTTTTAATTTTACTTGTAAATGGTCTAGCTGTGTTAGGAACTAAAATTTTTCTTTTTTTAAAGATACCTGTTGAGACTTGTAGTTTTTTCATGTTTTATTTGTATTCATTTGTAATAAAAGTTTATGGTAAAGTACTATTCCAGCTGTAACGGCGACATTTAAAGAATTTTTTACTCCTAGCATTGGCAATTCAAATACATAATCTGATATTTCAATAATTTTGGGATTAATTCCGCTAATTTCATTACCGAATACGAAAGCAATGTTTTGATATTTTTCTATATAGTTTAAATCATATGGTAATGAATTATCTGTTTTTTCAATTGATATTACTTTATGGGTTTTTTTGAGATTAGTGATATAAGCTATAATGTTTTCGTTATTGATATATATATTTTTTACAAAATTTTCTGCTCCGATAGCTGTTTTTCTTACTTTAATGTGTTCTCTAGTTGGTGTGATGCCGACAGATATAATTGTTTTAACTCCGGCGCCGTCGCAGGTTCTAATAATTGATCCAACGTTTAATGCTGATCTTATATTGTCTAAAATTACAATTATGTCTTGATTTTGTATTTTTTGAATTTTAGAAAAATGGTATTTCATGTATTCCTTTATAAAAAAATTCTTTTGCTTTTGATTCTATAAGTTGTTGATTATTGAAGTAATCTTGAAGTGATGCCACTTTAAAATTTGGTAATCCGCTTTGTCTTAATCCATATATTTCACCAGGTCCTCTATTGAGCATATCATATTCTGCTATTTTTATGCCATCATTGTTTTCTACAAAAAACTTTAATCTATTTATAACTTTTGAATTATTTTTTGCGTCTTCGTTTATTAATAGGATACACCAGTTTTCATCTTTATTGTTTCTTCCTACTCTACCTCGCATCTGATGTAGTTGTGAAAGTCCAAAGTTTTCTGGATCTTCTATGATGATTATATCAGCCTCTTTTATGTCTATTCCTATTTCAATCACACTTGAAGTAACTAACATCTTGAGTTCACCCTTTTTGAATTTATCGATAATACTAATTTTCTCAGTATCTTTCATATTTCCATATAATATTCCTGTTGGTATTTTTGTAGTTTTAAGTATTTTTTTGTATCTTTGTTTTACTGAAGATCTTTCATTTTGACTATTTTCATAAACGTTTATATATTCGTCTTTTTTATCTTCAACTAATGAGCAGACCCAAAATATTTGTGATTGATCTGAAGCTTTTTGTTCTAACCAATTAAGTAATTTTTCTTCATTATTTTTGTAATATATTAGTGTTTTTATTGGTTTTCTACCTTCTGGTTTTTCGTGTAAGTAATGTACGTCCACATCACCAAAAAGTATTTGAGCTACTGATCTTGGTATTGGTGTTGCGCTTAGGTTAACATAGTTAGGTATCGTATAATTAAACATATCCAATATCATTTCTCTTTGTTTGACTCCAAATTTATGTTGTTCATCTACTATTAATGTTTTTATATTTAATTTAGATATTTCTTCCCTATACAGTATTGCTGATGTTCCGATAATAATTCTTGAACTACTTTTTATATAGTTTTTATTATCTTTTATTATAAGTTCTGTT
>JANWZV010000052.1 GCA_025061805.1 Candidatus Dojkabacteria bacterium | reverse complement strand
TAAACTATATATAATATCAGATAATTTTTCTCTGTAACTAATAAAATCGTCAATAATTTTCTCTATCAAACTTTCTTCGCTCACATTGTTGTAAACCATGTTATAAAAAATTCTTTTAAACATAAGTGCAATAGGATTAATAGACTCTAGTATATTTTCTTTTTCTAATCCGCCTTGAGTCAATTGAGAATACCTAAAAGAATAAACTTTTGACAAGTTTTTTATTAGAGTTGCTAAAGCTTTGACATAAAACATCCCAAAAACATAACTACCAACATAACCAGCAGCACCAGCTTCGGTTTCAGCCCATCCTCTGACGAAGTCGTTGTAAGGATAAAGATAAAATACTTCTGGAGACTTTTCAAATCTCGACAATAAACTCAAAGCAAGTGATTGATCAGCAAAACTTTCTGAAACTATACTATAAGCAGCAACTCTGTTGTCTAAGTACATATTAACCAATTTTTTAAATGAATCCGTATAAACATGAAAGTTGGCAACATGAGTCAATTCGTGGACAAAAGTTCCAAATATAGAAGCAACAGTACCAGAATAAAACTCAGTTCTTAAACCTATGGATTTTAATATTTCAGTTTTTGGAATAATTTTGCCGCTTCGCCAACTATCAAGAACGCCAAGCGAAAATTCACTTATGTTTATTTTGTTAATAATTTGAACTGTACTTCCAGAAGACAGATGAACCGAGTTTTCTTTTCCTATTTTGCCTCCTTCTTCAAAAGAAGCATAACTCACATTTCCCTTTGATGTTACAACAAAATTCATGGAGGCAACAGATCCCTTTGGATATGATGATGAAGCAAATGTGTTTGATGCTTTGCTTGCGAATTTAATTATAGCATCTTTTACTGTAAGCATATCAGAATTATACGAATACAATCTCTATTGGGCTTACCAGTTTGCCTCTATAAGATTTACTGCACACTTTTATTGATTTTTCATTTACAATTTTAGGCTCATAAGAAGAAAATGCAGCAAACTCATAAAACTCTTGCGGAGATATACTCTTAGTATCTTCTGCTTTCGTAACTATTGCAGATATATAGTTGGATACTTCATCAAAATCTTGATAACCAGACTCTTTGTTAGTTACTATATACTCAGTAATCTTTTTGCCAAACTCAGAAATATTTTCAGTTTCAAAAGCAAACATAGCTAAATAAATATGAACATGTTTTCTTTCTTTAAGTAAATTTATAAAGTAATTCATTTTGTCTTGTGTGCTCATAGCACTCATATTCATGAAAACCGATTTTATCTTGTTTATATCGTATCCACCTGCTGTGTATGCAAGCATTGTTATAAGAGTTGCTATTAATGCTTCTTTCTTTCCTCTCAATACAGGATTGGCAATATAATTGTGTGCTAGCCAATAAACTGCGACATCACCTTGATCAACAAGATATGGCACTGAATAATGATTTCTGTAGTTCTTTGTTTTAAATATGTTTATACTAATCATGTTTCCAGGAGAATCTTCGTGCGAATAATCCATTTCACTTTCTGATCTAATTCTGTCATTCATAGGGGCACAATCTTTATACATAACAATTCTGTTATAGAAATCCGATCTCTTGAAATAAAACTTATTTGGATAGAACACAATTCCGCCTTTTGATTTTAGTAAAACATAATCAGCTTTAGGATTATCTTGATTCTTACTAACAATGCTTATAGTGTGTAGTTTCTGAACTCTAATTCCTTCTATATAAGAAGACAATATATCAAGAATAGACAGCACCAAATCTATCTTTTGCGGATTAACACTTAACACATTCTCAGCAAACGCAAGGAAAATAATAAGCAACTTAATCATAGATTTGTTCAATTCAACCAGTGCCTGATTATTAGCATTTAAAGAAATTATTTGAAGTATGTTTGCACTGGTGTCACTTATAAGTGCGCTCTTATCTTCTTCGCTTAAATTCCAAAGATCATATATATAAGTAACAATTTCAGTGTTAATTATATTTCTTGCATAATCTGCCAGTTCCTCATTTTTTATTCTATTAAGTAATCTTAAGCATGCGTTCTCTATCTCTGTTTTTACTTCATTTGTTAATTCATATTCAAGTATGTTAATTGTCTTGTTTGTCTTGATTTTATAAATATAATTAACCTCATTTATAACAAAAACAGCAATAGTGTACAAAATCTTCTTCAAGTCTTCTTCAACCCTGCCTTGAAGCATTAAAACATTTTGAATAACCATTTCTTTGCTCATATAAGGAATTCTGCTCAAAAATGTTTCGTATTTATATTGACCGCTTTTTTCCATTTCATTTATTCTATAAAGCATTATATAAGAAGCAATAATAGCTTCTGACATTATTGACAAAAAGCATTGATAATTAACTTCTTTAGTATCTGCTTTGACTCCAGCAAGCTCAAATAAAGTTTGCCTGAAAACATTATATGCTTCTAAAAGTTCTTTTGAATGTGAGGTGGCAAGTTTGATAGCTTTGGCTATGTTGCCATCTCTATATTTTTCTGCTGCTTTAAAGACAATTTTTTCTTTTGAAATAGATTTCAAATCTTCTTCATTTATATCAACAAATAACCTTCTAGCAAAGTCAGATATAGTAGAAGATCCTCTAACAGTGCTCATATCTCTTATAACATAACTAGCAACTTCGTCAGAGCATCCCAACTCTTTAATAGAATTTACAAGAAAATCTTCATCCATGCCACTTCTATTTAAAGCATCTACAAATTTATTGATATCTATCGTTGAATAAATTGGCGCAATTTTGTTTTCAAAGAAATCTACTAAAGCTGAAGAATTGCCAGTTTCAGAAACACCAGAATAAAAAGGCAAAATGCTTACAAGATGAACGAGTGCTTGTTTGTCATTTATAGATTTTAAAGTAGCATCGTCCAAAGAAAAATGTGCTTTGTTATCTATGTATTCTGTATGAGAGTATTCATAAACACCTTTTTGACCATTAGAAAACCCATCAAGCATGAAACGCATAAGGTGTTCAAAATGATAATTGCTAACAGTGGTCTGATTGTTCATCCATCTAACCATATTCTCTGGTTCAAAAAATCCATAAATATTCTCTTTTTCAGATTCAAAAATGTCTTTAACAAATGAAATTAAATTATTTTTGATTTCATCAGTTACCTCGTCTGGTTTGATCTCGTATCTTTCCAAAATATTGTTCATTAAATCTTCTGCAATTTCAGCAAAGTTTTGCTCTATATATTTTATTCTTGCAACAGAAGAAATAAACAAATCAACATTATTAAGAGATTCAGATATATTTGAAGCTAAAGTTCTTTGTGACATAGAAGTTATTGGATAAACAACTTTCTTCAACATCTCAGAAAAACCAAAAGAAGCATTTTCTCCAAATATATTAAACCTATTTGCTAGCGCATATAAAACAACATTCACTGCTTTTATAAAATCATTTTTTTGCTTATCTGGAATACTTTCAGGAACCAAATAAACGATATCAAAAGAAGTTTCAGAAGAAGAACCTATTTCATACTTATATAATGCTTTTATAAATTGATATGCCATTAAATTAACTGTATCGTTGTCTTCATAGTTATTTGCAAAATAATCTGCTAAAAGTTCTTCACCTCTATTTGATTTAACTAACGCAGACAAAATTTCTTTGTAATAAATTAGAGAAAATCTGTTTTTACCAACAACGAATTCTTCTGTTCTGACTTCGTACTTTGATTTAAATCCTAAAGATTCTGGCAATTTGTCGCACATCAATAGTGCTTTTGGATATTGAATACCTCCAGCACCAGCAAAGTCAACATTTTTAACTATATAGTTATAAGAACTAGCAAGTTTCTTTATACAATTGTCACAATCAGATAAAGAACTTACAAAAGAAATGGCAGCAACAGTCAAAAACAAATAAACAAAAATTAAATTTGAATTGCTAATTTCTTTTTTGTCTATTGCACTCATTAGGTTTTGATAAGCACTGGAAGCAGTTTGACTTTTTTCTGTTTCCAACATGTCCAAATCTATATTTAAATCGCTAGACGATAAAGTTGTAAAAATAAGTCTAAAAATTTCTATTGTTTTATAATAAGCATTAGCTAAAGAAAGTAACCAAACAGACTGAAACTTTATTATATTCACCAAATCATAATTGCTGCATAAAAATTCATTTAAAAATTTGTTAAAACTTTTATAAGTTTCTGATTCTGGATTATTAAATAAAACTTCATAAAATAAATTAGTTATGCCAGCAAAAAGAGAAACAAGAATGCTCTGTTTTGTTTTTTCATCACCAGAAGCATACAAAGATTTTAATTTATAAATCTTTTCAGTTAATAATAAATCTCTGGTTGACGAATTGCATGCATAATCAACTATATTCTTGACAATAAATTCAGAATACTTTGTTTTCTTTCTGTATTCTCTTCTAGGTTTCACAAATATAGAATAATAATCATATGAGAAGTTTCTGCCAACTTTTTCTAAGATATATTTATAAGTCTGCAATCCTTTTTCGTATGCTTTTCCATTTAATTGATTGTGAGCAAAAGATATATCATTAATAATTTGACTTGAAACAGCATCATAAGCAAAATCTACATCAGGTAAAACAAAATAAGTATCAAGACGATCAAAAAATGCTTTCATTGAGTCTATAGATATTTTAGAATTACTTGTTGCTGAATTCAAAGCACTGAAAAAAGCAGCTCTAGGCGAGTTCCCAGCCAAAACAAGAAGCATATTAGGAGGAAAATGATCAGCTCTGTTTGCTAATCCATCCCAAAGTGCTGGAACTGCACCAGCAGCTTCGCCACTAAACAAATGAAAAAATTCATCTAAAAACAAAACATATATACCTGGATTTCCTTTCTTTGTTTCTAACCATCTGTTATAAGAAGACCTGGCTTTTTGAATAAAATCTTCAACGACATCTGGAAACACAAAACTTAATTTGTTTTGTCCAGTTATTATTTCATTAGCTTTCTTTTCACCAAGTTTTAAGCCTTTAAAATAAACATCATAAGTTTGCTGAATATCTAAATCTAAACCAGTTGCAAAATTTAACATGTTCCCAAGTCTAAAAATTGCTTTCTTAACTAACTCATGTGCCCTGCCAAAAACATGCTTAAAAGGCATTTCAGATATAGCAGAATTATAAAAATCTTCAGCAATGCTGCTTATTAAATTTAAATCACTTAGATTGTCGTTTTCAGAAAAAGTTTTAGAAAATTCATCTTCTTCAAAAACACGAAGACCTTTTCTTTTTGTTTTCTCAGAAATGTTAATAATTTTTAAAGACATATCTGCTCCTAAAACAAAGTTCTTTTTTGATTGAATGTATGTCAATATATAAGAATTGCCTCCAGAACCTATTAAAGATAAAACTTCTTGAAGTCTTTCATCTAAATTCTGACGATACATGTCCATTTCATTTTTGTTAGATCTAGAAAAAGATGCTACACTTGCTATTGCTTTACTTGCAAGCATAAAATATCTTTTTCTCTGTACAAAAGCAGATTCGTCTATCTGTGCTATGCCCTCAGAAACATCAGAATAACTATGCTTAGAGAAACCAAGATAATTTAATCTCTTAACAACATAGTTGCTTAAAGAAGACAAAAAGGATTCAGAAGAACTTGTTTTTGATAGCAATTTTAAAACTAATTCATTTAAAAATAAAGTATAAGCAAAAACATAGTGGTTTAAAAATACTTCTCTGAACAAAGTATAACTTCCAGAATTATCTTGGATTTCTTTATTGTTTACCTTTTCATGAAATATATAAGAGTTAAATATCAAGCTATTAGTCAAATACATTGACAATGCATCTAGCGCATAGTAAGTATTCGAATCGGACAAAATTTCAGAAAGCTCAACTTTCATGTCTATAGAATTCAAAGAAGGACTAGCATTTAAAACATCAGATAAAGCATAGCTGAACGCAGAAAAAGAAATTCTTCTAACAATCTCAAAAACAGAATAAAAAGATTTGCTTATAAGCTCATCTGTCTCTTGTTTTTCTAGCAAGTCGTACAACTTGCTTATCATGTCGCCTAAAGATATATTCTTGCTAGAATTAGCTATATCAGACAGTATGCTTGAAACACCATAATCTTCTTTAGATAACAAAGCAGCATCAAAATCAGAAGCAAAATAATCAAGCATTTTGTTGACTATGCTACTAGCATTTTTATACTTGCCAGTTTCAGAAATAAAGCTTTCATAAGTTTCTTCTTGATTTTTCTTCAAAACAAGAGTAACGCCAAAAGGAGAAGAAATGCTATCGTACTTCATCATATCATGAGAAAGAAAATCTTCTATAACTTTTTCTCTAACCAAATGTTTTAAATAATTGGTTATAGATTTTGTTTTTCCAGTACCAGGATAAGAAATAAAAGCAGGCGTTCTTACTACAGCAATCAGATCAATAACATACTTGCCAGCAGAAATATGTCTAGATAAAGAATCTATATTTTTTCTTAACTTCGCAGGCATTTCAGAAGCCTTTATCGTTTTGTATGCCCTCTTGTTAGAATCTAAAAACTTTCTAAATTCGTTATACTCTTTATTGTTGTATATCGTCGCATCTATTTTATCTAACAGCTCTTTCTTTACATGCATATGGATAATTTTACAAAAAATCTTAAACATTTATTTTTTGTAAAATTAGTTCATGATAGGCAAAAAAGTAGAAGATTGGTTAATTGAGATTTATAAAAATTACCAAAACAACATATATTCTGATAGCACATCAATAAACCTATCCAAAGAAGACAAAGAAAAGTTGGACAAATCTTATTTTGAATCTTGCATGAAAGTAGCTAAAAGATCTATAAGAGCATTGGCTTTTGGTGGTAAGCCTTTTAAGATGTTTCTTGCTTATGATAAAGATGATTATAGAAAAAGCAATCTGACAGCAATCAATAGCTCAACAAATAATTTTGTTATAAACATTAAGCCTGTTGATTTGCCAGAAGATGTTAATTTTAATGAAACTAGAAAGGTATATAATGGTGCTGTTGGTATGTATATTGCGCCAAAAGATGGAAACAAGATAAGAGTATCTGAAAGAGATATTTTTATGGATGCGCCATCAGCTTTTGTTGAAAAATTAGATCAAGAATACAAAGATAATTCTTTTGTAAACGAAAATCCAGTAAAGAAAGCTTCTTTTCTTTTAGAGAATTCCAATCCGTCTGACTTAATGGCTTCTGATAAGTTTATAGTTGAATTTGGTATTAATCATGATTATCGTTCTGTTTCTGGATCTGAATATGCGTTGTTAGGCGGTTTCAAAAGTCATGGTCGCAAAAACAATCTATCTTATTTTAGAACAGATCAAAACGCATTAGAAGATATTAAATTCACATATAAAGGAGTTGGTGACATTTCTTCTGTTTTATCTGTTTCAATTCCAGCAAATGAAGTAACTGAAGAATTGATAATACAACATTTAGTTCTTAAACATATATATGAAAAAGGTGAAGTAGCTGATCAAATAAACGTCACTGTTGTTAGGTTTGCGCTTAATTGTTGTGCTTTTTGGATTGCGTCTGTCATAGATTTGACTGCGCCTAATTTTGACGCAAAAGATCCAACTATAAACAGATATGCTTCATTAGCTTGGGATAGATTGACTAAATACAAAGATCAAGAATATAGTTATGACAGAGTTTTAAATGACAAAGGATTTTGTTATTTTGAAGCCGACAATCCTTTCTGGCGTGGAACTCTGTATTGGCCTGGTGCTATAGTAAAGGATATTGCTGTTTATGGTTCGCCTTATCATTTGGAAGTGTATATGACCAGAAGCGAAATGGCAGCAAGAAGGTATTTGCTTCACATGATTTATAGTAGAATTGCGGAAATAATTTCTGAAGGCAAAGAACTATATAGTATAAATCCAGTTATGTTCAACAAGAACGGAGATGCAGTAGATTTCATGAACTACGACGAAACTTCTGTGCTAGACAAAAACACATATAATACAATTAGAATGTCCAAGAACAAAGCAATAAACGATCTAAGTGCTGTTTTGTTTTTATCTTTAGTTGTTGCGTCTCTTTCGAAGCAAGCAGTAAAACCTGAAACTGTTTATTATGCTTCTGATTATATAAAAGAAAACTTTATAGAAAAAATAAAAAGCAAGCTAGAAAAAGCAAATTCTTTGCTCAGTTTTGCTTTTAATGTTAATTATGTAATAAAAGATTCTGATAAAAGCAGACTGGCGAGATATTACTTTGATCCACTTGCATTAACTGTTTTTGAAAATGCTGTTAAAAAATATTGGGAAATAACTGAAACATGCGAAAAAGCACTTGAAGAAGATATTCCTTTGTTGAACGTTTAATAAATAAAAGATGGAAAACGGATTTTATTTAGATAAAAATGAAAACATAGAAAATAGCGAAGAATATTATATTGACCTTTGGAAAGTGTTTATAGAAAATTTAAAAAGTAGAGGAATTCAGGTTCCAGAAAATTATAAAAACGTAGAACAATTTTTTGCCTCTGACAACGATGATATTTTTGACAATTACATGAAAACTAGTATTAAATCTATATTGGTCAAAATGACAAATCTCATGCACAAAGCTATAACAAAATTCGAAAAAGGAATGGAAAATTTAGACGAAAAAAGTATATTTGTCATAATGGATAAGTTAACTAGTCAAATAAAGATACTAAATGAAATGTACAATAAAAGCACAGAAAG
>JANWZV010000051.1 GCA_025061805.1 Candidatus Dojkabacteria bacterium | reverse complement strand
AATATTTCTATTGGATTATCTATAATTTGATTGGGGGAAGGTTGGATAATGTTTATATAATCTATGCTATTTTCTGTAGAGTTATTTGATTGCCCATAAGTATACGTATTTAGGATAAATAAGTAAAAAAATAGCATGCTTGAAATAATGATGTTTTTAGTTTTTATATCTGAATATATTTTGATTAGCATATTTAATGATATTTAATTATAGATAAGAACTTTTTCATTCAATATTTATTTGACTGAATATTCCTTTTTGTTGTTGTAATCTACGAATTTCATTATTTAGAGTTAGTATTTCTTCTCTAGTAATACTTTGTTGTCGTAAGATTTTTTCGAATTCTATTTGTATTTGTGTACCTTTTATTTGGTACCAAGTTTTTACGTGGTCTAGTTCATTGATATAGATATTTAAAAATTTATCATTTTGTTTGATTTTTTCATTTATATTTTTTTTTGGTGTAATAGTACCAAAATATCCTGCTTTTTCTTTTACTAAGTTATGTAGTAGTTCTAAATTTGAATTTTCGGATAACCAGTCAATAAAGTCCCACGCAATTTTTGAGTTTGTACTTGTTCTTGATACAACTAGGCCCCAGTAGTCTGCTACGTTATATTTTTTATTTACGTAAGGTACTTCGCTAATTTCTATATTTAAGTTTAAATTTCGTATATCATTAAATAATAAAATATTTCGTAGTCTGTATGAAGGTATGAATATCATTGTTAATTTACCTTCTAAGAACGCTAAGGAATCATTTTTTTGATTAATTGACCATTTTGGTAAAAAGCTTTTAAAGAATATAAATGCGTTTCTAAATTTTTGATAATCAAAATTTGTTAAAAGTTTTGCTTCGTTACTTTCAAAATTTATTCCTTCGTTCATTAATAATATTTGAAAAAATTCGAATGCGAAGCTTACATTAAATGTTGTTCCCATTCCAAAAGCAAATGAATTTGACGTATCAAAGTTTTTTACAAAGTTAAGGAAATTTTCTAAATTATTTGGAACTATAGATACGTTGCTATTTTGTAGTAACAAATCTTTATTATATACTATTGCAAAAGTATCGACCCATAATGGTTTACCATATACGACATTATTTTGGGCAAAATCGTCCGCGACAAAATTGTAGTAATTTTTTGACAACAAGCTTTGCTTTGTTTCGGTAGGATGAGGTACTATTCTTGATTCATAATCGCCAACCCATGTATTTTTTATCATGAAAATATCTGGTATTTGTAATGGATTATTTGAACTTAATATTCGATTTAATTCATTTTGATAGTCTATTATTTGATCTTTTTGATTTTTTGAATTATTCCATACATTATCGTATATTACTGTTACATTTGGTCTAGTTTTTTTATACTCATTTATAAGTGTATCTGCTATTGTTTTGTCTATAAAAACTCCTCGCCATAATATACTTCCAGTAAGCTTGATAGGATCATTGTCATTTTCTGTTAACTCATTGTTATTTTGTAAGTTAATACCGCTGAACAATAGAATAATTAAGAACAACGCTAATGCAATACCTGTAGCTATTATAACTAGTATGAATATTCTTGATTTTTTGCTATCCTTTTCTGTTTCTTGTTGAATAGAGTTCGTAGTATCATCATACAAATTTTCGTATGTATACTGTTGTTCTGAAGAGTATTCTGCCATAGTATGTATTTTTTATAATTCAAAAAATTATAATTCAAAAAATATTGAAAGCATGTAAAAGTTTAAACTTTAGATCTAGTTAAATTTTAGTAATATAATATATAAAAACTGTATGTAGATAAATAAATGATATACGAAATTATATTTTTTTAGAACTTTTTTGTAGTTTATACATTTCAAATATTTCTTTTGTTGTATTAGGGAGTATCTTGTCTCTTTTCCAGACTTTTAATCTAGGAAATCTAACAGATAGACCTCTTAAGTTACCTCCTTTTGATAAAATGTTTCTACAAGCAGTATGTAATGGGCTTACTGTAATTTCATCTGCTTGTATTTCCAATACTATTTTTGGTTCTGTCCAGACGTTTGGATACAAAGATTTATCTACTAAATAGTTTTGTGGTTTTTCTGTTATTGATATTTTTTGTAGGTCCTTAAAAATTGTATTCATTTCTTCTTCACTAAATCCACTACCTATTTTACCGATTGTTGTATAGCAATCATTTTCTTCATCATATACTCCGACTAAAATAGCGCCAAAACCGAATTTTGATCTATTACCTTTACCGAGGTAGTATCCCATTGTTACCACATCTATTGTATCTACATAGTTTTCTACCGTATTTGATTTTAGTTTTATCCAATCAAAGTTTCGAGTACCTGGAATGTAAAATGAGTTTGGGTTTTTTGCAATTATTCCTTCTAAATTATTTGCAATTATGTTTTCAAAATATGTTTGTATATCTGATTCATTATTGAATTCTTTTGTTTCTAGTAATCGAAGATATGTTAAATTATGTATAGTAAAAAGTTCTGTTAATAAATTTATTCTTTCTCTTAGTTGTTTGTTAGCCAAATTTGATCCATTAAAGTATATTATATCAAAACACATTGCTACTGTTGGAATAGTTATTGAGAATAGATCTATGTCAAATTTTCTTTTTCTTTTGATTGTTTCTTGATATGTTAGAAATTGTTGTTTTTCAAAATCAAAACCTATTATTTCACAATCAAGTATTACAGAATCTATTTTTGCGTTTAATATTTCAGTTGCGATTTCTGGAAACTGATTGGTTATATCTTCTAGTCCTCTAGAGAATATTTTAACAATATTATCTTTTTTGTGTATCTGTCCCCTGATACCATCTAATTTTGGTTGTACTATAACGTTTTCTATTCTTTTGGTAATGTTTTGTACATTTACTTCTCGTTCTACAAGTTTTGGCAGAATTGGAATTAACGGTTGAGGTGAAGCTTCATTAAGTATATTTGTAATACTTTCATTTCTACGTTGTGTACTTATTAGATTTTCAGTTACTGTGCCTATATCTGAGCAGTATCCGTAGTATATATCCAGATTATTTCTTAATGATTTATCTCCATTTAAAAGTATTGATATTGCATCCAAGAATGTTTTTTCAGTGAATCCAGTTCTCATTTGCCCAAGTATTATTCTAGTTAAAAATTTAGCATTAATAGGTTCTGTATCGACTATCATTTTTTTGAACATATATTTTTTTTGTTGTACTGAATTTTTACCCTGGACTTGTGAAAATTGTATTAGAAAAGAATATATATCATTTATATTGTGTTCAACTGTTGGTGTACTATATATTTGTTCTCTTATTTGTTTTGCTATTTCTCCGATGTCTCCTATTTCATATTTTAGTTTTTTTAGGTCTAGTGTTTTTCTTAAATTAAACTCGTTTATTAATTCTTCTAAGCTTTTTTCTACTAATTTTTCTGAGAAATTAAATTCTATTTGTTGGTGGTTAGAAACTATTTTACCTGTTACTAAGTAACAAAATTGTTTAATTTCGTTTGTGTCTAGTATTTTTAAGACTGATGATAGTTGTATAGTTATTGCATTTCTGGATGAAGTTTTTTCTATTTTGTCTAGAAATGCACATAATTTGTTAAATTTCATATTGAGAATAGATTTAAAGACTACCTTCTGGTAATACATCAAATATATTTACACCAATTATTCTAAATATTAGCACACTAAATGCAAGTAGGATGATACCTAATATTGTACTTATTAATTGTTTTCGAGCTGCTTTTATTCTTTGTTCGTCACCATATTGATACATTATACCTATGTAAATGAGTTGTAGTAATGCTATACCACTGAAAGTTCCTAATGCTATTCTTATTAATCCTGTAATGATACCTGTAGGAGTGGTATCTAGGCAACCCAAGAATGTATATATTCCTCCTGTTTCTCGGCAATTTTTTAGTAAATCTGAATTATTTCCTGATAATGATTTTGCTGCTGACAAATATGATAAAGTATCTGATATACTATTATTAATTAAATTATATGCTGCTACGTTACCATTTCCTTTACATACTAATAATACTTTTCTGTCCTCATTATTTTCAACAGATGCTATACCAATTGTTTCTTCTTTATCATAACATCTTAAGCATCTTAAATTGTTTCTAGTAGGTCGAATTATCAAGTTATTAGTATTTACTGGTTTAAAATTATTGCTTTTAACATCAGAAATTTCTTCTGGTTTTACTTTAATATTCAAATTTTTCCCATTTATTATTTTTGTTTGTGTTGAAACCAACATACATCCGTCTAGTTTTTCACATCCTATGTTTATTTGTGATAAATCTCGCACAGTCATGTCATTTATCAAATTGCGCCCTAAAGGATATCCTAGAATATATTCTTGTGTTTCTGAAGACGAAGAGACTATATTGTTAGGATCTAGTTGTAATCTAGGTAAATTGGAATTTGTGCCGTCTGGTAAACATTTATTATGTGATCTTGAACTATATCCAGGAGGGCAACATGCACCCGCATAAATTGCTTGATTCAAAGTTGAAGACATATGTCCCCCTACAAATAACTTACCTGATGGGCAACATCCAAATGATCTACCGGCGGATATCAATAACGCATAAGCTTCATAAGTATCTGAAGCAATTCGGTTACCACGACATAATCTAGCTACTGTAGCATAATTGTTATTTGTATGCATTGTAGGTTCGTTGTCTCCTCCACTTATAGCAAGGTGAAATATGAATGACTTTTCTTCTTCTATTAATTTGTAAACGTAAGAATTTTTGTTTATACATAATAACTCTGGTTCAATACCAGTCTTATCCTTTATAAAAGAATAAATATTTGTTCTTATTTTTTCTATTGGGACGTTATAAGTGTAGTCTTTTTCAAAGCGCATCACATATTTGTCTCTATTACCATATTTAATTAGTTTTAAAAAATCTGTAAATTTGACATAATTTCTTGGGCATTCTGGTATATTAATAGTACATAGATTCTCCGATTTTGTGCCATTCTTTAATATGTAGAGAATTGTATAAAAATTATCCGCTGATATCCTAAAGTCCTGTAGTTTAGTAAAAGTATCATTGCTGCTATAAAATGGAAAAGTTTTTGGTTCTGTACATACATAATTATTATTTGGATTGCAAGGTTCTTTTACTTCCAAAACAACATATTGATTATTTTCTATATTTTGTGTACTTAATTTTAAACAATTGCAAATATTTTGATTATTATTTGATTGTGCAATTACTTTATTAGTATAACTATTTTTAGAAAGTAATAATTGTACAAAGTTAACAAATAAACAAAATATAATACTTGCTATAATTAATAGTTTTTTCATTTTTCTACTATCTTGCTTATATATTGTTTAGTTTGTTTAGAATAGAACTTCTTTGTTTGTATGATAGAACGAAATAAAGAAATAGTAAAAAACGCTTCATACTTAAACTAAAAGTGTTAAAACAAAGTTTTAATTGCGTTTACATAAAACACAAAGTCATTTTGTGTTCCATCTTCTAAAAAAGCTACACCTCTAAAAATGTATATTGGTATTACTAAATTTTTTTTATTTAAATTTAGTTCATATGGTTCTATGTATGCAATTTCCGTCAACGATCTATCTGCTCTAAATTCTACTACTTTTGTATTTTTTTTTGGAGTATATAAAGGGTTATCTTTTCTAGATAAATCCACTAAAAATCCTTCTCCTAATGTTATTTTTGTCCATGCTTCTTTTGAATTAATTATTGAATATATACCGTTTGTAGTTTTATATTTTCTATCTATGAATTCGATTTCGTATATGTTTTGGTTAGACAGTTCTACGTATGATAGTATTTTTAAGTGACTATTACGATATTGCGGTAAATAAATGGGAGAATAGATATTATTTAGTCGCACATCTTTTGGTAGTTGTTCTTTTGGAGATGCTAAAAGTATGTATCTACGTAGAATGCTATGTATGACGTTACTTTGTGTGGGGATGTATACAAAATCTGCTGAAAAATTTATATTAATTGGAAATATATTAAATACATTGTTTTCAATAAAATCCGAAAAATACGAAGTTGAAAATCCTATATTGTTCATAACATCTATGATTTCTTTATAATATTTTTCTGTGTCTAAATTAAAAAAATTAAATTCAGCATTTTGCTGAAATATACTATCTGCACGAAAATCAGTATTTAAAGTCCATTTACCTTGTAATATGTTATAAGTTAATTTTCTAGTTTTTTCAGGATTTTCCCATATACAAATTTCTTGTGGGCATGCTTTAGTTATTGGTGTCTCTTTAGTGATAAAGTTATCGCGTGTAAAACCTAGATTTAGAGCTATTTCTTCGGCATTCATAATTGTAGTTAAGCCTCTTGTAGGAAGTTCTATTTCGTATACAAATGCAGAATCTGGGATAGTTAATGTTTCTATACCTGTCAATTGAAAGAGTGCTTTTATGTTTTCTTCTGGAATAATATTTGTTAGTATTTCTTTGATTGATATGCTATTTGCGCTCCCTAATGAATTATTTGGTTCAGCCCAAAATGAATTTGAGCCAATTGGTAGTATGAGTTCAAATTGATTGTTCTGATTTATATTTACATAATTTAAAATAGTTAGTACTAGTGTGATTAAGATAGCGAAAAATAATATTTTTCTTGCCGTTTTTGCTGTTTTGTATAAAGTATTTGTTGCCATTTTTATTTGTGTATATAATTATTATTGCAGCATCGTTTTGCTACTATTATATATTTGTTTACTATCTTACGGATAGTATATTGTTTTAATTTTATATAAAGTATTTCTGGTGGCATGCAAATGTGTTGCATGTTATTTATTTTATTAGAAAATTACGAATTAAATAAGTATTTTAAGATATTTTATATATGATGTTTTCTAAATATACTCGTCCTAAGCCTGTTGTATTGATTATTATGGATGGCCTTGGTGTTGCACCGCCTAGTAATGGTAATGCTGTATATTTAGCCGATACGCCAAATTTAGATAAGCTTTGGCCTATGTATCCTCATACTTTTTTAGAGGCTTCTGGTTTGGCTGTGGGTTTGCCTGAAGGTACTGATGGAAATAGTGAAGTTGGTCACATGGCGATAGGTTCAGGTAAAATAATATTTCAAAATTTACCGAGGATAGACAATGCGATTAGAAACGGTAGTTTTTTTGAGAATCCAGAATTTTTAGCTGCATTTCAGCATGCCAAGAAGCATAAAAGTCAAGTACATATTTTAAGTCTAATCGGCACAGGATTTGTTCATGCGTCTAATGAACATTTAGAAGCTTTGATCAAACTTGCTTCTCAAAAAGTGTATGATCGCGATAAAGTTTTTATTCATTTATTTACAGATGGTCGTGATTCGTTGCCAAATATATCAATTGATTTAATAGATAAACTAGAACTGTTATGCGTACAGAAAAAAGTTGGTCACATAGCTAGTATTATAGGAAGAGCTTATGCAATGGATAGAAATAGAAATTGGGCTCGCACTCAGAAAGCGTATGAAATGTTAGTTGAAGGCAAATCATTACATACTACTGACTGGAGAAAAGCTATTCATGATTCCTACAAGAAAAAAATTATGGATGAATATATTGAGCCGATAAGTGTAATACAAAAAAATGGTAAGATAACTCTTATACAAGACAATGATGCAATTATTTTTGTGAATTTTAGGCCAGATAGAGCTTATCAATTAACCGCCGCTTTTGAATTACAAAATTTTCCGTATTTTTATCGTAAAAAATTAAACAATATATATTTTGTTGGGATGACAGATTATGAAGAAGGATTGCCAACTCATAAAGCATTTCCTCCTGAACCTATTACTAATCCGTTAGGACGTGTATTATCAGATAATGGTTTATATCAATTACGTATAAGTGAGTCAGAGAAATACCCACATGTTACATATTTTTTTAATGGTGCTAACAAAGAAATGTATCCTGGAGAAACTTGGTTAGAAGTACCTTCACCAAAGGTTCCAACATATGATTTGGCTCCTGAAATGAGTCAGAAGGAAGTAGCTGAAATTGTAGTACAAAAGATAAATGAGAATAAATTTGATTTTATTTTAGTTAATTTTGCAGCTCCAGACATGGTTGGACATACTGGAGTTATAGAAGCTACTATAAAAGCAGTAGAAGCATGTGATGCATGTGTTGGTAAGGTTGTGAATGCTGTATTGCAAAAAAATGGTGTAGCAATAGTTACAGCTGATCATGGGAATGCTGAAGAAATGATAGACTTAAAGACTGGTGACATAGACACAAAACATTCCACTAATCCAGTACCGTTTATGGTTGTTCAAAAAGGACTATATCCTAGGGAACTATCTATGGGTGCTATTACTGATATAGCTCCTACGGTGCTCAAAATAATGGGATTACCAATTCCTCCGGAAATGACTGGTCGAAACTTATTAGTATGAAATATTTTTAAAAAATTGATATATCGAATTTACTATTCAGAACATTCTTTTGAATTTTAAGTTAAACAAATCATCATTTTATTTTTTATTTTTGATATTATATTAATAACAATTAATAACAGACGTATATTTATAAAGTTTATAAGTAATAAGCATATAAATCAAAGTTATACTATATTTTAAGTTTTAGTTTTGTAAAAAAATTATTAGATTGATGTAGGAAATGTTATAGCTTTAAGATAGCGCAAAATCGTAAATTTAACATTTTCTGTTCTGGTGTTAATATTAAATTAAAATTATGAAATGACATAAAATATTCTGACATTTATTTGTT
>JANWZV010000050.1 GCA_025061805.1 Candidatus Dojkabacteria bacterium | reverse complement strand
CGCAAACCAGATGGTAGTTTAGCTACAACGCAGCAAGATATTTTAGCAGCATGTGCAACTTCTACACCAACACCAACTCCAACCTCGATACAAACATCGACCCCAACTCCAACTCCAACTTCAAGTTATGTTGACTATTGTGGTCCTTTAGATGTGAATGGAGATAACAAAATAGATATAGTAGATTTTGCCAGCTTTGCAAGAAAATATAATACCGAATGCAAGGCACCAGTGTAAATCAAAAATAAAAATAAGTAGTTTTGATATAAAATATTAAGATATATGTATAGTTAATAGTATTTATAACAAGAAAATGAAAACAGAAAAACGTACACATAAAGATATTTCAAGTTTCAACGAAACCGTTAAACATTTTGAAAAAAAATGGAATCAGTATTGGAAAGAAAAAGAAATATATAAGACATTGACAGATGTATCTTTGCCAAAATTTTATTCGCTATATTCTTTTCCATATCCATCTGGATCAGGCTTACACGTAGGACATGCTGAAGGAATGGTAGCTAATGATATCTTTGCAAGATATTATAGAATGAAAGGTTACAGAGTGCTTTTCCCGATGGGATGGGATGCTTTTGGATTACCAGCAGAAAATTACGCTATTAAAACTGGAATACCGCCTAGCATCACTACAAAAAATGCAATAGATAATTTTAAAAAGCAGATAGATCTGTTAGGTATTAGTGTAGATTGGGATAAAGAAATAGGCACACATGAACCAAGTTATTATAAATGGACTCAATGGTTATTTTTAGAATTATTTAAGAGAAAAAAAGCATATAAAAAATTGGCTCCAGTAAACTGGTGCCCAAGCTGCAAAACAGTATTAGCAAACGAACAAGTTATAGAAAACAAATGTGAAAGATGCGAAACAGAAGTAATTCAAAAGGAAATGAGTCAATGGTTTTTTAAAATAACTGACTATGCAGAAAAATTATATATGGATATAGAAGATTTAGACTGGCCAAAAGGCACTAAAGAACACCAAAAGCATTGGATAGGAAGGTCTGAAGGAACACAAGTAGTATTCAAATTATTACATGAAATTCCGTTAAAAGTATACGTATCAAATACCAGTAACAATTTAAGTTTGTTAAAGATACAAGACATACTGAAGAAATCAAATTTAAACATTACACTTGAACAGTTACCTGATAGTTTTAGTGTAGACATAGAAAAACTATCATCTTCTACAGCATATAGTTTTATTGACAAAACAACATTAATAAAGCAACCTATATTATTTGAAAATACAGAAATTATATTTCCTACACTATCTAAAAAAAATTATTTTGAAATAGTAGATGAAATTACAAAAGAATATGTAAACGATAATGGTCGTAGTCAGATTAACCAAAAAATTAATGAATACTTTAAGGACCTAGCTAAAACAAATGGTGGGTATTTAGAAGTAAATTTTATAAACCACTTGATAGTGTTGATGCCTAGTGGAGAAATTAAAAAAAGTACAACAATATCAGAATATTACATCTCTAGTATAGAAAACACAAACATTATTGATTCTTATTTACCAATAAAAAATTTAATTGTTTCTAAGCTAACTTTAAAACCTATCACTGAAAACTATGAAAATTGGTATCCTGAAGAAAGAAGTTTGTTACAAAATATATACAACACCCTTTATGAATACTTAGACGAAATGACTATTTTTACTACTCGAATTGATACAATATTTGGATGTACATTTTGTGTGATAGCACCAGAACATAATTTAATAGAAAAGATAAAAGAATATATATCTAATAAACAAGAGCTTGAAGAATATTTAAATCAAACAAAGCATAAATCTATATTAGCTAGACAAATACAAAAAGAAAAAACTGGAGTAATTTTAAAAGACATTAAAGCAATTAATCCATTAACATTAGAAACAATACCTGTGTATGTTGCTGATTACGTAATTGGGTATTACGGCACTGGGAGTATAATGTCAGTGCCTGCACACGATATACGAGATTACGAATTTGCAAAAAAATTTAATATACCAATTAAATATGTAGTAATTCCAGAAAATGATAATCATAATCAAATAAATGAAGGAACAATTTACACAAACTTTGGTAAATTAATAAATTCTTCAGAACTAAGTGGATACTCAAGCCAAGAAGCAATTAATATAATACAAACATTTTTGGAAAGCAAAAAATTAGGTACTAAATCTGTAACCTACAAATTAAAAGATTGGTTAATCTCGAGACAAAGATATTGGGGAGCACCAATACCTATAATATACTCGCAAAAAGCTGCAGAAAATGGATATGGGTACGTTCCTAAAGAATCACTAAACATTTTATTTTTGCACGGTCTAGGATCAAAAGGAGAAGAAGGTTGGAGAGTTCATTTTAAAAATGAAATGGAAAAGCTGGGACATAATATTTTTATGCCTAACTTACCAAATGCAAATAATCCAAATTTTAATGAATGGTTTGATTTCGTATTAAATAATTTTTCAAGTTTGTTTAGCGAAAAAAACAATAAAAAGTTAGTTATAATTGGGCATTCTTTAGGTGGTCTGTTATCTGCAAAGATTGCAGAAAAATTTACATTCAAAAAACTAGTTTTGATAGCACCAGCACCACCAATTCGTGAAATAATTAATAAAACTGACAATCATAGTACATTATCACAAGATATTACAAAATTTTTTGATGATGCTAAAGACATAGATGAAAAGAAAATAATGCAAAATATAGATGAGATAGTTTTGATTAACTCAACAAACGATACAGTAATACCAATAGAGTTTCAAAAGTATTACAAGAGTAGATTTGAAAGTAGTAAATGTTTAATAAAAGACTTTAATAACTTTGGACATTTTTCAACAAATAAAGATGGATTACTACAGTTCGAAGAACTGTATCCTCTAATCAATATACGCAATAATACTGACTTACCTGGAATTTTTCCGGTATTTGAAAAACATTTGCCCGTAGAACTACCTACTGACGTAAATTTTCTGCCTACAGGAGAATCGCCAATAAAATATTCTAAAACTTTTAATATTGGAGTAACTTGTCCAATATATGGTACAGAAGCTTTTAGAGAAACTGATACGATGGATACATTTGTAGATAGTAGTTGGTATTTTTTAAGATACTCAGATGCGAAAAATTCTGAAATGCCGTTTGCTCGAGAAAAAGTAAATATGTGGCTACCAGCTGATATATATATGATTGGATCGGAACATACCGTACTACACTTATTATATTCTAGATTTATCGTTAAATTTTTACATGAGTATGGATATATTAATTTTAATGAGCCTTTCCCTAGAATAATGCATATGGGACTAATATTAGGGCAAGACGGTAGGAAAATGAGTAAGAGATGGAATAATGTAATAAATCCGATTGACGAAATTGAAAAATATAGCGCTGACACATTACGGATGTACGAAATGTTTATGGGACCTTATGAAGATACAAAGCCTTGGAACGATAGAACAGAAAAAGGAGTATTCAGATTTTTATACAAGATATGGGAATGTCGAAATAAGGTAGATACAGAAATAACAAATGTTAAGCAAAATTATTTAGAACAAGAAATTAAAGTAAATGAATTAATTAAACAAATAGAAGAAAATATAGAAAAGTGTAATTTCAATGTTGCGATTGCCAAATTAATGGAAACAACAAATTACTTTAATACACAAATATACATAAGTTTAAAAGTTTGGAAGATATTTTTAAAACTATTAGCTCCATTTGCGCCATATATATCCGAAGAATTGTGGCATTTAACCGGTGAAACAGAATCAATACATACATCAACTTGGCCGAAATACAATTTACAACTTAAAAGAGAAAATGTACGTATTCAGCTAGCAGTACAAATAGATGGTAAATTCAAGGGTACAGTAGAAGTAAATATTGATGATGATAAAAATCTAGTTATAGATAAAATACAAAGTAATCCTAAAATAGGTAAATATTTAAAAGAGAAAAAAATCAAAAAAATTGTGTTTATCAAAAATAAAATAATAAATATATTACTTGAATAATTTGTAAAAGTACGTTAGACTTAAAAAAGTATTTTAATATGTAATATATTATATTTTATATAAATTTGTATGGAATTCATTGTAACAACAGGCTACGACATACCAAATGCAAAAATAACAAAAATATTGGGAATAGCCAGAGGTAGTACTGTAAGAACCAGAAATGCTGTAGCTGACACATTTGCTTTTGTAAAAAAACTTATTGGCGGCGAAGTTTCAGAATATACGAAATTGATTGCCGATGCAAGAGAACAAGCTATACAAAGAATGATTGAAGAAGCAAAGAAGTATGGTGCAAATGCAATAATAGGAGTAAGATTCGCAACAGCAAATGTAATGCAAGGTACAGCCGAGATATTGGCATATGGTACTGCTGTATATGTAGAAAAAATAGATTAATTTAAAAGTTTAAGAATAGGTACATAAGTTTATTATTTATTTGTTAATGTAGTATAAATGCAAATAATTGGTGAAGTATTATCTTTTGTAGTGAATTTTATTGCACTAGCAGTTGGATTGTTTTTTTTTGATATTGATTCCTTTGCTAGCTATTTATTTTGTTGTGAAAAGATATAAGAATAAGAAAATAGAAAATTTTGAAAAGCGAAATTATTAAATTTTAGGTCTTTAGGTTGTTTAAGTGGATAAAGTTTAAATTTATGTACTTCACTAAATTTAACTAGTTTTTTGCTATTGTTTGTTGTTAAATTTTATAATTTTTTTAATATGCAACAAGCAGGACAATTGTTTGATTTAGCTTTAGATATATTCGCTATAGCAATGGTAACTATATTTTGTGTTGTGTTACCAATTTTTTTCATATATGTTTTTATTAATAAATATAAAGAAAGTAAAAACGAAAATTTTGAGCAGCGTAAGTATTAACAGTATAACTTTTAATAATATATACAAATTATTTGACTCCTCGCGTTTCATTATTGTACGTTTTGCTGTTTAGTTTGTATCATAGAATTATAGAATGTACGATGATTTGAATAGCTATAGTAATAATTTAATATTCAAAAAATTATTTGATATCGATTACCCTGTAGTTGGATTATCGCCGATGGATGGCATTACCAATTCTATATTCAGACAAATTGTTAAAAAAAATGGAAATCCAGATATTATGTTTACCGAATTTGAACATGTAACTGCAATAATAAATGCACTAGAAAACGTAATAGATACACTTTCATATACAGAAGAAGAAAGACCTATAATAGCACAAATATATGGTAGTAATCCTGAACATTTCTATCATGTGGCTAAATTGATATGCGCATTGGGTTTTGATGGTATTGATATAAACATGGGTTGTCCAGCAAAAAATGTAGTTAATTCTAACGCTGGTGCAGGATTAATACGTCAACCAAATTTAGCATTAGAAATAATAAAATCTGTGAAACAAGGAGTAGAAGATTGGGTCAAAACACAACAAATATCTGGATTCAACGAAAAAAAACTAGAAACAATAACAAAATTAATACAGATGAAACAATCCTATGTAAAACTAATTTATAACAATAAACAAATCATATATCCAGGCATACTTAATCTCATAAACCAACAAAAAGTAAAAATTCCTGTTTCAGTAAAAACTCGTATAGGGTACGATGTACCAATTACAGAAAAATGGATAAGTACACTAGATAAAGTTAAACCTGATTGGATATCAATACATGGCAGAACACTAAAACAAATGTATGCACCATATGCAAAATGGGATGAAATAGCAATTGGTGTTAAAAGTACATCAGCACCAGTTCTAGCAAACGGAGACATACGAACCAAGAATGATGTAGATAGAGTATTAGAAATTACAAATGCTGTTGGTGTTCTAATCGGTAGAGCAGCATTAGAAAATCCAATAGTATTTAGGAATATAAAAAATACATCAAATAATAGAGAGGATACGGAACTAAACACAATTAAACAAAAAATTATTAGTATAATTTATGAACATGCTAAAAAATTTTTTGAAGTATACGGTAATAAAAATTTTGTACAAATGCGCAAACATTTCGGATGGTACGCAAAATATGTAGGTATTAATAAAGAAACGAGAATAAAACTAATACAAGTAAGCTCATTCGAGGAATTCGAACAATTATTTAAACAAGAAATTATACAAACTGTGTTTACGAATTAAAATAGTAAAAAATACTTATGTAATATATATGATATATTTTTGTATCTTACGACATTAAATATGGATAGAGGACTATCCAAAGATACAGTCATTGCTATATCAAAATTCAAAAAAGAACCACAGTGGATGTTAGAAACACGTTTAAAAGCACTTGAAATATATAATTCTAAACCGGTCCCAACATGGGGACCAGATTTGTCCGGTTTAAAAGACGAAGAAATACAGTTTTTTGTTAAACCAGAAACACGTAAAACAAAATCTTGGGATGAAATACCTGAAACTATAAAAAGAACTTTTGAAGATCTAAAAATACCGGAAGCAGAAAGAAAATATTTAGCAGGTGTAGAAACACAATATGACTCAAACGTAATATATGGACAAATAAAAAAAGAATGGGAACAACAAGGAGTAATCTTTACCGATACAGATACAGCTTTAAAAAAACACGAAGATATTTTTAAACGATGGTTTGGTAAAGTAGTCCCAGCAACTGATAATAAATACGCAGCTTTAAATACAGCGTGTTGGAGTGGTGGTAGCTTTGTATACGTACCAAAAGGAGTTAAAGTTACTGTACCATTACAAGCATACTTTTACATTAAGACTAAAAATTTGGGACAGTTTGAAAGAACTTTAATAATAGCAGATGAAGATGCTGAAGTTCAATATATAGAAGGTTGTTCTGCACCTATGTATTCATCGAATATTTTACACTCAGGTGTAATAGAATTAGTTGCTTTGAAAGGAGCAAGAATAAGATATACAACTATACAGAATTGGTCTAAAAATATATACAATCTAGTTACACAAAGAGGAATAGCTTATGAGAATGCTACAATAGAATGGATAGATTGTAATCTTGGTTCTAAAATTACTATGAAATATCCTTGTGTTGTCCTTGCTGGTAAAAGATCTAGAGGGGAAGTACTTTCAATAGCAGTAGCAGACAAAAATCAGCATCTAGATAGTGGTGCTAAAATGATACATATTGGAGAAGAGTCGTCCAGTATTATCACAACTAAGTCAATATGTAAAAATGGCGGAAGAAGTAGTTACAGAGGATTAGTAAAAATAACAAAAGGTGCAAAAAAATGTAAAAGTAAAGTAGTATGTGATGCTTTGATACTTGATAACATCTCACAAACAGATACATATCCATTTAATGAAGTTTATGAAAAAAATGTAAAGATTGAACACGAAGCAAGTGTATCCAGATTATCTGAAAATCAGTTATATTATTTAATGTCACACGGTTTAACAGAAGAAGAGGCAAGTGGATTGATTATTTCAGGATTCATAGAACCAATTTCAAAAGAATTACCGCTAGAATATGCAATTGAAATGAACGAGCTAATAAAAATGAGTATGAAGGGAAGCGTTGGATAACAAAACAAAAAATTTTTAAGTATATTTTATTTACTATTTTATATTTTACTAGGAATGGTGATAATCTCTATTTCTTTCATCTATTTTTTTTTCCAAGTATCGTATTAAGTTATACAATCCTTGTCGCAAAGTATCAGGTAGTATTAGCTTATCTATTTCATTTTTAAAATTACTAAGAGAAGTTTTTGCAAGAAAATAGTCGCTATCATAGGCATTATCATCGGATAAGAAAAACAAATAACTTCCTACTCTTGCAAGATTTTCAAGCCTTATCAAAGTATTTTCGTCTGGCTTTATCATAAATTATATTATTGCAAAAAAAATAAATAACTACCAACTAACAAAACAAAAGCAATTAAGTTTTTTATGTGATTTTACATTTTTTATCAACTCTATCTTTATCTAATCCAATTATTCAATTGCCCATAAAACGTTAACATCTACAGTAATTAACATGTTACCAGTATAAATACTTTTGTCACTACTCGTTTCGCTTGAATTTCCCGCACCTACTTCTCTATACATTGCAAAAGGTATAGGATATGGTGGTTGTATAACATTCTCATTAGAATTATCTACAATATTTACTGGTGATAAAAGTTTAACGCCAGCAAATCTCGCAACTTCTTCAGCTCTTTCTCGTGCATTTTTAAGAGCTTGTTCTCTTGCTTTAGTAAAAAATTCTTTCTTATTTTCAATATCAAAAGACAACGAGGATATTTGTATCCTATCTATAGCACTTACAGAATCAACTATTTTACTTACATTCAATGCTTTCTCATCAACATTTTTTATAGTTATTTCAATAGAAGAACTAGCTGCATGACCAATTAGTACAGGATTACCTCCATTAGCCGAATATTCATATTCAGGATACACGTTAAATGAAATAGTTTTTATATTATCTCTACTTATGTTATTTTCGTTTAGCATTTTGTATAACTCTTCTAACTTTTTATTTAGTTTTTCAACAGCACTTTTTACAGTCTTGTCTTTTTCAGATAAATTTAGAACCAATGTAGCCATATCTGGTCTACCATAAACTTTTCCGCTTCCACTAGTACTTATAGTATTTACGATTCTTCCATTTTGTTCAACACTATTACCCAAATTCCTAATTACAAATGTAGTATTTGAAAGAATCAATGCAGAAACTATTGCAACAATACCAAGAAATAAATACTTTGATACTGACAAAACAAACGGGCTAATTTTCATATAACGCTATCTAAAAAATAAAAAAAATAATTTAATAAATGCTACACTAAATTAATGTTAAATTCAATAGTAATAATGTATAAATTTACATTATGTTTTTAGCGCATTATTTTAATTTAGTTATTGTAATGTTTTATAAAAAATAACTAAAAAAAGATAGATA
>JANWZV010000004.1 GCA_025061805.1 Candidatus Dojkabacteria bacterium | reverse complement strand
ACCAATTTGTCGACCAGGTACAAGAAGAATAACTATTACTTGTTATAATAATACGACAGTAGTTGAAAATCCTACTAATTACGTTGATTGGAATAGTTTATAAAATAGAGACAAAGAATTAATGAATCAATAAGTAAAACAAATTTTTAAATGAGAATTAAATAGTGACACTTTTAATAGTAACAGACAAAAAAATAAAACATAAACAACAAGTTTGTTAAGTCTATAACTTATAAAAACAGAATTGATTTAAAAGTTTGACTAATAACCTAAAATTATTCAAAAATGTTAGAGAATTATTATAGTTTATATGTGTAATTTTAATTAAAATGAGTAAAAAGAAGTTAATTCCAAGACCTACTTTAAAACCGTTAAAAGTTATTTCTTCATGGGGTTACACCTTTCAAAATGGCGGAGAGGTACCTTCTTTTAAAAGAGGAGGTTATTTAAACGATGATGTAATGTTGTATCAAACTGGGAACGTTATAAAGACTTACACAAAACCACATACAACTGTTAAAGAGCATACTACTCCAGATGGAAAGAAAGTAACACAAACTTATACTCACCAAGGTGTAAGTGTAGATCACGTTAATACTCGAAGTCCTTACACGTACGGTCAAAAAGGACAATCGTTAGCAACTATTAACAAGAACAGAGCAGACATGCCTAAGGTAAGAGAAAAATATCGTGATATTAACACACAAGAGGAAGTAGTAGAGTTGTTAAAAGCAGGAAAAATTAGTCCTCGTGATGCACAACTTTTAACACAAGCAATAGCTAATGAGCGCTTTAATGCTTTAGCTAAAGAAGGTGCATTCTTTGATGAAAGTGGTAATTTAAGAAGCGAATACGTAGACGAACCAAGTGATTTTACATTTAGAATTGATAACAAAGGAAACGTAACCACACGTAGAAATTTGTTAAATGCATATCTTAGAGAGCAAGCTCAGAAAGGAACTAAAGGTTACGGAGGATGGAAAGCAATTACACCAGAATTAGACTATGCAATGGGTATAATCAAAGCAAGTAGACAAGAAAATCCACCACCTCCACCACCACCACCACCACCTCCTCCTCCACCAACTGAAGGAAAACCAAAATATCGCGACAAAGGACGGATTACACATACACAAATAAGAGTGAAGTTTCCTTATAAATTAGGTAATGGTTTAATTCAAAGTACTGAAAGATATTTCAAAGTAGAAATTGACGAAAATCAAAATGTAGAATTTTACGTAGGAAGACCAAAAGATATGCAAGGTGTCATACATTATTTGGATCTTACAGATGATAAAACTGTTACACCAGCTGATCCAAGTATTTGGAGATCAACAGAGAAAGAATTGCCGTATATGGTGGCACAAATCAAAGATAGTGAGAAGTTTCAAAAATTATTACAAACTCTCATCGGAGTAAACAAACAAGCTAACATAGAAGAAAGAAAAATAACAGAAGAACAATACTAACCAAAAAAACAAACCCCTTCTTTTCAGAAGGGGTATTGTTTATTTATACTTTATAAACAAAATAAACTCTAGGGTAATCAATTATGTTTATGTTGTCTTACACTACTTTAACTTAATTAGAAATTCATCGCCAACTTTAGTTATATTTATTGTATCGTATTTGAGGTATAAGTCCAAATTCTCATATTGATTTGTACGGTATGTAAAACCATCTAGTGTTTTGACAACAACCATTTCAGGTTTTCCGTTTAGAAATCTAAAAACGTTAATACAGTCCAAAAAATCTTTTTCTGTTAGAGTAGGAGGTAATAAGAGAAGAGAAACTAGGATTAAAGTTTTAATCATATATTCGTTAGCATTAGAAGCCTTATTCTTTACTATCTTGTACAATTGCCTTGTACAAAGTTATAAAATATATCTGTAAATACAATGGGTGGTATTGTTTTTAAGAAAAAAATTTATAAATATGAACTTGGTGGTATCATCACAGGTGGTGTACTCCATAGTGAAAAAAACGAGTTAGGAGATAAAGGTATTCCATTAATCCCAATTGGAAAAGAAAAGCAATACAACAAGAATTTAAAAATTGCTGAAATTGAAAAAGGAGAGATTATTATTCGCAGACGTTATTCTGAAGAAATCAATCGATTAGTGGATGAGTACGAAAAGTGTAAGTGTCCTATAATCTTGTTACAATTAGGTAAATTAGTTAAGTTTGTTGTAGATAATCTAAGTGACAAACAATGTGATATTAACGGTGTTTGTTTGTTGAAAAGATGAAAGACTTAAAGTTAGAAGTGTTTAAAACTCCTCTTGAAAAAAGAAGAGGTCTTCTTAATAGGAAGAAAATTGGTGTTCATGAGTTATTTTTATTTCCAGGAGTAAATACAATACATACTCATGGAATGAAGTTCCCAATTAAAGTTATATTTGTAGATAGTAAAGCTGACATTATATCAATTGTATTAATGAAACCTGGACAAGAGTATAAAGAGCCAGGTGCAGCAGCAGCAATTGAGTGTCATCCTTTTTTTAACTCTGCCAACTTACATGAACTCAAAGAAAAAATTATTAAGACCTTATAACGCAACAATGGTTCTCTTAGATCATCGAGGAGAACCACAGATGTATTTAGAAGGAGGAGAGCTTGTAATTTCAAGAGTTGAAACTGAGAAGGTTATAGAACTAGCCAAAAAAGCTAAAACTGACGAAGATTTTATAAAACTTGGAAAATTAATGTACGAAATTCGTTCTAAGCAAAAGAAAAGAAAACCTCAATTTGTTAAAAATTAACCTGGTATAAAAATGTTTAAGCGTAATTATTATGAAGGTTTCTTTGTTCCCGCTTCTGTTTTGTCGTTATACCAAGAAGGTGGAGAACTGATATATCAAGAAGATGACGAAACTAAAGACCCTATGCAAGAACTTTTAATGATGGCACAACAAGCTTTAGAAGAACAAAATCCTGAATTAGCGATGCAAGTTTGTCAAATGTTAGTTGAGATGATGTTAAGTTCACAACAAGAAGCAGTTGAATCAGAAGAAATGGAACAAGAAATGCCATCTAAAGCAACATCACCTAAAACTACGAGCCCTAATGAAGATAACGAAGAATTAGCTTACTAATGCAGTACCACGAGGCTTATCGAATAATTGAGTTATTAGAAAGGTTGCAACTTGCCAATAACGAAGTTGCAAACTTATTGAGAAATACCATTAAACCAGAAGATGGAGAGTCTTCTGATGGTGATTTTGGTATTCCTACTCTTACAGTAAGACAAGATACTTTGTCTGTAACAACAGGGTCTAATGGAGAATACCAACCACTTAAAACAGATGCTTTAGGTAGATTGTGGATTGTTTCAGACCCCTATGAACTACTTCGCGTAGATAAAGTTGATAATAGTCCTAATGTAGGTGATACTACTTACTACCAAGGGTTTGCGTTACCTGGAACCTCTGATTCGTCTCCCAATTGGAGAATAAAACGCATTATTGAAACAGCATCAGGTGATGTGTTTATTACGTATGCTGGTGGTAATGCTAATGCAGACAAAGTGTGGAACAACCGTTTGAGTTTAGCATACTTCTAGTTATTCATTTTCTTGTATTCAAAGAAAGTTACAAGGGTTTTCCTTGTAACTTTTTTTTATATTCGTTATCAAGTTAACGATTTAAAATATGAGTCAGTATTCATTTAACCCTTTTTTAGAAAACTTAGATAAGATTTCTGGGTTAATTTCTGGTATTCGTTTTGTAGGTGTTATACGAAATGCCAACTTAAACCCAGGGTATCCTACTTCTACACCTGAAGTAAACCAAGCATGGATAATAGCTAACAATAATGGAACAGTAGGAGGTCAAACAGTTAATATTGGAGACATTTTACTGTACACATCCAGTGGTTGGGAAGTTATACCTAATGGTATTATTTCAATCCCATTTGCTACAGAAACAGTTTACGGTGCTATACGCGTTGCAACTAATGAGGAAGTTAAGCAAGGAAGTATAGATGATGCGGCGATTACACCTTTAAAACTTCTTAATTACATACAAAGTCCTGAATTTGGAGAAAATTTACTACCTCAATTACTTTCAAAGTTAACTTCTGATGGTAGTATCACAATTACTGACAACACCACAGAACTTGTTTTTTCGTTACCTGTTGTAATAGACCCAGGTCATTACGGTCTTAATAATCATACTTTTATAATAGGTGTAGATTCTAGAGGTAGAGTTGTTGAGATTACTCCTATTCCTATTGCTCTCCCCCCTAACCAAATAATAGGATTAGATGACTACATAATAAATCATTTTTCATCTCTTGTTACTTCTACTACGTTAGACGTATTTAGCAACAGAATCGAATTACCAAGTATAATATCTCCAGGTACTTATGGCGATCCAACTAATTTTCCTATAATTACTATTGACCAATATGGCAGAGTAACAGATATTACAACTACATCTATTACAGGTAATCCAAATTTTATAGAAGATGTAAAAGATATAATAGGCTCTTCTATCATTTCAAACACTCTTACTGTTACATACGATGACGATAGTGGGTATACAATAATAGATATACCAGACACACCAGTAGTATCAGGGACTTATGGTAGTCCATCACAAATACCTACATTTACCGTTAACTCTCAGGGAAGATTAATTTTTGCTAACAATGTTCCTGTTAGCATTACAACTTCTAATGTAAGTGACTTCACAACAGGAGTTAGAAATGTTTTATCAACCAGTTTAGGTAATACACCAAATATCACATTAACTTGGAATTTAACAACAAATAAAATAGAAGCAGATTTAACAAATGTTGGTGTATCAGGAACTTATGGATCTAATTCTCAGATACCTGTAATAACCGTAGACCCAAAAGGAAGAGTAACTAATCTTACCACTGTTGGTATTAATTGGTCATCAGGTTCATTTACCAGCTCACAAATAACAGATTTTGTAGAAGCAGTTCAAGATGCAATTGGATCTACTTTAACTGATTCTACTGAGATAGATTTTGTTTACAACGATACAGCAAATCAAATTACTGCTTTTTTACAACCTTCTGGTGTTACTGCTGGTACCTATACAAAGGTAACTGTTAATAGTAAAGGTATAGTAATATCTGGTTCAACTCTTTCTTCATCTGATATACCTCCTCACACTCATGATGGTGCAGACATAGTATCTGGCATTATTAACGTAGCTAGATTAGGTGTAAATCCACAACCCGATACATTTTTACGAGGTGATGGTCAATTTGCAACAGTAACACCTACATTTGGTAATCAAGCTCCTAACACAGTATTTGCCGGTCCTGCAACTGCACCTTCTGACCAACCTTTATTCAGAACATTGGTAAACAATGATTTGCCAATATCACCAGTTACACCTGGAACTTATGGATCAAGCACATTGATTCCTGTTATTACCGTTAACAACAGAGGTATTGTAACAGGGGTAACAACTACAAGCGTTGCTACTACTACTCCTACTTGGGGAAGTATTACTGGTACAATAACAAATCAAACTGACCTTATTTCTTTGTTAAACAATTATCAATTAAAGTCTGAAAAAGGTCAGCCTAATGGGTATGCAAGTCTTGATGGTACTGGTAGGTTACCAATATCTCAGTTAACCATACACACACACCTATCAACTGATATTCTTGATTTTTCAGAAGCAGTTCAAGACGTAGTAGGAAGTACTTTAGTTGCGGGTGATGGTATATCAATATATTACGATGATGCTAATGGTAAGATCACTATAACAAACACTGCTGATATATATGCTTTCATAATGCAAGAAGGTAATTCTTTTGGTGTACCAGTCAAAATTGGTAGCAATGACTTTCAGTCTTTAGAGTTCGAAACAAATGACATTGTAAGATTGAGTATTAGTCCTACTGGTACAATCAATATACCTTATTTTTCTGGAACAGGTACACGTGTTGTTGTTGCTGATTCAGCAGGTAATTTGTCTACTTCTACTATATCATCATTAATTACTTCTCACACTCATTTATCGACTGATATCACAGATTTTACAGAGGCGGTTCAAGACGTAATGGGCACAACTTTAATAGCAGGTACAGGAATATCTATTGTTTACAATGACAGTGCTAACACAATTACTATTTCAAGTACTATCAACACTTCCAATTTTATACTTCAAAATGGTAATGCATTTGGTACGCCCGTTGTTATTGGTTCCAATGACTCACAACCTCTGCAACTAGAAACTAATAACACCGTTAGATTAAATATCAGTGCTGCTGGTATAATCAACGTACCCAATTTTTCAGGTACAGGGAATAGAGTGGTTATTGCCAATTCAAGTGGAGATTTATCTACCGCTACTATAAGCTCATTAATCAGTGGTCACACCCATACATCCACTGATATAACAGATTTTGTAGAAGCTGTCCAGGATGTAGTAGGTGCTACTTTGATAGCAGGAACAGGTGTTGTAATCAACTACAACGATGCTGCTAATACCATTACTATATCCACTACATTAAGTCCATCTAATGTTATTTTACAAGGAGGAAATAGTTTTGGTAGTATTGTAACTATTGGTAGTTTAGACAATAATTCTCTTAGACTCATTACTAATAATACAACACAACTAACAATTACCAGCACTGGTACTATTACTGCAAATTCTTTATCAGGTTCTGGAAATAGATTAGTAGTAGCAGATAGTGCAGGTAATTTAACAGCTTCAATTCCTTCTTCCTCATTGGTTTTAACCACAACGTCTATTAACGCAGGAACAGGACTAACTGGTGGTGGTGACTTATCAACAAGTAGAACACTATCTCTTACAGGACAAGCGTTAGCATTTCATAATCTCAATACATCAGGAATTGTAGTAAGAACAGGTACTGATACAGTTACTACCAGAACGTTACAAGCAGGAAGTGGTATTTCTATTACAAATGCAGATGGTGTTGGTGGTAATCCTGTTATTAGTTCTACTATAACACAGTACACTGATGCACAAGCAAGACAAGCAATTACGCTTACTACAGTTGGTACAAGTGGTCCAAGTACATACAATCCTACAACAGGAGTTTTGAATATACCTGTTTACTCTACAGGTAGTGGTGGTGTTCCCAGTAGCAGACAAATTCTAACTACCAATGGAATAACAGGAGGTGGTGACTTATCGGCTGATAGAACGCTATCGTTAACAGGTCAAGCTCTTGCATTTCACAACTTATCTACTAATGGATTAGTAGTTAGGACAGGACCAGCGAGTATAACTTCAAGAACTTTACAAGCAGGTTCGGGAATAACAATTACTAACCCAGATGGTGTTTCTGGTAATCCTACTATAAGTTCTAATCTAACATTAACTACCACCGGATCTTCAGGTCCAAGTACTTATAACCCAAGTACGGGGGTATTAAATATTCCTATATACTCAAATTCATCAGTACCTACTACTAGACAAATTATAGCAGGTACTGGGTTAACTGGTGGAGGAACTTTAGATGTTGACAGAACACTATCTCTAACTAATACAGGTGTAACGCCAGGAACGTACAGCAATCCTACTTTAACTGTTAACGCACAAGGAAGGATAACATCAATAAGTAGTGGGTCTGCTACGGTAAACATGAATTCAAATAGACTTTTAGGAAGAGGTCCATTCGGTTTTGGTCCAGCACAAGAAATACAATTAGGTGAAAATTTATTTATTTCTGGAACTACACTTTCTGTACTAACTTCTAAGTATGGTATCCCTCCTAATACAATAAAGTCTTTATCAGATAGTTTTTGTGATTATTTGGGATATATACCGTTTCAATCTGGAACATTAAATATAAGCGGTAGTCAATTAGGAGGTAGTGGTATATTGCAGAAAACAATTACATTTTCTGGCTTTTTTGGTACTATTGCATCGTTTGATAGTCAAATAGCCGGTTTGGTAAGTATTAATGGTTTTGCAAGATTTGGTTTAGATTTTTTACACTCTGGAAGTAGTAATTATAGTTTTAGGATTCAAAGGCGTGGTTTTGCTTCGATTTCTGGTTATCCTAGCAGTATTAATCTTAATGTTAGTGTTGTGTCTGGGATACCTGGTAACGCTATTACAGCAAATTTAAGTCTTAACTTTAATTATGTTTCTTGGGAAGTTGCTGTATATGGAGAGTTAAACGTGTGGAGTGGAGGGTTGTTAAATACTACATATGTTAGTAGAATATCATTGTTTTATGCGTCTACCTCTTATTTTCCATTTGTAATTGACATGTTTTGCACAGGAAATTCGGTAGTTGTTCAAATTAATTTTTTTGGCAGTACAAATCTAAGTTTACCAGTAGTGGCTCCAGATTTTAACCATCAAACTACCTTTTCGAGTTCTTTATCTCAAAATTGGTTGTTAGACTACGATTTAGTTCAAGTTCCTTATATACCCTAACGTACTTTTATGACAAGAACAGTATACGAAGTTTATAACGAAACAACTACTATTCAATTTCTTACATTAGAAGAAGCTAATGAGTATGCTTCTCAGCACAATATGCTCGTAAGAGAAGTACAACAAGAATATGAAGAAGCAGTAATAACACCACAACCAACAGTTATTGATTGGATAAGATTTGAAGATTACCTTTACAAGAATACATCCATATTACAAAAAGGTATTAATTCAACAGGTAACGGTTTTTCGTTTCTTCTAAAAGTGCTCACCGATGGTAAAACAACAGGAGCATCAGAACAAGCTTTACAACTTGCTATTAATATGGTATTGTCAGGTATGAACCAGCCTCTTACAGAAGAAGAAATCAATTACATCAACAATAAATTAGAAGAGTGTAATTTTACAATTCGTATATAAATTGAAACACTTATGAGTTACACTTTTAATCCTTTTCTAAATAACTTAGAAAAAACTGGTAAAAACGACATTATTACTATTGATGGATTTTCAAACTTTCCACCAGTAGGAGTGGAAGGAGTTTTGTACTATGATAACACAAACAATAAGTACTACTACTGGAATGGTACAGAATACAAAAGTTTTGATGATAAAAATGTATTTTTTGCCAACAGTATCAGTAATTTTCCAACTGTTGGTGAAAGTGATGTTATTTATGTATCAAGAGAAGAGAATAAACTATATAGATTTGACATAAACAGTAATCAGTACGTTCAATTAGGCGATTCACAAAATGAAGGTTGGAAGGTTATTAATGTTTCTGGAACTGTTAATATTCCACCGGGAAAGTATTATCTAAATGGGTCGTTTAACACTATTAATTTTGAAAACACATTCTTTACAACTGCAACAAATGGTTCTGAGTGGATAGTGAAAGGTGGTACAGGTAAAATAACGTTACACTTTCCATCTGGAACTACCATTGTTAGAGAACATGACCAAAATACTCTTAATACGTTTCAAGTTGAAATACCATATGAAGGTCTAAAAGTTATAAAGTTAGACACAAATAAAGTTTATGTAGAGAATGTGCTTATAGGTATAAATGATTATTACAACCAAGTTTATGAGTTTTACGATTATCATTTCAACATCCATTACGAAGCAGGTTCACAGATTACATTCACACTAATTGATACATCTAGTTATGGCATTTCTACTTACTTTACAAAACAACCTTTCCATGTCATCTATTTCGATATACAAGTAACGTATAATTTTTTACCTAACACTACATATAACTTGGATCAACTCACAGTCTCGTTAGAAATAGGAAATATAGAAATTGAAACGTTTCTACCGTTTTATGCTCAATTAGAAGATCAAACTATCACTTTAACAGTAAAGGGAAGAATCTTTTACAGAGGAAAAGATGCAGATGTGGTATGTTCTTTTTTTGTTAATACATCCAGTTCATTCATAAGAACAGGTAAGAAAAAGTATGCAAGTTTTAATATTGAGAACATATTTTCAGATAAAAATGGTAAGATATTAACAAGTAATTTCATATCTTCTTTATGCACTTACAAAGTAAACATTAAAAATCATAGTGATTTCTTTTTTATAGATAGTTATTACATTACAACAATGATAGAATAAAATGACTAAAAGGTTTTCTATATCGGGTTCTGAGTTAACGCTTAACTTTCAACGTAAAATTGTTGATACATTTAAACAAGAAGGTTTTATCAAAATAAATGACATAAATGACTTTATACCGGATTGGAGTTTAGACGGTACAGAAGCTACTGAAACAATATTAAACAAATCATACTTGTTAAAACAAAGTGTTACTATACCCAGTAACACAAGATTAGCTTTTACTAACTGCTCTTTTAAAGGTGGTGGATTCGCTTTGTCCCCTGCACATACTATGGTAAGCACACTATTAATAAATAGTAGCTGTGAATTTGAAAATGTTGATTTCAATCTTTCTACAATTTATACTGGTTTCAATGATTCTGCTGGAAGAGTTGGATTAAGTGGAATAGAAATTGAATATTTAAAAAGAGTAGAATTCACAAACTGTAATTTTACATTTTTGTTAAACGGACCAAACTTTCCAATTTATGGAACAGTGAATTTATTCAAAATAAAAAATAATGTTACTGGTCTTGGTTTTGATTATCCTAAACCAAGACTGGTGTTTAACGACTGTAATTTCTACATGTCTTATGGTAATTTTCCTTATGTGATTTCTTTATTTGAAGATAATACAAACGGAGACAACTTGTTTGTTTTTAACAATTGTAGGTTTTTCTTTACTGCAAGTAATGATAACTATAATGTTTTTTACTTTACAAACCCAATAACTTGGGGATTAAAGTGGATAGTGTTTAATAATTGTCTTTTTGAGACAAATACAACAAGACACTTTTATTTAATTAACTCTGAGATTAACTCTTCTGATAGAATATACTTTACTGCTAACACATCTATATTCAGAAATATCAATAATCAACCAATTAATTTCCACTTTAGAAACATGAAACTAAGCAATGTTGTATCTAATTCAATAGGATTCAGAGCTGGTTTATTAGAAGGAAACAACTATGAGATTACAGATCATTTTGCAACAGGAACCACTGAGGCTGGTGAAGTGGGAGATACAGGTTGGTCTTTTTCAAATGGAACAATAAGTTATTTATCAGCTTCTTCTTCACAAAGAGTTGGCGTTGTTAGATATGCAAGTACAACAACTAACTCACAAGCTTGTGGATTTCACTTCCACAATGCTAATACAAGTCTTTTGAAAATAGAATCAATAAGAAGTGTAAAATTCTCGGTAAGACCTAACCAATCAACAGGAAATTACTTAGTAGGTTTATTCAACAACATGACAACTATAACATCAGATGGTGTTTATTTTAGATATTTAGCTAATACAAATCAAGTAGTTGCCGTTGTTAGAAATGCAGGATTAGAAGCTACTAGCATTTTAGCTACATCTCTTGTTAAACCAAATTGGGATGACTGTGAGATTGTTTTCATTAACGGACAAGTTTATTTCTTCTTTAAAACCGAACAATATGACAACGAATTCAAAGTGGTTTTACCAAGCAATTTTAACAACGTTTGTATACCTGGTATCATTGTGTATACTACTAATTCTACATCTGTAACAATTGATATCGATTCTGTTTCTATTTCTTTAAGATAAATGTTTTCTATAATTAAAGACGTTGTTATTTTTGAAGATGCACTAAATGCTAATCCGAATCCTCTGTTGTTTATAAGCAAAGAGAATCACGATATTCTTTACTGGAACGATTCTTATAAAGAATTCTTAGAGAGATATTTTAACATAACACCTTTAGATAAGAATAACATCAAAGATTATCCAGAAGTTATACAAAATGTGTTTTACGATATAGTTGAAAAAACAAAAAAACAAAAGATTTATACATATGAAGCAGAATTAGGAGAAAGTTACATAAAAACACAAGTAGTTTGCAGCAAAACATTCTTTATAGTTTTTGTTGACGTAACTGAATCAAGGAAGTTGTTAAAAAGTTATTTAGATAAAAACAATAAATTAGAAGAAATGCAAAAAGCTAAAAAACAGTTATTAATTAAAAATCTGAAACTTTGGTCTATCCTTTCTTCTAGGATTATACAAATATTATTTGGACTTATTGTATTTTTAGGTGTAGTGACAAGCTTAATAAAAGATTACTACTTAGGTGAATATGAAAAAGATAGAAAGATTCTAATTACTTATATCAGTCAACAAAACGACATTAAATCAGAATTTATTAAACAAATGAACAAAAACAACGAGTTGACTATAAAAAGTTTAAAACAGATTGAACAAAAGGAAACTGAAATATTAGAATTGATTAAACAACTCAAAAAAGAAAAGAAAATATGAAAGGCTTGTCTTTAAATGGAGGAGGGATTAGAGGTATAATTACGACTATAGCATTATTACCGTTTGAAAAAGAAACATTTGATGTAATTGCTGGTACTTCAACTGGAAGTATAATTGGAGGACTTTTGTCTTTTGGTTACAAACCGAGTGAAATTAATTCCTTATACAACAGATTAGCTCATAAAGTATTTAAAAAGTCTAAATGGTTTCCTGGTGTTTTAACTGCAAGGTATTCAATAGATAACATAAAAAATGAACTTTATAAAATAGTAGGAGATATAGAATTAGGTGATTTAGAGACAAAATTAATAGTAACTGCATATGACACAGTAAAAGGTGAACCTGTAATATTTAAATCATACAAAGAAAAGTTTAAAAAAACAAAATTATTAGATGTAATAACAGCTTCTTGTGCTGCTCCTACGTATTTTGGGTGTTATGAGTGGTGTGGAGGGTGTTTAGTAGATGGAGGTGTGTATGCAAACAATCCTTCTGCAATTTTAGTTCGAGAATTCGAAAGAGAAAATTGGAGTGGAAAAATAATTAACATTGGTACGGGTCGTACCAATGAAACGTTCAAACCAAAAAATTGGGGTATTGCACAGTGGTTAGTTTGGGGTAAGACACCTATTATATCAACGTTTATGGACAGTTCACACGATATTATTGTAGAACAATGTAAAGGCAAATTTGGGTTTGTTAGCTATGATATTGAAATACCATATATTGCAATGGATGATGTTAGTAAGATGGAAGAGCTAACAATGTACGGTAAAAAGTTAAAGGAACTTATTGAAAATGATCTTAAATTACTGGATTAAAAAAAAGGATACAATAGATGTAGGAACTAATGGATTATTAAAGAGAAACATTGCTCTCAAAATTTTTAATAATCTTAGGTTTATACTGACTCTTATTATCATAGCTACTTTAACGTTAACCCTTTCGGGTTCCAATAAATTTATAATTGAATACAAAGAATACAAATTAACGATACCAGCTATATCAAGAGAAGCAGCAACTACAGTTGTTTCTGTCATATCAATGGTATTAGGAAAATTGTTATCTGAAAGAGATAGTATCATTTCGTATTACTTTGGATCTACTATTAAAAATGATGAACTTGAAGAGTCCGCAGGCAAGGTTAATAACAAACAGGATTGTCCCGACTGTAAATAAGTTGGGGTATCAGTTATATAGTGACAAACTAAACATTGTTAGTATCAGGAACAAGATAAAATCAAACAATACGTTTAACGATAGTTTGTTTGTCTTTTGGTTAGATAATGAAAAACGTCTAACTCGTTATCATCGGTACATTATTACCACTGAACCTGGTTTACCTTGGTTGTTGAAGCCTTTAAACAAGAAAGGCACAGCAATATTAAAACCAGGGCAATATGTTGATGCGTATGCATTAGGATTTCACGGTAAAGGTAGTTTTAGGCATGAAGCATTAATACAAGTAGGTCCTGTTGAAGTATATAGAGACAATAACAAAGACGAAAAGCATGATTTTGTTGGTTCTGACAAGGGTTTGTTTGGTCTTAACATACATCGTGCATCTCCTTGGTTCGATATAACGGAAAAAATTGATACTTTTAGTGCAGGATGTCAAGTTTTTCAAAGTAAAAAGGATTTTGAAGAGTTTATACGAATTTGTAAAGATTCTAACCAAGAAAGATTTACGTATACTTTAATAGAAGAAAACCAGTTAGTAAAATGAACAGAGTAGTTTTAAATTACATTCAAGAAGAGTTAGGTACGGAACCTAAACTTCTTTGGACTGAAGATGATGAGAAAGCTTTAGAAGAAGTTGTTTCAGGTATTGATTTGCGTCAATTTCCTAACTTAAGTTACAATCAATTAAAAAACTTGTTTTTTGAAAAGCTTTACGAAACTGCTGAAGAAGAAATTATTCATTCAGCTTTTGACTTGTTAGATAACGTTATTCAAAGTTTTGAAAAAGGTGGTATAATTTCTTATCAGTACGGTGGTACTATTACTAGGGGAGTTTCAAGACCAAGAAGCAGGACGCTGACCGGTCAAGAGATGTTGCAACTCATAATGCAACACAGTACAGGTAACGCAAGGAAAGACAAAAAAGGTCTTGGTGCAATTGCGAATATGATACAAGATAATCCAAACATCACATTCACAATTTTTGAAGATGGTAGAATTGACGTTTCTGGCATGAGTGGTTGGAATGAAGGTGCTGGAACAGGCAGGTATTTTGCAAACCGACCTTCTTTGTTAGATCGAATTACAAGAGGTGGTGAAAACAAAGCTCAGCGATTGTATCAAGAACTTGCTAATTCAATTGTTTCGGGTAGGTACAGTAATTTGTTTGAAGAAGATGAAGATACAAAAGAAGAGACTAAAGAAGAAAGAAAAATCTATCCGGGATTTGAAGATAGAGGACCTTTGACAAAATCTGAGTACGAAGCATTAATAGCAGAAGAAATTCGAAAGGATGATGAAAGACAAAGAGCAAGACAACAGCAGCAGCAACAGCAACAACAGCAACAACAGCAACAAGAAACACAAAGTGAAGAAAAGAAAGAAAAACCCAAACCACAAAGAACTAAACCTAGTAGTGGTTCACAACAAACAAGTACTAATACTGAATCAAGTACTTCTTCATCAATTGATGACGCTTATATTGAAGAACAAATTAGAAGGATATCTAATAACCCAGATCCTCTTGGTATTTATTCAATAGCAAGACCAAATTATACAACTCCTCCTTATGCAATTTCTTATGAATCAAGACTTCCTGAAGAAAGAATAAGAGAAGATAATCCAGTTCAAAACGAAGATGATAGTTATTTAGTTGAAATGCTAACAGGATTACTTACAGCTGCGGGATTAGGTGTTGCATATCGAAAGACTCTTTCAACAGGTTTCATAAAGATAATCAAGTACCTTAAAACTAAAGGACTTGATGCTAAAGCAATTGCTTCGACTTTGATAAACAAATTTCCAGGTTTAGAAAAAGTACGAGGTAAACTTACTGAGTTTATAGACAAAATAAATGTCAAGGAAAGAGTTAGTAGTGTTATAGATAGAATAAGAGGTAGAAAAACTGCTAATCCACAAGAAGTAAGTCCTCCTACTGTGAGTCCTGTTTCAAATCCCAATAATCCTTCCAGCACTACTCCTCCTATTACAACACCTCCTACTACTACAACTTCTAATCCTGCACCACCTTCTGTTTCAACTACTGCGCCAAGAGTAATAGATCCTCATAACAAAAGAAGGATAGACAACTTACTATCGAGTATAAGAGTAAAATCTCGTCATAGAGAAAAATATAAATCATCTGGTGATGCTATTTTGAAAAGATATGAAGAACTAAAGAATGAAGGTAAGTCAGGAGAGGAGATATACAATGAATTATGGTCAATGTATAGAGAATCAGTTTTAAACACTTTTAAAAAAGGAGGATTTTTACCAAGATCTTACTCTAGGAATTTAGGTGTTGGTGGGGCGGTTAGTTTAAATAATCCTGTTCCTACAGCAGCTAAAAATGCAATTGTAAAAAATAAAGGAGGGTCTTTAAAATCAGCAGCAAAAGAGTTTGGAAGTGATTTTTTAATTGGTATTGGCTCTGGTTTAATAGGAGATAGTCAAAAAGCACTACCTACTACGTTTAATAAAGTTTTAGACGTGGTTAGTTTGCTTCCTGTTGTAGGACCAGCTGCACAAGTTGTTAATAGCGCGTCTAAGTTATACAACGAATATAAAGAAAATGACTTAGATTGGAAAGATATTCTTAGAGAAGGTACTGATGTAGCGTTAACTTTCGTTCCAGGAGGACAAGGTGTTAAAACAAGTTTATTATCGTTAAAACTCTTCAAGAAACCTAGTGTTATCAAAAAGATTATTAGTAATTAATTAACTTTGTATCTAAAAACTCGTTTAGAAATGGAAAACTTAAAAAAAAAGTAAATACTAAATATCAATTTAAAACCAAGAAGTTGGCTTCTGGCGGTTTTGCTGGTTCGCCAACTTCTCCTTTTTTAACAAGATTATCTAATTTTCTCGCAAGAAAAAGTGGGTTTTTAAAAACAAATCCAAATAATCCAAGTACAATAGTACCAGGTACAAGTATAACTCAACCTATTGTTGCACAAGGTAATACGATTATTCCTTCGCAGTTTTCTTTTCAACAAAATCAACCATTTACTGGACAAACAATCACTTCACCCACTCAAACAATTGTTCCAGGCAACCAATCAATGACTATAGTACCTGGAGGGTTTAACAATCCAAGCGGACAAACAATTGTAAATAGTGGCATATTACAAAACAACAATCAGTTAAATGAACAAAATCCAGAGGATAGTTTACAAGCAACTAATCAAAACTTGTTACGCAGAGCTTTTTCTGCTGCTTTAGAAGATATTTCAACACAAAAGGTACCGCAAGAACATCAACGTTTTTCAACTCCTACAGTTAGAGATTTTGTAACACAAAATGAAGATAGAGTTAGACAAGAGCTACAAGCTTCTGAGCTTGCAAGATTTCGTAGAATGCAATCTTCTGATTATCAATCTAACCAGTTAGCAAACCTTGCCTTATCTGCACAATATGATAAAACTTTGGCAGACATCAATAGACAAATACAAGAAAACATATATAACCAACTAAACAAAAGGTTTGAAGATATGAAAGCAATCAAAGACTTTAACGTAGCTGTTGAAAATTACCAAATCGATATGAGAAATAAAGAACGGATGGCAGAAGCTTTAAGAAAACAACAACGACAAGAAAAATGGGGATCAATTATTACAGATGCTTTGTTTGGCGATCCTGTAGATGAAGTACAAAATAAAGAAACAATAGAAAAGTATTTAGAGGCTGAAACTAAAATTAGAAGCGCACAACAATTGAAAGCTAAAATAGAAGAAATGGCTAAACAAAAACAAGAAATTGACGAAAAGTATATTAGTAAATTAGCAGAATTAAAAACAAAGTATGAAAACGAAACAGATCAAGATAAAAAAACACAATTGAAAACAGAATATGAGACAGAACTGGCAAGATATGAAGCAGAAAAAAGAAAAATAGAAGAAGACTACGAACGCTTTAAAGAACAAGAACTTCCTTTATATCAATTAATAATATCCCGACAAAACCAGAGAAGAGCTAATCGGTTTATAAACCCAACTGGAATTGGTTTGACCACTAGGAAGTTTTCAAAAGGTGGAAAAACGTCAGCTTTAGATTTTATCAGTGAAACAAATAAAACAAAAACAAAAAAAGAAAAAAACAAAAAAGAAGAAATCTGGTCATTTCTTTTAGAAAAAGCAAAAAAAGAGTTAGAAGAAAACTTAAAAAGAAGAGAGAGATATGACAAATTAAGATTAAAAATAATAGAAAAATTAATTAAGCTTGACAAATGAAAAAAGCGTTGAAGTTTAAAAATAAAAAGTTTCAAAGTGGAGGAGTTGTTGGAGGAGGTTTTTCAACTATATCTTTAACTCCTAACATACAAGTATCTCCTTCAGTTTTTACTACTTTCAAAGTTTATGAAACTGCACAACTTCCGGTTATTGATCGATCCCAGTTTAAACCACAAATAGATTTAGACAAATTAAAAGGTCATCGCAATGAAGTTGCAGAAATATACAGAAGAAAAGAAGCATTAGATAGAGAATTAGCCAGCTTATCTGACTTAGACATTTTAGGAAACACAGAACGATTTAGGGTTATTATGAGTCAGTACAATCAACTTTTATCACCAAGAATAATTAATGAACTTGCTGTATCAAAAGAATACTCAGAAAGAGCATATTCTGCTGCTGAAAAAAAAGGTATAATGGGTGAAATCAACGTTAAAGATGGAAAGTTTATAATGAAATCAGGAGATGGAAAAGTAGCAGAAGTGCCTTTAAATAGTGTAGACGCTTATATTCAAAATGGATTTCAATTTATGACGACTGGTGAGTTATTTCACGAACGAGACACTAACGAAAACTTAGCTTTTTCTTATCAAGTTGACCACCGATTAAGTTATGGAGTATCAGCAGATGAACTGAGAAAAAGATTTAGAGATCAATTAGTTGTTGGTTCAAATGAACAAGGCTCAAAAGGAGAAAGTTATCGACTAGTTAAAAAGGTTATAGATGACATAGGAACAGAAGATGTATTTGAGGAAAGTTATGGAGGTGGAAGAAGAGTTAAGGATAACTATAAACAGCTAGAGTTTGCTTTAAACAATATTATTTCTTCTATGAGTCAAGAAGAAAGAGATACATTAATTGGATTAGTAACAAGACGATTAGTTAATTCAAATATTCCTGTTACCAGCGAAAACGTAGCTAATGAAATGTACGCTTACTTGCTAAGTCTCAAAGAGTCTAAAAAAGAGTTTTCAGATGTCTCAGAAGGATTCACTAGATTAGGAACCAGAATAACAGGTTCAGCTTCTGGTTCTGGTTCAGGTAGCCAATCTAAAGTTGAAATAGGTCCAGCTGCCATGGCTTTGATGGGTATGGGAACAACAGATAACCGAACAATTATGAGAGGTAATACAAAGATAGATCTCAGAGGTGTTGTATTACCTGTCAAAGAAGATTTAGTCAAAGGATCTGGTGAAAACGAAAGATTTGTTACTTTATCAGAAACAAGTAAACTCAGACATGCAGTCAATATACACAATATACGGTTGTTTAATGGAGCTAAAGTTGGGGCTAATGAGTTCGTCATTGACCCAGAGTGGCAGCCTATAGTTACGTTTGCTTATCGTGGTAGAAATGGTGAATACTTAATTAATAACGAAGAAGCAAGAAAAGCTAATGCTGAATTTGAAGCAGCAACAAAAGAATTTCTCGCTAGGAATCCTTCACCAACAACTAAAGAGTTTGAAGAGTTCAAAGAAAATATGGCTAATAAACTACTCAGAAACTACAACGTTGAACAAGTAGTTATCATGAATGGGTGGGTTCCTATAACAGATGAAAGAGTTAGAAATATGAAAGCAGATGTTGATTATATTAAAGTACACCGAGATGAAAACAGACAAGTACAAAAAGCATTTGAGTCAAAAAGCACTGACCAAAACAATTTTTGGTGGTTTAATCCTGAATACATGAAAACACAAGTTATCATGCCAGCAGCTCCTATGTCAGTTGTAAGAACAATGGTAGATGAAGATAAAGTATATACCAAAGCAACAGCATTAGAAGACCAAGGAAGTTTGGCTGTGATGGAACAACAACAAGTATCAAGCGGTCGCAACTTCCCTGGTGTTGGTATAGAAATATTTGGAAAATAATTAATTTAAAAATATGCCTGATATACTATCTAACTACGGTAATTCTAATACACCACAAAATCAACGAAAGAAAGCTGACTTTGCAGCTTCGTTACATGCAATGAATTATGATATAGATCTTCTTCGTCAGAAGTTAGATCCTTCTGTTGATTTGGAACTGAAGGATAAGTCAGAGTACCGAAAAACTGCTGCGTTTAAAGACTTACCAGAAGATCAATTTAACACTTGGTACAATGGTGTTAAAACAGCTTTTAACTTATTTGAACAAAATAAAGATATGAACTTAAGTAATCCCTTTGTAAAAACGTTATTTGATACTCCATACACAAGGGAATTACAAAGAACAGATCCAAGAGTTAAAATTGGAGCAAATATTAATCAACAATTTGATCTTAACCCATTTGGAATTTCACAAGGCATGGCATTTGGTGATCAATTTCACCAAGCTACTTCTGTAGAAGAAGCTGCTCAGTTAAACACCAAAATAAAAGATTCTAAAACAGGACAATGGATTGATTTAGGTGAACCTGTTGGTAACTTAGGAACTTACATTAACTATTTACCAAGAGGGTTGATGATAGCTACAGACTCAAATGGAATGCCTAAGCTTGATAATCTTGGTAGACCGTATTATGAAACTATTGATGGAAGAGATACAACTGGAAAAGAACATTTAATAGCAAAAGCTGATAATTTCTTGACACAAGAAGGTTCTTTTTTAAACGCAATAGATCCTTTTGACTCAGACCAAATAGAAAAAAACACAGCTAGAAGCATCATTAAAAACACGTTAAAAGTAGGATCTTTGTTTGTTCCTTACCTTAGAACTTCTGTTCTTGGAGCCACAGCGTTGTTGAACATGGGAACTATGTTCTCTGAAGCTTGGAAATCATTTAGTGCGTTGGGAAATAAGTTATCTGGTGGTGATTATAAACCTGATGAAGATGTAGAAAGAAGAGCTAATGAAATTGCTAATATAACCAAATCTTTAACTTGGGGTTCACAAACTGAAGAAGAACAACAAGATCCTTGGTCTTTGGCATCTTTATCTAACATACTTGCAGATGGTGTTTCACAAATAAAAACACAAAGATTCATTGCACAAGCTCCAATTTTTGCAAGAGCGGTGGCTGATCCAAAATTCAGAAGAGCTTTAGAAGCAGGGGATAAGTCTGCAGAAGCATACGTAAATGCTGCTAAAAACTTAGCTCGCGTTTACATGACAGGACAAGCAGCAATGGAAGTTGGAGAAGCATTCGAACGAGCTGGACTGGATAAAGAAACCAAAGATTTAGCAATGGGTGCGGCAGCTATTGCTTTTGGTGCTTTGTATCAAGCTGCTCCCTTTAGTTGGATGTTAGACGGTGTAGGTGTTAATGCAGTACAAAGAGCTACTAAGAAAGTTATAGAAAAAGAAGTTAACGACTTAGCTTCATCTTTAGCTGTTGAATCTGCAAAGAAAACTCTGACAGAAGCTGAGAAAAAATCTATTATTGCGAAAGGTTTAGCAAAAATTCAAGAGAAAGTTAGGAATTTCCTATCAACTACAAACTTTGCTGAAACACTAAAAGGTAGTGCGAATGAAGCTTTAGAAGAAAGCACTGAGGTAGTTATAGGAGAAGCTCTTAAGAAAGGATTTCAATTCTTAAGTAAAAACAACTTAATCAAATCAGACAAAGAAGCTTTGAAGAAATTAGATCCGTTTGGAGAAAACTTTTTGGAAGACTTGGCATTATCTGCGGTTGCAGGTGGTATGAGTGGAGGAGTGTTTGGTTTAGCACAAGACTTCCAATTGCGAAAAAGAGCAAGAGATATTAATAGCTTAGCTGACATATCACAAAATGGGTATACGGAATACGCATTAAACGAACTTGAAAAGTTAAGAGACTTAGGAAAAAGAGGTAATGGTTTAGTTTCTGATAAACTCTCCACTGAAATTGAAAGAATCGAAAACGGTGTACCCATTTACAAACCAATGAGCTCTGACACTACCCTTATATCACAAAATGATTACGTAATTAATACAGTAAAACAACAGTTACTTTCAACACATTTTGCTTTACAAGCCATTGGAGCTGATAAAGAAGGATTAGAAGAAAAGCTAAAAAATGCAGATGAATTGTTTAAAAGTGTATATGCTGAAGCTAAAAACTCTTCTTTGTTAGAAGATGCAAAACAAATATCAAAACAATTAGTTGCTACGTTATCAGAAATAGATGAGTTAAAGAAAGAAGCAGAAATTAAAAAAGCTAACCAAACAGGAGATAAAGCTATAGATGATGAGTTAAAATTAAAACTGGCTCCTTTAGAAAAAAGAGCAGAACAACTAAAACAAAGATTCGATGAAATAGCAAAAGTAGGAAAAGAAAAGTCTGAACTTGCTGAAGAATATTTGTTGGAAACTTTATATAAAGCCAATCCTTTTGCTTGGGCTGGTTTTGATATAAAGTCAAAAGAAGATTTTGTAAAAGACAAAGTAGGAGAAGAGTTACAAAGAGCAGAAAAAGAATGGCAAGAATACAGGTTGTTTAAAAGAAACAATGACATTAAAAGAGCATACAAAGAAGCTAAGTCCATATTTGAAGAATCTGAGTTTTTCAAAAAAATAAAAGATTCTTCTACTGATTTGAATAACCTTTTGTTAAATGAACAAGTAGAAAACTTGTTATATACACTCTCTTCTACTGAAAATAAAGACGAAAGAAATAGAATAATAGAAAACATAAAACAAATATTTGATTTGGAAGAATACAAACCAACAAAAGAGGTATTAGATATGCTAAAACAAAGTTACAGTGTTGAAATACCTCTTATTAAAATGGAAAGAGTATTTGACGAGGAAAGTCCATTTGATTCAAAAGAAGTAACTAAGAAAATACAACTTAAAAACGTTGACTCAAATAGTTACAAACAGCAATTATCTGAAGAATTAAAAGATGTAATGCCTTTCTTTGAAGGAGAAATTGGGTATACAAGCTTTGGTGTACCACAAATCAATGAAATGCTGGAATCTCCAACTTTTGACGACTATCTTCAAAAACTAAAAGAGAAAGACGAAGAAACTCAAGAAGAATATCCTTTAGGTCGTATTCGAGAAACGTGGTTAGACTACTATAGCAAATATGGGTACATCGAAGAAGCTGAACCATATATTACAGAAAACTTAAGAAGGGTATATGATTTATTGAAAAAATTAGAAAACAATGAGCTAATCCAGTTAGAAAAAATACTTGAACAAAAAGGTAAAAAAGATCCAAAGAATATTATACCAAAAATAAAGTTAGACGATGTTGAAAAAATAATAGATGATAACTATGAATTATATCTAGAAAATCCAAAAGGTTATAGAGACAATAATCCGGAAGATGAATCTTCTATTACAAAACAACTGAAAAATGCAATAAATAAAGTAACGAAGATAAAATCTACTATTCAGATACCATATAGAATAAATGTTCTAATCAATAGAGCTAAAAAACTAAACAAAGATAAGTTTGCAAATCCAGAAGAGAATTTTACATTCAAAACTCCACAACATGCTTTTTATTTTGAAAGTTATCTTTCTAAGTTATTAGCTAAATTAGATTTCCTCTTAGACAAATTAAAAGAAAACAAAGAAGGAGATGTAAAACTCATAAGAGTCGGTTTCTTAAAAGGTCTTTCAAACATTATAAAAAACATATTAGACAGTAATAGAATTGCTTATGAACAAGTAGCATTTACACCTGATCTTCTGAAATACGTATCAGCGGATGAAGAAGAAATTTTAAGAAGTGAGAAATTAGAAGAAGACACTTCTAAGTTATATGGCATTTTAATACAACTAAGTGAACTTTTAAAGAAACCCGAGTATCAAAACAGAACATTAGAAACAAGACCTCAAAGAACTAAAGTTGACGTTCCAGATTTAAGAGATTATTCTAAATCATATGTGTTTTTCGAAGAAGCTCTAAGAAGAGGTGATTTTAGAGAATTTTTACAATTGTATCAAAAAGTAAAAGAAACTATCGGGGAAAAAAACAAAATTGTACCTACGGTAGAACAAGAGTTTATCATATTTCAAGTTTTTTCTTTAATACAAGCTGCAGAGAACGGTAAATTAGCTGCTATTGCACCGAAAGACAATCAAACTAAGTTAGATTTTTTCAATTCCATATTTATCGATGGAAGACCAGGAATAGGTAAAACAGATGTCATCATTAGATATCTCATTGAACTTTTAAAAGAAAAAGAAGGGATTGAAATAAACGTAACATCAAGGAACGACTCTTTTGTAAAAGATGTATTAGGTTCAAAGTTTGACCCTGAGTTTGTTAAAACTTTCTCTGAATTAGGTTTTGACCCTCATAGAAACATAGAAGTTCCTTTAGAGTCAGGTAGAGACGATTATTTTTATCCTGTTTATCCTCATCAACCTAAACCAAGTTTAACAAGTGAAAACGATAAAAGATTAAAGAAAGTTTATTTTATCGACGAAGCCACACACTTAACCACTCCATTGATAGAACAAATGAGCAAAGAAGACAATGCTGTCTTTGTGTTTTTTGGTGACACAACACAAGATGGAACGTCTGAAACATTAACTTATAACGACCCTAGTGGTAAGGAAGTTAAAATAACTGAACCTTTCTTTCAGTATACCAATGGAATGGAAAGAGTTCCGAGAATAACTCTTTCCTTAAGAAATTCAACAGAAAACTACGATAAAAACGCTGCTAAGTTAGAACAATTGATAAAAAAACTCTACGGAAGCGATTACGAAGAAGTTCAAAAGGTATATAACGAATTTAAGTCAGATGCAAAAAATAGACTTGAATTCTTTTACACAGAATCTTCAAATGGATCATTAAAAGAAGGAGTAAAAATATCAGATAATCCATTAGAAGAATTACAAAAAATTATGTTATCGCTTGATGCTGTAGATTCTAACCAATCTATTGTAGTCATAAGTGATAAGCCGAGAGAAGCAAACTACCCACAAAATGTGAAAATACTTACCAGTAATAGCATACAAGGACAAGAATTTGATTATGTTATTATAGATAACATTGAACTAAGTGAAGATCCGTTAGAAAAAGCAAGAAAGTTAAATACCCTTCTTTCTCGTTTTAAGAAAGGAATGATTGTTCCTTCTGAACTAACAAAAGAATATCCAATGATAACTTACAAGAAAGAAGGAGAAATCACTAAATTCGTATTCTTTACACCTGAAGTTTTAGACGAATTAGTCAGATTTAGTCTTGGTATAACAAAAAATGTAAGAGGATTAGAAAAAGAAGAAGAGAAAGAAAAAGAAGAAGAAGAAAAAAAAGAAGATCAAGAAACAACTTCTGTTTCTTCTTCTTTCCCAAAACCAATAATATTAGGACTAGAACAAGAAAATAGTGTAGAAAGACAAGAAGTAGAACAAAAACCAGTCATTCCAATAGAAAGAATAGAAAAATACGAAGAAGCTGAATACGAAGAGGAATACGAAACACAAAAAGAAAAACCTAAAGGAAAAGCAGAAGATATATTGTTTGAACCAAACAAAGAAGATGAAGGAAAAATTAGCAGCGATGAACCAATAGTGTTGGAAGGAAAAACTTTTTTGTATTTTGCTTTTCCTAACACTGTTTTTTCTGTAGTTACCAGTAGTGGTGAAGTTCTAGAAGGAGTGATAGGAAAGAACCAACTAATCAATGACTTAAGAAATTTAACAGAAGAAGAATTCAACCAAAAATATCCAAATGTTTCTTTTGAGATACATTCTGAATCAGGAAAAACGGTTATAATGTTTAAATCAAATGAAACTTTACAACCTTTTATTTATTTGCCAGACAAAAAATTCTTGAATTATACTGTAGAACAAAAAACTTTGACTTTCCAACAACTTAAGGATATTGTAAAATCAAGTTCTATATACAATAGGAAATCTGGAAATCCAGTTACTTTAAAACTAAACGAAGCAAAAATCAATTCATCTCAATTTGGTGTAGCAACATCACCTGCAATTATTGTTAACGTATCTCCTTTGGTTGTTTCTAACATTATAGAAGAAATATCAGAAAGAACTGCTTATAAAAGCCTTGTAGACAACAAAGTAAAAGAGAAAGTTTTTAAAGATGTAATAGGATTACAAGGAAAAACAATTGTGTTCTTTTCTACTGACCCCAAAATTGTTGAGTTGATAGACGCTCTAAATAAAGACAGTATATATGATAGTCCATCTTTGTTTGATCAATACACTGAAAGACTTTTCTACAAGTACATAGAACATTCATTACAACATCATCTCAACATACCAAAGACTTTCAATATAACCATTGGATTTGTCAAAAAACAAACCAATCTAACTTTATACGATTATGTAAAAAACACAATAGAAAAACTCAAAAACAAACAAATAGAGAGTTTACCAAGATTGAGTAGAAGTGAGCTGAGGAGGTTTGGTACTCTCTTGTTTGCTTACATGAAAAAAATAACAGAACTGTACGACAATCCAATGGAAGATGCACTCTTTCAAAGTTTAGTGAACTGGAAGTATGGAGAGGGATTGTATTTTGAATACACAGAAGGTGGTAAAATAGTTGTAAGAGATGAAAGGAAATCTGCACTAGAGTTGCTGTTTGGTTTTGGATACGAAGGTCCTTCTTCTACTAATCCAAGAGGTACTTTTTACCAAGTAAGAGTAGTTCAAAAGAAAGATGAAAACGGAAATCCTATAGTCGAAAAGAAAAATCTGAAAAACAAAGTTGTTGAAGTTCCAGAAGTAGAATTTGAAAGAATACCATTAAAAGATGGTGAGTTGCCTGAAAAACTAAAACCTTATACTCAGAAAGTTGTTAATCCGTTTAATGAGATATTTGAATTTAAGTACGAAGAAATAAAAGAAGCAGGAAGTTCAGAAATAAAACAATATAGCGTTTTAGAAGCACTTGCTGGTATAGATCCGACCTTAAAGCTTGTGGAAGAAAACTCTCCAATTAAAGAGCTCGAAGCTCTCAGTAAAAAAACAATAACACCAAATTCACCTTCTGATAAATTGTTAAAGTTTGTTTTTGAATACAATTTAGAAAGTGCAATCCCTTATTACAAAATTGATAGTTCATTTGATACTTATGCAATGAGAGTAAAAGAACAACCAGACTTTTTGGTTAACTACACAGAAAAAGGAATTTATCCTGTATTAGAAATACCTTTAGATCAATTGTCTTCGATATTAGGGTTAAAAGAAGCAAAGCTACTTGTTAAACCAAAAGAGAAAAAAGAACAAGAAGTAGTAAAAAAACAAGCAACGACAACTCAAGAAGAAAAACCTACAATAGAACCAGAAGCAACAGTAACAAGTACACCTATACCAAATTTTTCAACAGATGGAGATACTCCTCTTCCACTTACATCTAAAGATGTAGGTGCATTAGCACCCACGGCTGACTTGCCTGAAAATTGGAGTTTAAGTCATGGAATGCAAGAAAGTATCATTAGTACTGGTTATAAAGCAGATTTGAATGGTAATTTAACTCCAAATACTTCAGCTTTAGACAAAAACCATGTTGCTTCAATTATATATGGAAACAACAGAGAGGTTTTAGAATACGAGGGTATAAGATTTATTAAAGACGAAATATTAAGACCTATCTATTACTATGACCATAAAACAGGTGAAGTTTTACCAGATGTTTATACAGAAGAAGGAGTTATAAAGTTTAATCAAAACATAGAAAGACTGTTAGAATCTAAAAAGTTAGCACTTAAACAAATTTTAAAATTAGAAGACGCAACCGACGAAGCGTTTTACATGAAAATACAAGAGCTTAAAAACAATGCTATCATAAACAATAATATAAGAAGAATCTTAGGAGAATACTTAACTATTGAAAATTTACATCATATACTAAGTTTTAATTTTTACGAAGATGTATCTAACGTGTTAAAGGTTAAACTAACAAGAAATCAAGATGGAACGATAAGTAAAATCTTTGTACCTCAAAATGTAGTTCCTGATTTTACTTATTTTCAAGAGTCTTCAGACAGAGGAGGATTAGAAAGCTCTAGCAGTTTCATCAGAAGTTTAATTCAAAGACTTCCTAGAATAAAGATTAAAGAAGTTAACACACCTGAAGGTAAAAAGGTGGAGTTTTATACTGATATGCGATCAAAATCATCTTACAAAGAAATTTCAAAATGGTTAAACGACATTATGTATGATCAAGAAGAAGAATTGTTAGATGAAACAGGAAACATAGATCCTAAAAAAATAAAACAAGAGTATGAAAAAATAATACAAAACAATCCAAGTAAATACAATAAAGAAGCAATTGTAAACTTATATATTTTGTTTTTTAATGAAAGCTTTAAAAATAGTAAACCAGAACCTGTAATTGTGAGTGGAGAAAATATATACTCTTTATATCAAGCAGTTAAAGTAGCAGAGTTAGAAGGAATTCAAACAGGGAATTTGGCAAAAGCAATGGCATTAAACAATGTTAAAACAGCATTTAACATATTCTCCAAGATTAAGTGGAATGAAATAATATCTATTGATGATATAAATATTGTAGAAACTACAAAACAACAAAACAAAAACTTTACAGAATTATATCAAGTACTTTTAAACTCAAGAGAAAGTTCTGATTTCAAAGATGCTTTGTTAAAAGTTTTTCCTGCTGATGTAGTTGAGTTTTTGTTTAATCAAAAAAACAACGTAATAGAAAATGCAAAGAAAAAATATAAGGATTTAAAAAACCAAGATATTTTGTTAGTTGCAACTACAATAGATAAAATATTACAAACAAGTAGTCTCAAACCTATTACAACTACAGTAAAGAACGTTAATGGTGATTCGATTAGCGTTACTTCTAACAGAAATATATCAAGACGTTTGCATACATACGTAAAAAGAACGCAAAGTAATTACGAACCGTTTAAAAATAGAAAATGCGTTTAATATGAAATGTAAAAGTACAATTATCGGCACTTCCATTAGAGACGGAATTAAAAAAAGTATAGGCTCTAAACGTACTAAAAAGTACACCAAGGACGAAACTGTTACCCATGATATAATTTACGACTTTTTGCTGAGTTTAGCAGAAACTTCTGATAGAAAGACAGAAGTGGTAAGATTTAACTTAGCTGTAAACTCAGATAAACAAACAATTGAAGTTGTTCAAACCACTCCACTTAAGTTTAATACCACCGCAGATAAATATTTTTCTAAAACAAGATTTGAGTTGCTTATTGATAATTACATAGATAGAAAGAGACAAAATGCAAAGAGATTGTTGGATAACATCTTATCTGATTATAGCAAAGCATTTGGAAAAGAATTTAAAAGCCTTGATGAAATAAATAGAGAATTATTCGACGAGTTTGGTAACCCAATATACACACCAGAACAAGTGGCAAAGTTATTTGATCAACAAAAAATACCGTTTATATTGGATTATCATTACGTAGTAGGAACTAGAGAAGTAATAGACCAAAATGGAAATAAAACAAAGAAGAGAACACCAGAACTAAAAAAACAAATAATAGAGTACATACAAAAGTATTACCACCCAGATCCAAAAGAGCAAAACAAACTAAATGAAATAAGAAAAACAGAAATAAAATCAACAATAGAATCACAAAGAAATAGTATTATAGAACAAGGTTTAATAAACTTTAACGATTATAACATATATTATTCGTTGATGTTATTAAAATCAAGAGGTCTGTTTAATCATCTTCCGTTAGAACAAAAAGTAATCATTTTACAAGAATCAGAAAAACAAGCAATTAGACGAAAAATTTTGAATTCTACAGAAGAAACTATTTCAGTTTTTGAACAAATGGGAGCTTATAACAGAAACACAGATAAAATAGGAGATCAAATAGTTGTCCCTGATTTTTCATCTATTATTCCAGATGTTATAGATGAGTTTTTAATCAGTTGGATGAATGCTAGTGAAGAATATCACTCAGCAACTATTGGTTCTTCTGTTTTTTATAAAGGTGGTAATGAAGTAAAACAATTCATAGAAAGAGGAAAAAGAGGAGCCATGTTAACATCAACAATTCAACCTTTTGACTTGAAGAATCCTTTTGGTGTTCCAAGATATACAGAGCTTGTAATCGTTGAGGACCCAAAACAAGAGTTTCAAGCTCTTGTTAAGATGTTAAATATGGATATAGCAGATGGTGCTTCTTTTAGTACAGAGTTGTTGCAAATACAATATAAAAACAGTTTAGGAAATAAAGTAGGACAACCTACAGGAAGTCATATAAAAGACTTGGGCGTATTTAAAGACTTCAATCGAGAAACAGCATCTTTCAAAAAAAATAACAATTTTGTTATATCTCATGAAAGAATAAGAAAATCACAAGGTAATAAAATAGATTTTAAGATTATTAACGATTCTTTATACAGACAATCATCGTTATCTGGTCTTTTTGAAGGAGTTACAGTACCAGAAAAAGTTTATACCAGCAGATATAGAAAAGAAAATGGAGAAATCGTTCAAGTAAGTATTAAGTACGTTGAACAACAAACAATTGATGGAAAACCTTATCCAGTGTTTGAAGTAACAGAAAATGGAAAACCACCTGTTAAAATGGTGATGAAAACTGTTTTAGATTTGTACAATGCATTAGGAAATGCATTCACAGTAAACGAAAATAATGAGTATACAAAAATGAATGACCCTGGACATAGTCCAAACATAATAAATGAAATATTATCGTTGGATGTTTTATTAAAAACTTACAGCGGAAAAACACACGATGAAGCTTCTGAAGTTAAATCAAAAATGAAGTTAGGTTTTAATTTTGTTTCTGCTATTAAGTCTTCACAAACTAATATTAATCCATTAAAAGATTTGTTAGAAGGCAACTACTTAATGTCCACCAGAGTAGAACAAACACATTTAGGTATGCAATTAAATGCTGCAAAAGATACAGACGACAAAGAAGCTACTCTTCCTACGCAAATAGTTGGTGCACTTGGACTTACATCTTATACACCTGAATATTCTTATAAAGCATTTGAGTACCTCAAAGAACTTGTAACAAATTCTATTGATGAAAGATTAACTACAGAAAATATTGATATTGATCCAGTAAAAAAGAAAAAATTGTACGATGTTATTAGAGAACTTAGTTTAGCTACCGTTGTAACAACCAAAGAAACAGGTTTAGTTTCTTACATATTATCAAAATCAAACATACCATTAGATAATCCACAAATTTCGAAAATAGTAATTGCGGCTATTAATTCGTATTTGTCTTCTGAAGGAATAAGAAAAAATATATTTGGAAATCAATACGTTTTAGCTCCTCCAATACAAGTATATGAAGATGAACATTCTGTTTTCTTTGGAGATAAAACGCAACGAAGAAAGAAAAGGTTGTTTGTTAATAGATTATTAGAAAACGGCACATTAACTGAAGATTTTTTGAAAAGAAGTAGAAGAGCATTTTACAAAACTTTTAAGTTTGTAAAAAATGGAAAAACATTATTTGTGTTGTCAGGTAAAGAAGCTCTGAAGTTTCAATTAGATATTAAAACAAATTATTTATTCAGAACTTCTGATATGGAAAAAACAGAGAAAGAATTAAAGGATAATAAAATACCATTCAAAATAGTAGGTAATGCATTCTCTATATCATTTAAGGACGTAGAAGAGATGGACAAAATACTTGATATTTTACTAAAAGGAAACGTAGAAATAGACTATGATAATACTACTCCAAGAGATTTAAAACCTGCCAGAGTAAAATATGTTTTACAAACAGACAAAGGTTTAGTAGTAACTGATTTGTATTCTACAGAAGAGTCAAAGTTTTTAAGATACAACAAAGGAACAGGAGATATCAAAGAGAAATACAAGATGATAAACCAGTTAGAAGAAAAAATACAAGAATGGAATCAAAAATCATTATATATTATCAAACTTCCTGGTGAAATTATAGCACCTAAGTCTTGGAAAAGTAAGTTTTTGTTGAAAGACACAGAAGACTTATCTGATATAAAAGGTGAAGATGAATACTTCTCATACTTTTTAAGACAAATCAATGAAAACCCAACGAGATCAAAACACTTAGATGATATGTTTATGAAAAATGTTAAAAAAACACCGTTATATATACATTTTAAACTACTCAACAAGAAAACACAATCAAAAACCATTAAAAGAATAGAGAAACTGCGAAAAAAATTATTTGATAATCTACGATTACTTTCTTCAAGCGAAGAAAGTAAACGAGATGAAATAAAAAATACTATAGAACAAACAAAAAATAAACTAAGAGAAATACTAGCTCCTTATTATGCAAAAGCGTTAGCAAAAGCATTTAAAGAGTCTTTAAAATCTGTTACTACACGTATACCGTTACAATCGTTAGCTTCTGTTATGTCTCAAGAAATTGTAGGTTTTTTAGACACAGAAGAAAACACCGCAATGATTAACAACGAACACCAATCACTAACAGGAGGTGACTACGACGTTGATAAAACTAATTACCTAGCAAAATATGTAACTGTTTATGGATTACACGAAACATCAAAAGAAAAAAAAGAATATTGGCTAAATAAACTATTAGAACAAATCTACGAAGCTTCTATAGATGATAGAAACATGTTACAGAGAGAAACAGGTGTTGATATGACAGAAGTTGAGTCCGTAGTTGAAGAGATACCTTTGTATCCTTTTAGGGAAAATCATTATTTAAGTACCGTGGAACTTAAAATAGCAAACATGATTGGTAAAGATGTCACTGGAATAGCAGCAAACATGATTAAAGTATACTCAACACTTAATGTTGACGCAAATAAAAAACTTGATGAATTTGTAAAGTTGTATGATAAGTTGAAAAATCAAAAAGAAGAGGAAAGAGATATTAATGATATAAACAAACTAAATGAATTGTTCAACTCATTACTAAATGAATTTGTATACGAATTAGACACTACTCGTCATGTTCAATTTTTGTCTAATCTTCCGCCTAAAAAAGTGATGAAGTTATATCAATATGCAATTGCTGATTTGTATGAAATAGATCAACTTCCAACTACCAAAGAAGATAAAATACATATACCTGTCAAAATAAAAGAATTTTCTTATAAATCAGATAACATGAGAGAAGAAGCCATTGCGTTTTTAAAAAAGAAAGAAGAAACATTAAAAGAACAACACAAAACAGCAGATATGTTGGGACAAATGTTGAATGCTGCAGTAGATAACGCAAAACACATTTATCTTGGAAGGATGAATGTAGATGTAGACACAGCTCCAATTGTAATGACTATGTTGATAGACGGAATAGATCTAAAATCAATAGTTGACTTCTTGTCAGATGATAAAATTAAAAAACTGTTAAAAGATAAAAATAGTAACTTTTTTGAAGGTTATCCTGGAAAATCATTGATGAGAATAATTGAATCCAGAATAAACACAATACAAGATTTGATACAAAGTATTTTGACCAAAAAAATAGAACTCAAAAATATAGGAGATGAGATAATAAATGAAGTAAACGTGATTAATAACGAAAATGTAAACAAAAAAAGTAATCAAAACGATTTTGTAGAAGGTTTAAAAGAAAACATCGCTTATTTGGAAAAATACAAAAAAGTGTTAGAAAGAACAGAAGATTTAAACGTAATGGCAAGGATACTAAGTATCAACCAAGGATTAAATCCAACAAGTTTTGGTGTATTTAGTAGAATAAGTTTTGTAAACAACTATTACGATAACAAAGTAAAATCCTTCTTAAGAAAAATTGAAAACAAATATTCAACTAACAAAACAGAATTGGAATCCATATTAAAATACCTATTAGATAACAACATTATCAAACAAAAAAATCCCAATAAAGGATTTGACATATTGAATTTTGAAGTAGTACCATTTGACTTTGTACAATGGGTTGAAAATGAAGAATACAGACAAAACAGAAACAAAATTTTTAAACTTGTAAATTCTGGATATAACATATTTGAAGCTGTAACAAGTTTACCAAATGTCATTGAACAATTAAAAATCATGGGTAAATCAATGAACATCTTAAAAGCAACTTCACCTAAGTTTAATGCGGCTATTGCAATTTCAAACATGATAACTAAAGAAAGGTTAGTTGCAAAACCATTTAATGAACAAATGTTTGAACGCTATTTAAAAGCAATAAACATGTACATTCAAGATGCTTACTTAGACAATGCACCACCTGGTGTACATGTAGTTCAAACTGTAGAAACCATGCCAAATGGAACAGAAGTAATTAGACAATTTGACCTTAAAAACATAAATGATAGAATTAATTTTATAAAGTCTTTTAATCAACAAATTATGAATTTGAAAAGAAAATATCCTGGAAATGAGTTTTTAAAAATCTTGGTGTTGGATGAGTCAAAAGTAAACGAACATGGACAAACAGTAGAAAGAATAAAGTCAATTTTTTCAAAGGATATAATTACAGTAGACAGTTCTGAAATAGTACAAGAATTAGCAATTAAATCAGATTTGAAAAAACTGGGTCCTGGTTTCTTAAAAGCGTTAAGGTATTACAACTTGTTAATTTACCAAGATTCAAACGCTAGAGGCTCGTTTACAAGTTTCTTCACAAACCCAGAACTCTTTGACAGTTATTGGAACTTTGAAGCTAGTATTACATCAGAACAACTGATAAACGCATTACTATCTAACCCAAAAGTACTAATGTACTACTTAACAAAAGCTGGAATTTATGATACTAAAGTTGTTAGATACAATACAGAAAACGTTTTTGATCCTATAGAAGACGATTTATCTGAAATATATGATGCTTATTCAACTGATGATTACTTAAGAGAAGGAAAAAGACAGTTGACGGATGAAGAAAGTAAATTTATAAGATCCACACAACCAATCAAATTGGAAATTGAAATAAATGGACAAGTAAAAGTATCTTACAAGAGATCAGGAGATGAACAAGTAACAATATTTTATTACCAAAGTGGTTACATTACAGATATTAATGCACCATTAAAACAAACAGAACCGATAAAACCAATAACAATTTTACCATCAGAACAACTTAACTACAGAAAACAAGTGATAGAAGCGTACAACAAACGCGCAAAAGAAGTTATACAAAACTTGTTACAACGAGTAGTAGAAATATCAGAATGTTAAAGTACTGAAATAAAAAAACCTCTCAGAAGAGAGGTTTTTTTATTATAAACACTTACTTTCTTTTATGATATCCAATTTTCGCATTGTATCAGTATCAATTTTTAGTTGTAGTTTGACTTTTTCAACTAACTCTGCATAGATAGGAGATTTTTCTGCTTTTTCAATTAAAGTTCCAGTTAGAGATTCTTTAGTAATCGTTCTATAAAAGTCATTGTATGGTTTGATTAATGATTTGATTTTGTTTTGAATAGCAACGTCATACTTATCTAAGTTTTGTAAGATATTAGACAAAGCAACTAGTTCATCTGTTCTAGTAGTACCTTCAAATACATCAAAATTCCTTACAAAGGAAATATCTGGTTTTGGAACTATCAGCTGGTCTATGATTGGTATAGCAATTGAAGAAATAGGTAAGTCTTTTAGTTTAGTGCTTTCAAATTTTGGATTTAACGCAAGTTTGTTGTTTTTCTGTGAATATAGATTTTTATCTCCTTGTTCAAATTGAAGGTCTATATTGAACTTTCTGGATATTTCTTCAAGGTATGTGTAAAATATGTCCCTATATGCTTCGTTTGGATTAGGGTCGTAGTTAATTTCTAGCGTTACTTTTTCTGGTAAGCTTGAGATTATTTCTTGTTCTATTTTGTTAACATCTATTTTCAAATCTTTTAGTGTTTTCAAATATTGATCATACTGTATATCAATAACATGATCAGGAACATTTGCTCTATCTTTCCCAGAAGATATATCATTTCTGATCCTAATTTTCGATAGTTCAGGATTTGCAGGGAATATCTTGTAAAATATTTCTATTGGTCTACCTAAACGACTCTCTAACTCTCTTATTAAATCGTTTCTTAATTTTGTATTTACGTTTGTTGCATCAAATATAACAAGTCCACCTTTAGAAAGAGCTTCTACCAATCTATCTTTTGCTATTTCAACCACTTCTCTATTTTTGGATTGGTCTGATATATCACCAGTTAGCTCTTTTCTTATTTCATCTAAACTTATTACAGTCTTGTTAGGGATAGAATTTATCCAGGTTGACTTACCACTACCAGAAATTCCAATAGGAAGAACTAACCCACTCTTTGGTATTTCTTTATCTATTATCTTAGCTCTTTCATCTGGTAAAGCATACATTTGTTTTTTTATCGCATTTACATCACTGTTGTTTTTTCGTTTAGGTATTCTTCCTTGGTTGATATCTCTTAAAAACCTTTGTATTTTAGTTCTTTCTTTAAATAAATTTCTAAAGAAGTTTTTAATAGACTGAATCCAACGTCCTAGAATAGTTTTAGGTATATATTCATCAGATGTAGTTTCCATTAGCTGTGCTATTTTTTCTTCGATAGCCAAATCACCACTATATTCAACGCCTTTTAATACCTGGTACAGGATTTGAAAGTAATCATCATTATCTATTGCAATTCCTTTTTCTACCCATCTTTTCCAAGCTTCTTCTGCATATGCCATAGTAATACCGTTTACTTTTTGTGGAATAAAGCCTTTATCTGATTTTAAGTGTTCGCCATTCATGTATTTCCATCCCCAAGATACAGATCTATACAATGCTTGTCCTATTTTTTCTTCTGTTCTGGTTAAAGAATCTAAAATTTTGCTAGAAATTACTGAAGCTGATTCACTAATCAGTTTACCAAGTACTTTTTTGCTATCAGAGTCAACTAAAACAAACCCAGTACCGTCAAATTTTAGTACTAGGTGTGGATATTTAGTGTTTGGGACTTCTTTTACCCTTCTTGTTTGTAACCAAAGAGAAGCTATAATAAGGAATTTAATTTTCTTTAATTCTTCAGCGATTTTTAGCTGACTTTCGTAAAACTGTATTTTAGAATCAATTTGACTATAAAGGCTGCTATCTGGATTTGTTCTTTTTAATATTTCTTTTTGACTTTCTATAATACTTTCGTAATCCAAAGTACTTGCTAAGAATCTATCTATTTCTATTAAATCATCTATTAGATTTTCTATTGTAATAAGAGGAGCATCATCATAAAAAGGTTTTAAATAATTTTCATCGTAGTGAATGTTGTACCATTCAGATGTGTATTTTCTGAATCTAAATGGTATAAGATTAACAGATAATTTAAATGTAGATACTGGTTCAGGTTTATACTTGTTTTTTTCTATCAAGTATTCAACATCATGATCGTATTGTTTCAAAATGTGTTCTGAAAAAGCTTCGTCTAATTCTTCTCTATTTAGTTTTTGAAACTTTCTTAGTCTCTTACTTTTTCCTCTCGGGATTCCAAACAGTTTACTTCCTTCATTTAAAAGTTCTTCTTGTTTTTCCTTGGATAGTCTATTCCAAGCAGCATGAAACACTTCGTGTTTAGCTGTTTTTTTATCAGCATATTTCTCAGATAGAGTTATTAAGTCTTGTACTGTATCGTAACTTCCTTTTGCAATTCCATCAATGAGGTCATTTACTAATTCAATATTAGCATCAGGCATCACACTTCTTATCCAATTTACAGCTTCTTCTATTGTGGTTTTTGGTCCTTTTAATTCTTCTATAAGCTCTCCTGCTATCGTTTGATATTTTATTTCTTTTCCTTCATTAGCTCTTTGGGTTAAGTAGTTTTGTAACCACTCCATAGCTTCTGATTCATTTGTGAATTCCAAGTTTAATTGTGCTTCTTTTGCAGCTTCTAATATTTCACCTATTTGTTTACCAGGTTTAAGTCCTAGTTGCAACAATTTTTTACCTGTAATCATTGGAGTAAAACTCTTACCTTTGTTTAGTTTCTTATTTTCTTCGTTTAACCTGTTAAATTCAATAATAGAAGCAGGGGTATTAGCGTCTGCGTTGTTTCTACCTAACATATCTGCTTCCATCAGCATTGTTAGTTGTTCAAAAGTTGCTGGTTGTAACCGATTCATTAATTTGATAAATGCAGAAAGTTTTTGTTTTTCTGTTTCTAAAGAAGCTATGTTAGCATGAGCTAAGTGTTCTCCAATAACTCTTCCAACGATATCTTGTGTTTTCTTAGGAATACCTATTCGATTCATAATTTCTTTTGACTTAGGTTCTCCAGCAGGTTCATGTCCTTTAGCTGTTATTTTCATTCTACCTAACTTCTCAGACCATTCTTCTTTTGTAGTTTCAGGTTTAGCAATATCGTGAAATAAAGCAGATAATATTAGGATTTCTTTTTCTTCAGGTGATAGTTTTTCTCTAACAGCAATTTCTTGTGCTTTTGCTAAAACTTGTTTTGTATGTTCTTCTACGTTTCCTTCTGGATGAAAAATTGGGTCCTGGGGAGTTTTTATCAACTCCATTAGTTCAGGATACAACTTCTGACCTAAACCAGATTGTCTTAGAAAATCAAATATTTTTGAATGATACTTTCCTTTTGCTGCCCATTTAATCCATTCAGCTGATATTCTATCCTTTGGAATTCTACTAACTACTTGTTCGTACTCTTCTCTAAGTTCTGGTGTGAGTTTGCCTTCTTTTTCTAGTTTAACGAGTTCTTGTTTTCTTTTCGACCACTTATTGTATTCTTCTTCAGAAACTAAGTGGTCAAATTCTCCTTGATATGTTTTCTTTTTATACCTTTCTGGTATGATTTGGTGGTTATAATAATCTTCTGATTCTTTTTGTAGTTGTGCTAACAATTCCATGTTGTTTGCTTCTTTTGCTAATTTCATTTCGTCGTATAAAATGTGTCCTAAGCCTCCAATATCACCATATTTTTTTACAAGTTCGTTGTATTTTTCTATTCCTAAATAAAGTATAGCGTCTTGTTTTGTTTCTTTCAAAAATATCATTTCAGGTGTGTTTATTTGTAATTCTACCCTACCGTCGTTTTTAGTTAACAACGAAATATTTATACCTTTATAACCTGCTAAGGGATATTTGAAATAATTATCAACTGTAAATTGATGAAATTCTTTTTTGAGTTCTTCGAAAATATATTCTATTTGACTCTTTATGTCTCCTTCTGAGTCTAGAACAATAGTTGCTCTTGCAATATCTCCTGCTTTATACAATCTTCCATGGTATTTTGTGTTAGCTTTTAGTTGAAGAGACTTCAAAGATTTAAGTGGAGCTTTTTTAATTCTTAAACCTTTACTTGTATCTAACTTATCCAGAAATGCATCTAATTCTTCTTTTCCTATTTGTGCAAAGCGCATTAATTCATCATAAGGTTTGAATGCTTTTGTAGTCGAGAACCACTCATTAACTTGTTGTCTCAACAATTCTTTAATTCTTTCATAATCTTCTTTTGCTTTCTTTCTTTCTATTGAATCTTTACCGTATTTTTGTTCTGCTTCTACTACCTTTTGGTAGTAATATTCTTTTTCTCTTCTTGCATATAGTTTCCAACGTTTAGACATTAAAGCAGCAAGATGATTTGTACTAACTTTAGACGTATAACTTGGATGATTAGGAACAACTGCAATATCAGCTTTTCCACCAGGAAATTCATATTCAAGCTTATGATACTCCAAACCAGATTTTTCATCTATGCCTTTTCTATCGTACTTGACATTAGGTATTACTCTTTGAATTTCTTTAACCGTTTGCTCAAGATCATCAGAAAATATTCTATAATCTAAGTCTGTTGGTTTGGATTGTATTTCTGTTCCATCCAATGTTCCACCTGAAAATTGAACATTTGGATTAATCTTTTGCAAAGTTTCCCACAAATATGTATGTGCTTTTATAGCTTCTTTGTTACTGGTTATAATTTGTGGGGTTCCAAACCAAATTTTTACTTCTCTTTGTCCTTCTTCAACAGAATCAGACATGTGTATACCGTTATCAAGAACATATTGAGTTTCCAGTATTTGTTTGTATCTATCTCCTACAATAGCTTTTCTTAGAGAATTTTCATCTTCTATGAAACGAGAGCTATGACCTATTAGAGCTCTCATTTCTGGTATAGCTTTGCTATTTACTTTTACTCTATAAACTTTAACTTTTTTACCTGTGTAATACTCTACAAGGTCAGAGAAGAATGATTTGTTTTTGAAATTAGCTTTTCCTTCTCCGTAGTGTTGGGATATTCTATAAGAGTCTACTATTATTTCTTTTTGTTCAACAATAGTACCGCCGTTATCTCGTATGAATCTTTCTATTAACTTAGTTGCACCTAACTCATAACCTAATGGTTTTGCTATAATTACAATTTCAGCATCTGGTTCTTCGAAGAATTTATACTTCTTACCAAATAGTATTCTCTTTAAATATTCGATTAATTTCTTAACGTACTTGTAAGACAAAGCAAGAAGAGACTCTTTTTGTTTTTCATGTTCTTCTGTTGTTTCTACTTCTAACCCATTAATTGTTTCATCAAACGTAGATTTTACGTCTACATCTACATTTACGCTTATCTTTTCTTTTTTAGGTTCGACTAAATTTCTCATCAACTCATATGTTTCAGGTGCAATGACATGACCCATGCGAGCTTGGAATTGCATAGCTCTAAAAATTCTTAATGGGTCTTCAGCGAATTTTTCTGAAGTATGTCTAATTACACCATCTGCTAAATCTTGAATACCACCATAGTAATCATAAAGTGTTTTTGTGATAGGATTATAACCCATTGAATTCCATGTAAAGTCTCTTCTTGAAGCTGCTTCTTGGATGGTTATATCTGTTGACAACTCAACACTAAAACCTCTGTATCCTGCTCCTACTTTGTTTTCTCTTCTTGGAACTGAAAAATCAAAAGGTTCTTCCAATTCAACCAGTTCCCCTTTTTCATTATACGGTATAAACTTTAATACTCCAAAGCTTTTTCCTACTTCATCGACTTTTCCGTATTTTGATAAGAATCCTATTAAGTCATCCACTGTGATGCCGTATACTTCAACATCAATATCCTTTGGTTTAATATTTAACAAAGCATCTCTGACAGATCCACCTACAATTAACGTGTTATAACCTTTAGAATTTAGTTCTTCAAGAATTGGGTAAATAAGGTCAATTAACTCTTTGTTTATTTGCAAATCTACTTGTTGTACAGGCACACGTGGTAAGTTGATTGGGGTTTTGATTGAGTCTGTGTCTGATAAGTAGTATTTTGGTTTTTTAACTTGTACTTCTATTTTTGGTTGTTGTTCAGTTAGTTGAGTGGTGGTTTCTCGTTGTACATCTTGTTGTAAGTTGTCTGTAGTTTTAGATTCTGCGTTAGTAGAATCTTCTGGTTGTGTAGTTTCTTCTTTTGGTGTTTCTTCTTCTACTTGATAATAAACATATCGTTCATCAATTGGTCCTTTTCTATATTCTGGTAGTGGAATAAATGTTCTATAGTCAAAAGCATCTTTATCCCTTCCCATTTTTAGTTTTTCTAAAAATGCAAGGGTCCAATACACGAAGTTGTCTTTTGTTTTAACAATTTTTCGAGAAGTATCTTCTTGTTGGAAAAAGAAGTCTATACTTACACCATCAAAAGCTAATTCTCCTGTTTCAAGCAGTCGAGCTTCGTTTAATTCGTTACCATCTTTATCAAACCAAGTGGTGTCTCCTTTGTGATAGTAACCTTCTTCTTTCCAATTTTTAACTCGTTTTCCACCAACATAGTTAACAGTTGTATAAGTACCTTCATCATTATACCAAGCTAAGTATTCGTTGTTAGAAGGTCTTATAGCTCTTTGGAGACCTAATTTTTCTTTGGCTCTTTGAATAAATTCTTCAATTCCTATTTCAGCGTATGCTTCATATGGTATTTTGAAATCTAAATCGTGAATAGTTTCTGTTTCTTTTCTATAAACAGTTCCTTGCTTTCTATAAGCTAAAGAACCTGTTAAAATACCTCCTAATTCTGATATTGTTGATATTATTTTAACCAGTTGTGGATTTTTATTGATAGTACTTTCATAAGTTTTTAATACAAAATTGGAAGGTATTTGATTTCCTTTAAAGGAACCGAATCCTAAGTATTTGTTCGTATTAGTTAATATGTCATTTGCTATTTCATCTGCTATTAATTCTATGTTGAATTTTGTGATGTCTCTATTAAATATTTCTTTTATTTTCTGAATAATTGCATCAACAGCTCTCCAGAAGGCAGATTTTTTAGCTTTTGCTTTTCCTACTATTCTTGCTGCTATTGCTTTAGCTAATGCTTCTTTTTTGATCTTTCTAATATCTGGTAATCCGTTTTCATTTACGTAGACATTTTTGTATTGTTCGTAGATTTTTGAGTATTCTGACCAGTATTCAACTTTACTTAAAGCATCGTTTAATAAAGGATGTCTATCACCTAACATTTCAATGTAAAAATGTGCTATTTCTTCTGGAAACGTGCTAACGTCTGCTTTTTCAGAGTTGTAGTAAATGATTTTATTCAACGTATCAGCAACAGCAATAGCATCTTTACCGGTTCTTCTTCTAAACTCATCAATAGATTTTGTTTCTATACCAAATTGTGCTGCCCATTCTTTGAGCTTGTTATTGAGAACTTCATCTGCTAAGCCTACTATGTTTAGTTGATCTTTTAGTACACCACCTTGTAGTTCAGCTAGCTGAATTTTAGCAAATATTTCATTAAACGTGTTTGCTGATTTAATTTCTAACTTATTAATCCAATAAAACAAATAACCGATTTCTTCGTCTGAAAGACCTAACTCTTTCATTTTTTTGCTGTAGTAGTTTTCGCTTATCTCATAGTCTAATCTGAATCTAACTCCTTGCAAAATGTATAACTTTTCAGATATTTTGCTTAATAGCTCAAGATTTTTTGTAAGTTTTTCAATTGTTTGAGTATTTTTTAATGTAATATCTTCAGTAAGTGTTTGTAGTTCTTCTGCAGTAAGTTGTTTTATAGTTTTTCCAAAAACTTTTTTTGAAACGTCTTGTGTACTGAAAACAGCTATTTTTTCAGATTTTTCTTCACTTAGTTCATACTTGAAAGGATCTGACGAATTACTTGTTTTAATACTTTTAGGTAGAAGTATTATTGTATTAAAGTCTTTGTTTAAGAGAGGGATTGCTTCTTTTAAAAGTTCAGTTTTGTTTTTAGGACTTATTATTTTAGAAATAAATACTTGCTTTTCTTCATTGTACTGACCAAATATGTAAGTGTCGTTGAACTTAAAAACTTGAAACGTATCTAATAGTGAAAGGAAGGTATCAAATGATATGGTTTTTGTTTGTCCTTCTCCTTGTAAAAACAAAACGTAATTTTCATAGATTGCTTTTAGTTTTTCTCTGGTTATTCCTGGTTCTGCATGATAAATAGACTGGTATATTTTGCTGTTTTCTCCTTGTAAAAAAACACCAAAATTAGGTTGGTCTAAAAATGAATGGAGTTGATAAAAATCAGTTTTTTGACCAAAAGGAGTAGTTTTTGCAGGAGGTTTTACAGTTTGAGTTGAAAGGTGTGAAGATTGAATAGAACTAGATGATACAATAACATCAACAATATTTTTTGGTAAAGTTGGGTTATTATTTGATTTTATAACAACCTTATCACTTGCTCGAGATATTGCAACGTACAAGCTTTGGTTTACAGATTTATTAGATCCTTGTGTATTACCAAGGATATTATCTTCCATTACATAAACGTTTCTATAAGTAGAACCTTGTGATTTATGAGAAGTTATAGCGTATCCATATTCTATGTCAACATAACTGTTTCCTATTGCATATGCTAATTGGGCATCTCTTTTTTTTCTAGTAGCAGGGTCTATTTCATAGTAATAATTTTGTTGTTGTTTTAATTTTTCTTTTTCTTCAAAAGAAGGAACTTCTACATCAGCAATTTCTCCTGTGATGTTGTTTTTAAGTCTGAGTAAGTAACCTTTGTATTGTATTTTAAAAGAACGCGCAACTTTATTAGTAGATAAACTAATAATAGTAGTAATATCTTTTGGTGTAACTTGTAAAACAGTGTAATCCACACCATTTTGAATAAATGGATTTTCTGATACATCTTCTCCAAAAGTAGCGTAAGCAGTTACTATTTCTCCTGGAACAAAATCTTCTTTTGCATCTGGAAATACTTTTGACCTGGCTATTTTGTTTAGATTCTTTACAGATTCAGGAGAATTAGATAACTGATTATTAAATGTAACTATTTTAGTTCCTGATGGGTTAGCTTTAAAATCTGCTGCCCACATATCCATCATTTGATTAATGTCTTGTTCAAATATTACTCCTGCATTTTTTCTTAAGTCAAATTTTGTTTCTCTTTGTTTGTCACCAATTATTCTTCTAACTGGTTGATTTGATTCAATATTGTTAGCTACAATATCGCTAATAGTAATAATAGGAGATTCTGCTACTTGTCTCATTCTTTCTGTTAATTCGTGCAAAGTGTATTTGAAAACGACAGAATCTTCATTTTGACCAATAGGAGGCAATTGTGCGTTATCACCCATGAGTATAATTTTTGAATTGTTTGAAGTTAATTTTAGTAATTCTTCAAACAGTTTATCTGAAATCATGGATGCTTCATCAACAACAATGTATTTTGCTGTTGATATTGGTAAACCTTTTAATCTAGCCTCTAAATCAATTTCAAACTCACCTGTTGATTCTTTTAGTCTAATACCTAACGCAGATGCTAAAGTAAAGACTTTTGTAGTTCTAACTGCGTTTTTTAATACTTGTGCTGCCTTGTGAGTAGGAGCGATATATATTATTTGATAAGGATATATTTTCTCATACTCAAATACTTTTTTAATAATTGTCGTTTTACCAGTTCCTCCTCTACCTTTTAACAGAGCTACTTTATTTTGACCATTAACGATTAATCTACCAGCTAAAAACTCTCTAAGCTTATCAATTGCTTCTGTTTGACCTTGATTAGCATAAATACCC
>JANWZV010000049.1 GCA_025061805.1 Candidatus Dojkabacteria bacterium | reverse complement strand
GTTGCATTGACGGGTAGAGTGAAAGTAAAAGTAATAGGAAAAGTAAGAAAGGGAGATAGATTGACCAGTTCACACGTGCCTGGAGTTGCAATGGTGTATGATAAAAATTTAATTGATCAAAGACCTGTTTTTGGAAGATCTTTGCAAAACAAAGAAACAGAGGATATAGAATTAATAGAGTGTGTTGTTTGTATAAAATAATAATAAAGAAAATATTACTAAAAATTTTTTAGATATTTGAAATTTTTATTATATTTTAGTATAATAATCTTATGGAAAGATTAATAGAAAACTATATAAATTTTATAGAAAACAATTTAAGCAACGAAAACAAAAATTTAGAAAATTTAATTGACAGATTATCAAATTTACAAAAAGAAAATAAAAATATAAATTTCTCTTCTTTGATTGGTTCTTGTTTAGGCTTGATTGGTGAAGCGGGAGAAACCACTGAAATAGTTAAAAAAATAATAATGCAAGGAAAAAATATCAACGAAGAAACCTTAGAAAAATTAAAGAAAGAAATCGGGGATATAACATTTTATTATTTTATGTTATTGAATTCATTGAATTTTGATATAAAAGACATAATACAAACAAACATGGAAAAATTGAAAAACAGATATGGAAATAACGGATTTTCTGTAGAAAAATCAGAAAATAGAATAGAATAAAAAAAAAAATATAAAAAAAATATAAATAACTTTATAATGAAAAAAATAGATCATTTAGAAAAAAAATTAAATAAAAATAAGAAGATATTCTTTTTAGAAAAAAGAAATTCAAATGGAAATGAAAGAATTTTAGAAAAAAGAATAAAAAATTTCAAAAGAATAAAAAGAAAAATAAAATTATATTACATAAAGGAGTATAGAGAACATTTTAATTTAGATACAAAATTCTTGGTAAATATAAACAATAAAACAACATTTCTTGAAAATTTAAAAGAAATTTACAAAAACTTAGAAAAATCTCACAAAGAATATGATATTAGAAAAATAATATATTTTTTGAATAAAGCACTAAAATTATATGAATATTATAATGTCGATAAAAATCATGTGAAATTTATTTACTTCTTAATAAAAGACTTAGATAAAATAAAAGATACAGAAAAGAGATATTTTTCATTCAGTGAAGAAGAAAAGGATTTGATAGGTTTATTGTCGGTGATGAGAAAAATAATTTATGAACTAGAAAATAACAAGAAATATCTATAAAATAAATAAATCAAAATTTTTATTGAAAAACAAAAATATTTTCTATAAAAACAAATAAAACATATTTAATTCTAAAAATTGAAAGGATCCGGGGATATATTTCTTCTGGCCAAATCTGCTCTTGTTTTGTTTAAATTACAATTCAATTCTCTAGAATATCTTGCTCTCAATATATTTCTTGCGTTTACTGCTCCGACTTGTGCAGAATAACTTGGAAAATATTTAAGAATTCCGTTTTGATCGACACTTCCTCTTTCTTCATAAACCAATCTTAATATTTCTTCATCTGTTAGAGTCTTTATGTCTCTTCCCTGCAAAGCGTTTCTAACTACTCTAGCTCCACCGGCAGGGCCATGTTGTACACCTAAAGAATAAACCATATCTTTTATTCCTGCTGATCTTTGACTAAAATCTTCTCCAATTTCAGCTTTTATTCTTTCAAGAGTGGGTTTATACCATCTGGAAAGAACAATAACTTTTTGGCTTTCTATGAACTGTTGTCTTGTACTAGGATCACTAGCCAAACTTCTCCATGCTGCCTTAAATTCTGGTGTTCCTCTTATAGCTCCATTTACTCCGCCCGCTGCTTCTAATCGCTGATATATTGCCGGATATTTTTCTCTTGTTAAATTCAAGTAAGCCTGCATTCCATTTGACCCAGGTGCTGCTCTTATTTGGGCCAAACCATATGAAGGATATCCAACATCATTATCGTTTATGACAGCGGGATTTCCCCCCGATTCTTCTCTTTGTGCGCAGGAACCTATATTCAAATCCGAAATATCCAAATAATCTGAGGAATTAGGTGTCGGATCTGGTGTATCTTGTGTATTGATTGTTTGTCCTCTCGGTGGCCTTACGAAATCGTTTGTTTTGTCCCTAAATCCATGACCAAATGGTTCATGATGAACTAATTGACTTACTATTGTTCTAGTTTTTACGAAAGATTTTGATTCACTATCAATATCGGATAATTCCAAAACAATAGGTATTTCGGAAATTTCTGCCAAATTTTGATTCATTCTTATAGGTTGTCCATCTATGGCTATCAACCCATTTGATTTTATACTTAATATTGAATCTGAATTGATTCTAAGTTTTTGTTCTGATTTTATGTTAGTGTCGCCTTTAGATAAAATTCTTATAGTTCCATCAGTTGCTTGATTTATCGATGTATTTGAAAATAAATTAAAATTTCCATCACAATGTATGTTTATATTTTTTTCTGATCTTATATTGACGTTTTCTTTAGAATATATATTAAATTCAGTATCTGAAATTTCCATCCAAGAATTTCCTTCTCTTGAGATGAAATAAATATATCCGTCTGTATCGTTTATTAAAATTTGAACACCGTTTCTTGTTCTTATCCTTATATATTCCTGAGAAAACTTATCTAATCTTCTAGAAATATCGTTTGTGTTCTCTTCTCTTAATATTCCTGAAATATTTTCATTAGATAATAATTTTCCATCATCAATATATATGTGATGTCCTCTCGGTGTTATCAGTCCATACACATTCGGTGGAGACTCTCTCCTCATAGAGGCATCGGTGGTGCCTCTTATTTCATCCAATTCCAAGCCTTGATTTTTCAATGATTTCGAAAGTGGTTTAAATTCAGGTCTTACTATGTTTGGATCTTCTGGTACCGGATTTGTTCTATATCTGTTGTATTCAACCGAAGGTCTTTTTTCTCTTGATCCGGGAACATTCGATTGTGATAAACCAGGAATTCCATGATTCATATAATCATGAAAAAGAAACCCAAGATATACGCAAAAGTTCGGACTTCCGTTTATAAATGCAACGACAACCAAATTTCCAACATGTGGCGGCTGAGCAACGAATCCATATGATTGTTGACTTTGTGTGTACTCTGCACTATCCTTCACCAATGATGTTACGGGCGTAGTACCAGCAAAAGGAGAAACACAAGAACAAATAACCCATGTCGAGGGATCTTCTGGATTACCACCCAATTCAGGTATCCAAACCTTAATTCTCCCCATTTTGTGCGCATCATTGGTATCCTTAACTATGCCAACATAAAGATATCCTAAAGGTATTTTTCTGGAATACCCTTCTCCTAATTCTCCTTGTATGTATTTGTAATTTCTATTAAGTTCTAATTCTGACAATTTTCTAAGAAAATATTTATCAAAAATAATATTTTGAAATAAATAGAATATTATTCATTTTCTAAAATAAACTTACCATTTCAAAATTATAAAAATAATTATATGAAACATCATCAGATATTATATAATTTATACTCGTGATAAAAAAAACAACCATAGATGAAATAATACAAATAAATCTAAAATTAAATGAATTGCTTTCATTCTTGTTGAATAGGAATAAAAACGAAGAACTATTGAAATTTCAGGTTTTACAAAGAAGAATTCTAAAAACATTAAATCAGATCAATAATTCAAAATTAAACATCGAAGAAAAAATATATCTTTACAAATCTATAAAAGATTCTTTATCAGGAAATCAAGTAAAAAGTAAATTTAATATAATAGATTTTGTGAATCAAAATAATATATATTTAGGTAATGTTTATTTTTGTTGCGGTTGGTTGGGAACTTTTGTCATTTTTTTCGAAGAAGAAAAATACAAAAGAATAATAAACATCGATAAGGATAAAAGAATAAAAAAAATATCAGAAGATATAAACAGAGATTTGATAATAAAAGATTGGAAATATAAGCATCTCGTAGAAGATATAATAAATTTGAATTATGTAGATGATAAACTGAAATTAAATCGCTTTGATGGTACAGAAATAGAAATAAATTTTTCCCCAGATACTATCATAAATACCAGTTGTGAACATTTAAATAATTTTGATGATTGGATAAATTCTATACCAAAAGAAAAATTGTTGATATTACAATCGAATAATAACGATTCTTTTGAAGATCATATTAATATTTCTTCTAGTTTAGAAGAATTTAAGAAAAAAATAAAACTAAAAAAAATAATTTACGAAAATACAATAAAATTGAATGATTGTGAACGATATACCGTGATAGGATACAAATAAAAAAATTGATTTTAACAAGAATTTTTTATATATAAATATATATTGATGAGCGGACGTAGCTCAATGGTAGAGTCCCAGCCTTCCAAGCTGGTAGTGCGGGTTCGATTCCCGTCGTCCGCTCCAAGTTACATAAAACCTATTTTTCTTTTGAAAACATTGTTTTTTGAAGAAAAAAGCTCTGCCAAAGTCTTTTCTTCGTTCACTTTAGGTAAATTATATTTTTCAGCTAAAATATTTGCTTGTTCTACAGTCAACTTTTTAAATTCTAAGATATCAAAACATCTTCCTGGTCTCAACAATGCTTCGTCTATTTGATTAATATTTTTTAGATTAGTCGTAAATATCAATTTTTTTGAATTGTTGGATATCAATCCGTCCGCCATATTCAAGAATTTAATCATTATGTCGTTTTGCTCTTCTCTAGGAATAAGAAGTTGATCACTATCTTCGAAAATAAAATATTTTATATCTGACTCGAACCAATCTATGAAAATATCATCATTTCGTAATGGATTTTTGTCGTATACTACAGCAGCGTTTTCTTTCGTATAAGATAACAAACCTTTCAAAAAGGTAGTTTTTCCTGTCCCCGGTTCTCCAATCAAAATAAGAATGTTTTCTTCGCTATTATTGAATCTTTCATAATAATTTTCCAATGATGGAAAATCAAAATAAGGATACATTTCTTTAGTAGGTAATTTAGATAAATTTATGTATAAATTTACGGAATCGCTGTTTTTTGGATTATAATACCAAGAAACACTTATTGAAGATTTTTTGTTGAAATTTTTATAAAAATATTCTATTGTTTTTTCTACTTTTTCCAAATCTCCAAATATATCCAAATCTACGATGTTATTTAATTTATTTCTGCAATATCCGTAAATATATACATCTTTTTCGTTTTTAAGTGATCCGAAAAATACACCAGATTTTGTCTTAAATATCGATAAATCTTTGTTTTTAAATAAATTTTTTATATTTGTTTCGATTGATATTCTTTCATGATATACGGAAATATCATTATTAATACAATGTTGTATGAACTTTTTGAAAATGATACTTTCTATGTTTTCTGAGACAAAATAATCTATAGTATAAATCGGAGAAAAGCCTTCGTTTATGTTTTTTATATCAAATGGATTTTTATTTATGTCTTTTATCATAATTTTTTCCTTTTTTACTTTAATAAAAAAAGTAAAAAAGTCAAACTAAAAATATAAAAAAATTTTTATATTAAATATAATGAAAATCAAACGACAAAGTGATATAATGAACAATGATGGAAAAAGAAATGAAACCCATAGACCTATCAAAATTCAGAAAAGAAATAACCAAAAATATACCTGGAATATCGGTAGGATTTAAAGATCCTGAAACATGGATACATACGGGAAATTATGCTTTGAATTACATAATTTCTGGTAATTTTTTCAGAGGTGTTCCATTAGGAAAAGTTACAATGTTTGCTGGACAAAGTGGCTCCGGTAAATCTTTTTTATGTTCAGGAAATATCGTAAGAAATGCTCAAAAAATGGGAATATATGTCGTATTGATAGATACAGAAGCAGCATTAGATAGAGAATGGCTTGAAAGACTTGGTGTTGACACTTCAGAAGAAAAGCTTTTGAAAATAAACATGTCTATGATCGATGATGTTGCTAAATTAATTTCAGATTTCATGAAAAACTATAAAAATCAATATGAAGGTGTACAAAAAGAAGAAAGACCAAAAGTTCTATTTGTAATAGATTCATTGGGGATGTTAACTACGCCTTCGGATATATCTCAATTCGAATCAGGAGATTTAAAGGGTGATATGGGAAGAAAACCAAAAGCGTTAGCTGCCTTAGTAAGAAATTGTGTAAATGTTTTTGCAGAACATGAAATAGGCTTAATTTGCACTAATCATACATATGCTTCACAAAATATTTTTGAACCAGATGATGTGATATCTGGCGGACAAGGACCTGTTTATGCATCTTCTATCGTAGTTGCCATGCGAAAACTGAAACTTAAGGAAGATGAAGAAGGGAACAAGACAACTGAAATTCAAGGAATAAGATCTCAATGCAAGGTAATGAAATCAAGATTTTCAAAACCATTTGAAAGTATAGAGATAAAAATACCATGGTCAAAAGGTATAGATCCTTATTCGGGATTGGTAGATTTGTTCGAAACAAAAGGTATATTAACGAAAGAAGGACATAGATTAACAGTGAAACTATCAAATGGAGAAGAATTGAAATATTATAGAAAAGATTGGGAAAAAAACGAAGAAGATTGTTTAATGAAAGTAATGAAAGACTGGAAAAATATTGTATAATAACATACACATATTGTTTGTATGCAGATAAACATTGTTTAAATATACAATTACAAATTATCATTATGAGAAAAAAATTCTTACAATCATGTTTTCTTTGAATAAGAAAGATATGATGAACGAAACTAAAAATTTATTAGATTTTTCGGGACGTATTTAATACACTGATAATCTTGAAATCTTATGCACCCTTCCTGACTCCTCGATTGATTTAATTTATATTGATCCGCCATTCAATACCGGAAAAATAAAATTCGGACTCAATCAAAACTCAACATTCAGAAGACAGAGATTGAGTTAGTTTTCAAGGGCGGCGCTATCGAAGCAATATCATAGGGAAAAAGATTTTCTGATTATTTCGACGATTAGTTGTCATTCCTTAAGCCGCGTTTACAAGAAGCATATCGTATTTTAGCACCCCATGGATCTTTTTATTTTCATAATGACTATCGTGAGGTTCATTATTGTAAAGTGTTACTCGATCAGATTTTTGGTCGTCAATGTTTTTTGAATGAGATTATTCGGGAATATGATTATGGAGGCCGTCCAAAAAACCGGTGGCCACCAAAACACGATAACATTTTTTTATGTGAAAGATCTTTCAAAGTATATTTTCAACGTTGGAGAAATCAAACGTATTCCATATATGACTCCTGGCCTTGTTGGGCCACAAAAAGCTGCAAAAGGAAAAATTCCTACTAACACATGGTGGCTTAGCTATTCTCAAAATGCATACCAGGAAACAAATCATAGAGGGTCAAAAAATCCGTTGACTAAAAGAATTTTTATGATATTAATTTATTCATCAGATACGGAGAAAAGCCATGAACTATCGTCGCCTCGACGTTCTGTGCAAGGAATTTAAGGATATCTCGTCCAAGCGAAAGATTATTGAGGAAAGGGAAAAGGAAATTAAGGAAGAGATTATCCAGATTTTGAATGGTGAGACAAATTTAACGACAAAGAATTTCAGAATTAAGATCTCCATGATCGCTGGAAAACCAGACACCATCATTACACCAGAAATGGTTGGTCAGGTTATTCCGGGGAGAAAGAGCGGAATGCGACTTATCATCGATGAAATTTAGTAAAAAAGGTGGGGGTTACGACCCCCACCTTTTTTTGTGATAATAAATTGTCTGTCGAAATATTAATTTTCAAGTGTGACATTTAAAACACACAATTAAAAAAAAATTAAAAAAATTTCTAGAAAAAATTGAAATCACTATATTTCATCTGATAAATAACAATGCATAAAACAGCAAGAATTTGCCAATTCTTATGTTTTATGCACACACCTGACGGTCGTAATAAAAACTTCCACGGAAAACAGGACCGTGGATATGAGTCTCGCGTCAGGGAGACGAACGGAAGCCACTCCTGCGAGGCCCTTGAAAGGACATCCTCGTGGGACAGAGTGCCGGTCCTCCTACCCGAGTGAAGGAGGAGAAAGACTCGGAGCTAGCGGGGAGTTCCTTGCTCTCTGTTGGCTAAAGGAGTGTATTAGTTTTTTTAACTAATACACAAGGCAGCTAGAATTTCGTCCTTTTTTTCAAACTGCCTAAGTGGGATGAAAAATTCCCGACCGTGCGCGGCTCAAAATAGAATGCGTATGGTTTCGTTTCTCGCCGTGAGATAAAACTGGTCAGAGCTTCTCTGAATCAGCCTCTTATGATTCATAATTTCAGGTATATATTGCTTTCAATAACGATATCGCCAAGCGCGTAATTTTATTACTATGAATCATGTAAGGATTCTCTGGGCTGAATTCTGGAAATCATACGTTGACTATTTTGGTAAAGCCGGGGGATGGGATGGCTAATCCAGAAATGGATTTCAGTGGTTCTAGGCGCACCCTTACACGAATGTTCAAGGCCAAGTGCTCCAGTCTGATCATGGATTAAAAAATGACCGCATACACGAATATATACCGATGTATGGGTTGATAGAAACTGCGATAAAATGGTTCGTATGATTCAGAAGATACGCTTTGAGTTTAAAAGATTCAGAACTGTTTTATCGTGGTTGTGGAGTTTAAGAGACCATATATTGAAAAAATTAGTTATTCAACCAGGAGGTTGATCAATTATGGTCTGATTGATCGGCTGGCTTGGACCTTGAGGCTGGCCATCTCAAAAGGGCTAACGACTCAGGAAAAGCGAAAAAAATCAAAAAAATTATCCCCCCTCACACAAGGAATTAATAGCAAATGTAAAAGCTATTAATATGCTTTTATATAGCATGCTATTAATCTTTGTGTGGGGGGGGGGATATGTTTGATCTAGGAAAATGCGTGTTTTTTTTTGAAGTACAAAAAAAAAAAAAAAAAAAAAAAAAAAAAAAAAAAAAAAAAAAAAAAAAAAAAAAAAAAAAAAAAAAAAAAAAAAAA
>JANWZV010000048.1 GCA_025061805.1 Candidatus Dojkabacteria bacterium | reverse complement strand
ATTTCGATCAGCTAATAATTTTTGTAAATGCGGTTTAATGGTATCATATATTTCAAACTCTGAAGTATCTCCATTTACTGCTATATAAGGATCAGTTAAATAATCATCTGATTCTCTAGCTATTTGCCACAAGTCTGATAATTTTATTTGTTGAATATTGTTGTTGTCATATAAACCTAATTCAATAGCTATCTTATATACAATATCTACTAAATTTTCTTTTCCTGTTTGTATTAACGTTTGTTTATTATTGTTATTTAAATATACACTCAATTCGGTTTCATATATTTTTACCACTAATTTGCTCATGATCAATTGTTTAATAAGTATTTTAAAATACATAAAAAACTCGTACTTGCATGTTCTGATCTTAATATATTTTCAAATGGACGTATAAACTTGAATCCGAGATTGCGAGCTATTGTATGTTCTTTTTCTGAAAAACCTCCTTCTGGTCCTATAAAGTATGCAATTTTTTTATTTGCTAAGTTTTCTGTACATAAATTAAATTTTTGGTTGCAGTGTGGAGTCAAAAAGTATATTAAATCAAAGTGTTCTTTAGATAATGTATTTTGTATTTGTATATCTTCAAAATCTATTATTCCCATAATATGTATGTAGTCGATCCTGTTACATTGTTTTGATGATGATATCAATATTTTTTCAATTCTTTGCATTTTTTGTATTATGCTTTCTTTTTTTAGTTGGCAGTATTCTGTTTTCAAAAAGTATATTTTATGTAAACCTAGTTCATTTAATATTTTTATTGTATCATCAAGTTTTTTTATTAGACTTAAAAATAGGGTTATTTCACTAGTTTGTTGCTCTTTTATCTGTTTTAATGATTTTACTATTGCTGTAACAAACTTATTTGTTACTTTTTTTAGTTCTGCCAAATACTCTTTATCCCCGTTGAATAATACAATTGTACTACCAGGTTTTAATCTTAAAACTTTTTTAATGTGTGCATTATCAAAATCTTCTAACTGTACCTCTGAACCTATTTTTATATTTTTACTACGAATATAAAATCGTCTTAATTTCATCGCTATTTTTATTTTAAGTGTATTTTTTCGTATAAAGCTTTTGCGTATTCATCCCCTTTATTTTGTAATTTGGCTGCTTCAAAAGCATATGCATATATTTTCGATTGATTACCACCTATGATTGGCAAATTTGATTTAATATAATTGATTTTAGAGAATAACTCTCTTTTGTTTTGTTTAATTTCTTCAATCTTTTTGAATAGTTCGTAACAAGATCTACAGTTAAAATCTGAAAATACTTCGATTGTTGTATTCTTATCAGAATTAGTATTTTTATCTACTTCAATTTGTATTATGTTTTCTAGTTCTTCAAATTTATTTAAAGTAATTTTTTGTTCGTTTATAAATATAATAGGAGTAAAAGATGCATTATTATTTGTTAAACTTTTTGCTTTTTGTATTTGTTTTTCGACAGTTTGTCTTACTTCTTCACTTCTTAAATCATTTAAAAATTTTTTTGTATAAAGTGATAATGTTTCAGCAATACTTAATAACTCTTTTTCGATTTTGGTAGGTATATTCCTAGTATTTGCTATTAGTACAATTAGAAAAATTATACCTGTAAGTATTACTAAAAATATGTATACGTAAGAATTTAGGCTTTTCATATAAAGAAATAGATAAATAACAAATAAGAATATAAAACGTTATTTATTTTAGTTAATAAAGAATCTTACTACTAATTATTAGTTAATTATTAGTATAGAATTTTGTTTATTATACCTTTCAATGCCCATGGAGTAAATCCATTTATTTTTACTTCAACAAACTTACCAACTAATTCATCATTACTTTTGTTTGGAATTAATTTTTCGTCTATATTTAAAACAATATCTTTGTTATGAGAGGTTTTACCTTTTAATATTTTCTTTTTCTCTAAATACTCCTCTATTAATGCATATGTAATTGTATTTAATAGTTTACTATTTTTAATTTCTGCCGATTTTTGTAGAATATTATTCAGGAATTCTTTTCTTTTTGCTTTTGTTTTATTGTCTACTGTTTCTTTTAGTTCGTATGCTGCTGTACCTATTCTTGGTGAATATTCTGATATGTATATCGTATCAAAATTACATTCTTGATGTGCTTTAACAGTCAGCATAAAGTCTTCTTCTGTTTCGTTTACAAAGCCAACTATTATATCAGTAGATATACTTACTTCTGGTACGTATTTTCTTATTAATTTAACTTTTTCATAAAATTCTTCATAAGAATATCTTCTGTTCATAATTTTCAAAATTTTATTACTTCCCGATTGTAAAGCAAAATGTATATATGGTCTTTGATGACCTGCAAAATTCCCGTACAACATGTTTTTTGCGGATAGACCAACGTATTGTATTAATTTTTCAGTTAAATAGTTTGGATGTGAAGATATCCATGTAGTCCACCACGCTCCAGGTATTTGATCTAGTACTTGTAATAATTGTAAAAAATCTCTTGGCATCTTTAGTCGAACTGTCGAAAAAAAATCAGATTTGTTATTATCTAAATTCACATTTTTGTTATTGTTGTATAATTCGAGCTTGTGTTGGAAAAACTTACGCCACTTATTTAAATCTTTGTCTGACATTGGCATTTCGTTAAGTGTGTCTATTTTAGTTAATGCTTCATTATAATTGAACTCTTGTTTAAAATCATTATTAATCCATCTGTTGACTGTTTGTCCTAATAAGGTGATATCTTTGTAACCACGTTGTACTAAGTCAAATACTTCACGTATGATTTCAGTAGCAGGTCTACAATATTCTTTACCTCTAGAGTAGGGAACTATACAAAATGTACAAAAATGATTGCATCCAGTTGATATTGGTACATAAGCTTGAAATGAACTTTTGTATTTGGGTTCAAATGATAGATAATGTTCTGGTTTATCTATTTGATTTTCTCTTTTCCATTCTGGTTTGTTAAATATTTGGGCGAGCCAATCGCCAATTTTTGTGAATTCTTTTGTTTCTATTACGTAATCAACTAGAGGAAAATTTTTAAGTATTTCTTCATATCTTTCTCGTTGACTTTTTTGAAAAGAGTATTTAATACTTTTTGTTTTTGTAGTATCGTTCCAACTCCTACGAGCCATACATCCAGTAATTACGATTTTAGTATGATTTCCTACAGATAATCTTATATTTTTGACTATTCCATTTATTCTATCTTCTGCTTTTTGTCTAACCGAACATGTATTTAAAATGATTAAGTCGGCATTTTCCAAATTATTTGTTTCAACTAGTCCGAGATTTTGTAAAAATGCGCTCATTCTTTCTGAATCTGAATAATTCATTTGACAACCGAAAGTTTTAATAACGTATTTATAGCTCATATTAATAGCACGCCAATAAAATATATCCAATGTAAATTTTAAACTTAGTTTATTAAATATAGTATTTGTATTTTAAAAAAATTGTATTACAGATTGTATAAGTAAATGTTTTGTTAAAATATTACTAAAGCAAAACCTTTTTTGTTTGAATAAGCTAAATACTGCATTTTGTTATTTATTTGTTTACTCGTAATTGTCCTATTTATTATATCATTCGCTGAAAATTAATTGTTGTTAGTGTTGTAATATTATTCCTGATTATTTTGTGTGGTTAATTTCTTTATATTTTTTTTATTTTTCACTGTGCTTCAATAATTGTTTATTTTGACATCCTGATATTCCATATTTTTTGTATTGAGTTTAATCTGAATAAATTTATTTTCTTCAAGAATGATTTTTAAAACATATTTATACATTCAGATAATCAGTAATATTAATATTGTAAGGTTTAAATAAGTAACAGAATCACAAGATTATAATCTTGTTTAATTTGAAGTTCTTAATATTGTTTCTGTAAAATGATTGTAAATATATGTATAGCAAATATAAGTATGAAAAGTACTAAAACTATAGAAAGAGAAGAAATTATTTAATAGTTCTTTATTATTTCTTATTTCAATTTACCTGTAGGAATTGCTTAAAATAAAGCTATGCTTGTTGAGAAATTATTTTTATAAAATCACTAATTTTAGAGAACAAATGTAGACATGGTATTGCGATTTTCAAAATCAAAATGGTAAGTTTGTATAATTTGCTGTTATTAAATAGTTACTTGAATTACTACTTATTTTGCGTTGTGTTTGATATATACAATATCTCCATCTTTGACTATGTATTCTTTACCGACTAGTTGTAGTTTACCTTGTTCTTTTGCTTTATTCCATCCGTTGTACTTAACAAAATTTTCAAATGATACAACTTCCATTGCTATGAAGTTTTTCTCAAATTCTGAATGTATTTTTCTACTTGCTTCTATTGCTGTTGTATTGTTTTTTATCGTCCATGCTCTTGTTTCTTCTGTATTAAATGTGAAAAAACTAATCAAGTCTAATTTACTGTAAGCATGTTTTATTAACAATTCTGTTCCTGTTTCTTTGATTTCAAATTCATTTGTTAGTTCTTGTTTACTCTGTATATCTAGCTTTGAAATCATATATTCGTCTAGTACATTCATAAAAATTACTGAAGCATTCATATCAATACTATTGACTATATCTACTATTTCTTTGGTCGTTTTTTTATTATTGTCCATGTTTATTAAATAGATTACTGGTTTGTTAGTAAGCAAAAATAAGTTGTTTATAATATCTTGACTGTTATGATTTGTAAAATTTGTAAAATTCTTTGCAAGATTCCCACTTTTTAGGAAAATTAGCAGATTTTCTAAATCTACGATTATATTGTTAATAGACTTATCCGACTTTGACTTATTTTTTAATGTATCTATTTTTTTTTCTACTGTTTCTATATCTTTTAAAATTAGTTCAGTATTAACGAGTTCTATGTCGCGTTTTATGTTAACACCATGTTCTATGCGTACGATTTTATCGTTGCTAAATCCTCTAACTACATGCAGTATTAGGGATACTTCGCGTATATAACTTAAGAATTTATTTCCCAATCCTTCTCCTTTTGATGCTCCTCTGACTAATCCAGCTATATCTATGAATTCAATTGTTGCTGGTACAATTCTTTTGGAATTTGATATTTTTGCTATCATATCTAGTCGATAATCTGAAATATTAACTATACCTATGTTAGGGTCAATTGTTGAAAAAGGATAGTTTGCAACTAGGACATTAGAATTGGTTATTGCATTGAATAATGTTGATTTACCAACATTAGGTAGTCCAATAATTCCTACTGATAGTTTCATGTTGTTATATATATTTATTTACGTATAAAGCAACATTTTAAATATCATGTATTACTAAATAAGTTATTTTATTATCGGATTTATAATGTGTACTTGTATAAATATGTATATACCTTAAGCATATCAGATGTATGAAGGTAATTGTAACATATAGCTTTTAAAACTATGAATATTAAAAATATATTTCATTTAGATTTAAAGTTTTGATAGAGATCTATTTTAATAGTTTAATAGTAAGTATAGTATGTATATTTTTAAGTAACAGATACAGTCCAAATAGCATACTGTTAGTTTAATTAGCTTAAATAAAATGAAATATAGATATTTATCAAATTTGATAGACGGATGCTTATTTAAAAAAATTTATAGTTTAGATATTCATGTTTTAATTTTCTTTAGTTGAGTATGACTAAAATACATAATGTGTTGGGTTTTTATTAAAGTTTAAACTTATACATATTGGTAAAGTTAATTTTATTATTAAATGCTTTAAGTAGTATAACTAATCTAGACAGTGTATCTTAGCACATTATAGGAATTGTAGTTTTGTATACGGGTCACAAGTAAATGACATATGTTAATAATTAGCAATCTTAAATCTTACTAAGAGTGTTTTATAGGTAACTAAAATAAATTAACGTAGATCTGGTATAATTTAAAGGTTTATTTTTGTATTTACATTTTTTTTTTTATATATTTGTATCGTAATTTACCTAAGTTTGGTCCAGTTTATATAACTTTTGTATGTCGATTCAATTCATTAAGATAAGGGGAGCGAGAACTAATAATTTGAAAAACATTGATGTAGATATACCTCTTAATTCTTTGACTGTAATTACAGGTGTTTCAGGTTCTGGTAAGTCATCGCTAGCTTTTGATACTTTATATGCGGAAGGTCAAAGACGATATGTAGAAAGCTTGTCACCTTATGCTAGGCAATTTTTAGGTTTAATGGATAAACCAGATGTAGATTTAATAGAGGGTTTATCACCAGCTATTTCGATAGACCAAAAAATGTCTTCTCATAATCCGCGTTCGACTGTTGGTACTATTACTGAAATTTACGACTATTTACGTTTGTTATTTGCAAGAATAGGACATCCGCGTAGTCCTGTTACTGCGAAGAGATTACAAAAGCAAACGGTTCAACAAGTTGTTGATAATTTGTTAAGTTATCCTACTGAATTAAGTAGAGATGAGATTAAAATAGTTATATTTGCGCCATTAGTTAAACAAAGAAAAGGTACTTATGAAGAATTATTTCGTAGACTATATGTACAAGGCTATCAACGTGTGCGTATAGATGGCCAAATATATTCCTTAGAAGAAGACATACAGTTAGATAAATTTCAAAAACATGATATAGATCTAGTAATAGATAGAATAGTTCTCAAAAATACAAACGACGATGTAACAATTAAGAGATTAACTGATTCAGTTGAACTTGCTTTTAACGTAGGTAATGGAGAATTATATGTAAACATATTGGATTTGAACGATGATCCAAGTTTTTTAGAATTTTTATCTTGCAAAAATGTTCTAAACAATAGAGATATATTTTTTTCGGAAAAGTTGGTTGATCCTGATAGTGGTATTTCTTTACAGTCTATTGAGCCAAATTTGTTTTCATTTAATACCCCATATGGTGCTTGTGAAAAATGTTCTGGTCTAGGAATAGTAAAGGAAGTAGATATTACAAATGTATATAATCCTAGATTAAGTATACTTGAGGGAGGAATTTATCCATGGAATCGACTAATAGAAAATAAAAATTCTGTTTTGTATTTATTGTTACAAGAAATATCAAAAAGTGAAAATCTCCCTTTAAATGTTCCAATCAAAGAATTATCCCAAGAACACTTTAACTTGATTATGTTTGGTACTGATAAAAAGTACAAATTAATTGGACCGTTGCAAAAAGTGTACGAAGTAAGCTTTGAAGGTGTAGTTCAAAATCTCTATAAAAAGTATTATGAATCTGATTCTGATTTTGTTCGAGACGAAATAGAGAAATATATGGTAGAAAAAACATGTCCAGTTTGTAGAGGATTCCGCTTAAAAAAGGAGGCATTAATGGTTACTATATCTAGTTATAACATAATAGATTTATGTAATGTTAGTATACAAGAATTATTTAATTGGATAAAACAACTAAGAATTAATAAGTACTCAGTGCTTAATCTAAAAAGTAGATCTATTGATTTGATATTTAATACAAATATTAATTTACTACCTGAAGATGATTCTATTAGTAACAGTGAGTTAGAAATTGGTAAATTAATATTTAAAGAAATAGAGACAAGATTAGAATTTTTGTTGTCAGTTGGATTAGAATATCTTACCTTGGGTCGTACAGCAAATACTTTATCTGGAGGGGAATTGCAACGCATAAGACTAGCTTCACAAATAGGTACAGGACTAAGTGGAGTATTATATGTATTAGATGAACCAAGCATAGGATTGCATCAAAGAGATAACGAAAAGCTTATTAACATGTTACAAAAGTTGAAAGAACTAAATAATACTGTAGTAGTAGTAGAACATGATGAAGATACTATTAGAAATGCTGATTTTGTAATAGATATGGGACCAGGAGCTGGTGAACAAGGAGGAAATATAGTGATTGCGGGTACCGTAAATGATGTGTTAAATAGTAAACAATCTTTGACTGGTATGTACATGCGTCGTGAGTTGAGAATAGATAAATCTGAAATTTTGAAATTGTCGAGAACTTTATTATTAGACAAATATAGTCAGGATGTTAGTGATAAATCTAAAAAACTAAACTCGCGGCTTGTGTTTAGAGGAGTAACACATAACAATTTAAAATGTATAGACGTAGAAATCCCATTAGGTAGATTTGTTTGTGTTACTGGAGTTTCAGGTTCCGGTAAATCTTCTTTAGTGAATGAAGTAATATACAAAGCTCTGGCTAAAAAAATTTATGGAGCAAAAGATTCACCTGGTGACTACAAAGAGATGATAGGAATAGAACACATTGATAAGGTTATACAAATCGATCAAAATCCTATAGGGCGAACTCCTAGATCTAATCCAGCTACATATGTTGGGATATTTACTCATATTAGGGATTTATTTGCAGAAACAAAAGAAGCGAAGAGTAGAGGATATACGAGTGGTCGTTTTAGCTTTAACGTCAAAGGTGGAAGATGTGAAAAATGTGAAGGTGCTGGCGTGATCAGAATATCAATGCAATTTTTACCAGATGTTTATATTAAGTGTGATGAATGTGATGGTAAAAGGTATAATAGGGAAACACTACAAATAGACTATAAAGGTAAAAATATCCATCAAATTTTAGATATGTCAGTAGACGAAGCAATTGATTTTTTTAGCAATATTCCTTCAATATATTATAAACTTGAAACTTTACGTAATGTTGGTTTAGGGTATATAAGATTAGGTCAACAAGCTACAACATTATCTGGTGGAGAATCTCAAAGAATAAAATTAGCAGCTGAATTGTGTAAAAAGCAAACTGGTAAAACTTTATATATATTAGATGAACCTACTATTGGTTTGCATTTTGATGACGTAAAAAAATTACTAATTTTGTTGCATCAACTAGTTTTATTAGGTAACACAGTATTAGTTATAGAGCATAATTTAGATGTTATTAAAACTGCGGATTGGATCATTGATTTAGGACCTGAAGGTGGTGATTCTGGAGGATATATCGTAGCTGAAGGTACCGTAAAAGATATAATAGATTGTGAACAAAGTTATACTGGTAAATACTTAAAGAAAATTCTTTCGTGAGTATAATAAAGTTTTAAGCAAATTTTTTTGTGTAGAACAAAATAATAAATTTATGGAATTGTTCAATAGTAACATTATTATATTCGTTGTTTTATTGTTACTAATACTATTAATACTAATATTATTAGTAATAATTGTTTTCCAAAAAAAGAAAATAGAATATCTATTAAAACCAAAATATGGTTTTTTGGGTAAGCCTTTATCAATATCATTAATATTTTTAGGTGTATTTAT
>JANWZV010000047.1 GCA_025061805.1 Candidatus Dojkabacteria bacterium | reverse complement strand
GAGCATAATAAATAAATCGTGGATGATACAAAAATATTACCGGAGCATCTAAAGCTATTAATTCTTGTATGTCAAAATAATCTTGTTTTCTTTTGTCAATTGCGTCTTTTGGATCAAAACGTCTTGCTTGATCTAATAGTTTATCAACTTTTGGAACAGTAATAACACTTCTGTCATTGATGGATTGTCTATTTGGATTAGGTATAACACTTTTTGCAGTACTTTCATAACTAGATAAATTTAGTCCAGGATAATCAGACTGAGAAGTATGAAATAATTCATATCTATCCGGGTCTATAAAAGTATTCACACCAAATAACAAAGTATCAAATTTTTTTTGTCTAATTATTTGATTGGATATTTCATCTAAACTTAATCCCTTTGGTAAACCTTTTTCATCTACGTCAGTAACTAAATTAATGCCTACTTCTTCTAATTGTTTTTTAAGCAAAAATACTATTTTTCTTCTATCGAAATTATCAAAAAATACTATTCTAAATTCTAGTTTTTCTCCATTTTTATTAGTTAAATATTTTTCCCCATATTTTTTTGTCCAACCTTCTTTTTCTAGTAACTGTATTGCTAAATTTAGATCGTACCTTGCCCACGGCGCATTTGGATTAAAATACTCTGAATACTTGTTGATCGGGCCAAAAGCTTCTTCACCCATATTTGCTATTGCTTCTTTAATTATTTCTTCCCTGTTTATTGCGTGTGAAATTGCACGACGAACATTTACATTATCAAAAAATTGTTTTGAAATTAACTTGCCTGCTTGATCTTTCTTTAAATTAAAATAAATTGCCCAATATTGGTTTAATAATACTTCGCTATAGTTTACACCTATATGTTTATATGACAATATCTCATCTAAAAACTCAGTTGTAAATGATCCCAAAGTATGTATGTTACCAGCTATTAGTGCTTCTTTTGCTTCTTCTAAAGTCTTGAAATATTTAAAAAATATACGGTCTATTTTATGCTCATTTTTTTCTGGTATATGATATGCATTATTCTTAACTAAAGTAATGCCAACATTACTAACTGATTCAAATTTAAATTTTCCTGTACCTACTGGTGATAGTAATATTGGATGAATATCTACATCATAGGTGTTCGGATTTAAATCAAAAGTTAAATGTTTAGGAACTATCTTGATACTAATTAATTCTAAAAAATTAGAAAGTATAGGATTATCTTTAGTGTTAGCACAAGATTGTAGATTGTTAGGATTCTTTGTACATACTCTTATTGAATAATCAGTAATTTTTTCCCATTGCAATTGTTTTATTGCTAGTATGTAAGAATTACTAGTTTTATCTATTTTTGAAACTATATCAAAAGTATGTATTACGTCATCTGCAGTTAGTTTTTTACCATCATGCCAATATATGTTCTCTTTCAAATCAAATCTGTAATCAGCACCAGCTCTAATCTCAATAACATTCAGTACTAAAATCTTACGTATCGATTCCTTCCAATTATTATCACCTTTTTTAGTAAATTCAAATTTTATCAAAGGTTCATATATTAGTTCTACTAAATCTTTTTCCAGTTGCACATTAGTCGGTGCGAAAGGATCTACTTTTGTCAGTTTTTGTGCAAAACCAAATGAATCTACTCCCATTACCACACCTTCTATTAATGTGTTACCACCATACGTAATATTGGCGACTCTTGAAAATACACCAGTATGTATAAGAATTGATATTACAGTAAATATAAAAAAAGATAATATAAAGTTACTAACTGGTAAACTTGTTTTGTAACAAAAAGTTAAAAACCTTATCAAAATTGATTCTTTTTCAAAAATTTTTGGATAATCCCAAACGAAATCTCTAACTAAATAGAAAAACTTCTCTACAAGTAAAATTGGTTTAAATAAAGAAAATATTATTTTTGCAAATATGCCTTTTTTATACATCTACTATAGCTAATCCTATTGAAAGAAAAACTAGTATTATTGCAAGGATAATAGTGGAATTATATAAAAATTTTTCTATTCCTCTTTTTGACCTATAAAATTCTCCTCCTCCAGTTCCACCAAAAATTACACCTAACCCGCCACTTCTATTTTGTAACAAGATTGCAACAGATAATAAAACACAAACTATAACTATTAAGTATTTTAATAAGTTAGATACTTCCATATCTCAATTTGGTTATTTATTTGATCTTTATTATAATACCAGTTTCGTGACTAAGCAAGTCATGCCCATCAGATATATATAAATAAGAATGACATATTTGATTAATAACTAATTGGAAATTGAAAATATCTTGTAAATTTACTTGCGTTAATGCACAAAGTATATAAACTAAAATTATCGATTTTTTAAAGTTTTTTATACGATTCTTAATTTTTAATTTTTATAAAAAAATTGACTAAGCTCAGCAAAACATAAAATTGAATCGTGGTTCGTGTCGAGTTTTTGTTCTTATATACGCATTACATATTATTGTTTATATCTGAATAGAGTAGATGTTTTCATTTTCACGAATTATAGTGTTACTTAATAAGTTCTAAAATATTAATAATAATTTAAAAAATACGAGCAAAATAGCTGTTAATTAGAATAATAATTAGAATAATAGAATTAATAGAATAGTGTTGAATGATGCTAAGTTAAATTAAATATGGAATGTTGAAATAAATGTTGAAATAAATACTTGTTATATCAATTTTTTTAAATCTTAATTTACGTATATAGTTTTTGCAATACTTTTTAAATAATTTTGAATTTCGTTAGATAGATAAAAATAAACATAAAATAGAATAAACATAAAATAAATAGATAGATCACTTTTTAAAAGATTATAAAAATATAACTACGTGATTTACTACCAAGTCATGTAAAATTTTGTGTTGACTTACTGTAAAATTCTTAATTATGTTAAGTTTTTCATATAGTTTCTTTTATGAATAACAACAAAAAAATAAAATTCTATCAGAACTTCTTAAATGCATATAATTTACTTTCTGATTTACAAAAAGAAGCTGTAGATAGTATCTATGGCCCGATTTTAGTTTTAGCAGGACCAGGTACTGGCAAAACACAAGTTTTAAGTATCCGTATAGCAAATATTTTGCTAAAAACAGATACACTACCGAATAACATTTTATGTTTGACATTTACTGAAAACGCAGCAAATGAAATGCGTAATAGATTAAAAATCTTTATAGGATCGGAAGCATACAAAGTTAATATTCATACTTTCCATAGTTTTTGTAACGATATTATTCAGGCAAATCAAGATAAGTTTTCTTTCAAAAATGATGGAACACAGCTTGACGAGATAGAAAGTATAAAAATTGTACAAACAATAATAGATGAAATGTATGCTGATAAATTATCTACTGGAAAACAATTTTTTTTAAGTAGTTCTCGTAATAAATATTTTTTCTTAGTTGAAATTATCAAAGCAATCAAAAAATTAAAACGTGAAGGTATACGTTCAAATGATTTCAAAAAAATGATAACTGATGAATATGAAAATGTAATAGATAAAGATTTATTAGAAGCCAATTCGAAAGATATAATAAGTGACGAAACAAAAAAGATTATTAAACTTTTTGAACTTGCTGATATCTATCAAAAATATCAAGACTATTTATATGAAAATGACCTATATGATTATGAAGACATGATCAATGTTGTACGTGATAAATTTATTGAAGATGATAGCTTTTTAGCAAAGTATCAAGAAAAGTATTTGTTTATACTAGTAGATGAGTATCAAGACACAAATGGAGCACAAAATCATATATTGCAGCTACTTGGTAGTTATGATTTGTCACCTAATATTTTTGTTGTTGGAGACGATGACCAGGCAATTTATAGATTCCAAGGCGCAAACGTCTACAATATATTAAATTTCCAAAATTTTTTTCAAAATGTCAAAGTTATTACTTTAGTAGATAATTTCCGTAGTTCACAAACTATATTGGATGCTAGCTATTCATTAATAAAAAATAACACTCAGAGACTCGAGTACCGATTAGATAATGTTTCAAAACAATTAAAAAGAAGAATTGGTAGTCAAATAAAAGAAAATAACTTAAAGTATTACAAATTTGAAGATTCAATAGCTGAGAACCATTTCATAGTCACTAAAATCAAAGAATTGCTACAAGCCGGAGAAGAACCAGATTCAATTGGAATTTTATATAGAAATCACAAAGATGCAGATGACTTGATTGATATTCTACTTAAAAATAAAATTCCATTAAAAATTTCGTCTGGTGATGATATTTTTCGGTTTCCAATTATTAACGATTTTCTCAATGTTTTACGATTTATAAGTTATCAAGTACAAAGTATAGATGTAGACTTCTGGAACTTAATTAGCTCTAGATTTTTAAACATATGCAAAGTGGATGTTTTCAAAATACTACAGTATCACAAATATACAACGCTACAGGAAGATAATGACCTAATTAACCAGAACTTATTTAATATTATCTTAAACGATAAAATCTTAAAACAACTAAATTTAAAAGATACAGAGAAAATCATCAAGATTCGTGAAAACTTAATTGATTGCATATCACTAAATTTAAATTCATCAAAAACTTTATATGAAAAAATATTAATAATTGCAGATAAATTAGGCGTAACTAGTTTGTTAATATCTAAAGATATATCTATTGAAGAAAAAAATGCATTTTTATCCTTTATTGATTTTATTAAAGCAAGAGCTAATATAAATCCTTATGAAAGTATAGCTTCTTTGATAGATGATCTAGAAATAGCTAAAAAAAATAAAATCGTAATCACTACACGTGAGGTAGATCTTGATGTCAAAGGAGTAAACCTACTTACAGTACACGCAGCAAAAGGACTAGAATTTAAACATGTATTCTTAATCAAATTTTGTAAGGAATCGTGGTTTTCTAAAGGTAATACTCGTGAAATAAAACTACCAGAATTTATCTATACCAAAAATTTATATACAAATTTTATAAACAATAACAATGTATTACGTGTTAATAAAAATACAAATTCACAAGATAGTAGTTCATTTACTACAAAATCTGATTCTGAAAACGATGAACAAGATGTATATATAGAAGAAGTACGAAGACTATTTTATGTTGCCTTAACAAGAGCTAAAGAAAATATTTTTATTACTTGTTCTCTAAATCACGAAAATACTGTAAAAAATGAGAATCCTCTTATTTACGAAATAGATATACAACATCTAGACATAGAAGATACAAAAGTGTATGAAATAGATACAGATGCAATTATTACCCAAGTAGTTTCTCCACTGATTCAGTTTAGTATAGATGAAAAAGTATATTTAAAGTCTTTAGTAAATAATTTAAAAATAAGTGCAACCGGTATAAACAAGTTTGTTGAATGTCCACTTATGTTTATGTACGAAGAATTGATCGGTATGCCAAAATTACGCGATAAAACTGTAATTATTGGAAGTGCTGTACATAAAGGACTTGAAATATATAACAAAGATAAAAAAAATAACACTACTCCTAGTTTGACTAAAATATATGATGGCATATCAAAATTGGTACGAAAAGAATTAATTAACTTAGATCTGCAAAATGAAATAATTACCGAAGCAAATCAAATAGTAGAGAAGTTTATCGAGGTCGACTTACAGCATAATAAGTCGAAAGTAATAGAGGCAGAATATTATTTTGGTAGAAAAAATATTTATTTAGAATTAGAACACGATTTAGGTGTCATCTTAAATGGCAAAATAGATCTCTTAGAATCTGTTGATCATAATAATTTAAATGCTTTACGTGTTGTAGATTTTAAAACAGGTTCAGAAAAATCTAAAAACGAAATCTTGGGTAAAACAAAAACATCTGAAGGTAAAATCCCAGAATATAGACAATTAGTTTTTTATGTCTTACTTGCTTCTCTTGATAAAACATTAGTTAATCATTCTACTGGACTACATTACATCGTCCAAGAAGCCGAAATTAGATATGTACAAAGTGTAAAAAATAATAAGTATACATCTCATACTTTTTTTATTACACAAGAAGAAATAAATGAATTGGTGTTGTTAATAAAAAGTATAGTAAAAAGTATACATAACTTGGACTTTTACGGTAATGACGAATTTAAACTATGTGGGCAATGTAGTTATTGCTTAAAACTTAAAAAATAATCCTATTCATCATTCCCCTTCTAAAAAAATAAAATATATATTGAAATAAATACGAAAATATTTTACAAGTCTTAGAATACATGAATAATATTACGCTAAAAGTTTTATTCAATCAGATCAAACATAAATAACTAACTACTATGTAACTATATATGTAGGCTACTTGTAAATTAATATAAGTTATAAATTACTTACATTAAAATACTAAATTTAGTTGTATACAATTTGAAATGTATTACAATCTAATAATTTTTTCTTGCTTGTTGACAAAAATGTAGAAAATTATGTTTGCAAGTGAAGTTTGAAAAAGAGATACTTGTTTATGATATCTGTGCTTCACTTGATTGGTGTTATGGCGTTAACCACTTTCGGACCTGGACTGCTAATAACAGTCCCACGTGCGCAGCAGAAGTTGCGTATGTGCTAGTACAGCAATGCAACTTGATCGTCCAAACCCTCGCTTTATTGCTAGGGTTTGTACTAGCTCGCACTGTGATGATCCTTCTGAATGTTATCGTGGGCTCGCTTACTAGGCGAGCAGAATAATAGGTCTAAGCAAACGACAGCAACACCACTTTATTTTTAGAATTTTTAGATAGGATTGGTAGGATTATTATCATAATGTAATCTAAATTTACAGTTTATAAGTTGTACTTTTAATTTAAGAAAAGTTAAAGTTCTAATATTTTAATACCCAAGATTTTTTAACACTAAAATATATTCTATAGGACATATACATCGTTTTTGATATATATTTAAAGTTTATATTGGTATATTTTTATATTCCAAGATATACACATAGATAAACTTGCTATTGGCTTATATCTTTTATTAAGATATTTTTTATCAAATCATAAGACAATTTCTTTTTTAATATTATTGAAAACGTTGTTTTAGATGTATCTATCCAAGTTTTAGATGTATCTATCCAATGAAACAATAGGTGAAAAAATTTTTATGTATATACTAAATCATTTTTTTTGTTAACACATGATTTCATATTTAAGTTGTAAAGTAAAAATGAACTAGCTAATTGAAGTACTTGCATACACGTTTCATAATTCCAAGTATTATTTACATATGCATCAATTCTAAAATTTTTTTCAAAATTTACTAGAACGTTACATGGCAAAATTAAAAGAAGTTAGTATATACGATGATTACACGATTACACATTCATATGTTTCTACAATCCAAATACGTTTTACGTTTATAGATAGGTAAAGGTAAAAATATAAAATTACATATATTATTTTGTTTTACGATTAAGTATAAGTTAATTAAAATCTTATATATATTTCAATTTAATGTAATGAAATGTGTACTGAGGCTGTATTAATTTTAGCTATAATGTGGTACAATACGGTTACATATGTCTAATAATCTTAGTCGTCTGGAGAGGAGGAAGTTGACGTGTACGTGTTTATTGTCGCACTAGGAAAAAAAATTATTAAAAATTTATGGCAAAAGGTATTTATACTTAATTTTGTCCTTATTCCATATAGATGGCTGATTTTGCCACTTTCTCTTTTTTCGTCGAGTTTGGTACAAATACTAGCTTTTCTGTCTGAACAGGAAATAAGTAAATTGTTAATTTTGTTAGTTGTCTTTATAGTTAATATAAAATTTTGGTTCTTGATATACTACTTAATTTTACGTGCTGTATTAATAACAATTCAAACATTGGAGAAAGAACAGTAAACAAGTTTCTTTCTCCTTCTTTCATTATTTGTGTTTTTTGCTTTTTGGGAATCAGAAAGCGGGCATAAAACATGTATTTTAAAAATTAGTTTTTTTGCAATTTCGAAGCATTTTGTTTTTCAAGGAAAAGTGAATTTTAAGTTATAGTGTATAGAATTTTTAATTTAAACGTACGCTAAGAATTTAATATTGTTTATTGTTATGTATTGTTATAGTGCATTTGTATTACCTATGCATTATTTTACAAGTAAAATTAAATAAATAGTTTTTTTCTTTAGTTTGAAAGAATTAGATGTAAATTAATACATATTTATTTGGCTTTGTTCAAAAATATTGTCATCAGTTCGTTAAATTCAGATGGTTTTTCTTCCATTGGTAAATGCCCGGCTTTTGGAATTATTCTAAATGTTGCTTTTCGTATTTGTGTATTAAGTTTGAATCCATTTGTTAATGGAATAATTTTATCGTATTCACCCCAAATGATTTGAATAGGGAATGTATGATTTTGTAATTGTTGAATGTAATCTGTTGGCAAAATATTTTCCGTTGCATCTCTGAGTGTTCCTAGTAAAGCCAAATCCCAGTCTTCTATATCTAATGGTAAAAAATATCCTAAAATTGTTTCATTAGTTACAAATTCAGGATTAGCATAGTTATACTTCAAAAAATTAGATATATTTTCCATATTTATTGTTCTGGTAATTATTTGCCTATAAATTTGTGTAAATGGTGGAATCAGCAAAAGCTTCCCAATGTTATTAATTATCAAATTTTCTGTTACTAGAGCAGGTGCAACTAGTGTCAAACTTTTTATTTTATTTGGATATTTTAATGCGAAATGAACAGATATATTACCACCCATGCTATGACCTACTAAGTGAGTTTTATTTATGTTGTAGTGATTTAAAATTTTAAAAATATATTCGGCTTGTGATATATGATCATATTTTGTGTCCAATGTTTTTTGTGTAACTCCAAATCCCTTTAAGTCAATTAGCAATACGTTGTAGCCTGCTTTTGTAAAGTACTCAATGTTGTTACGCCAAGAAAAAGAAGATCCACCAAAACCATGTACATATGTTATTGTCTCTGCGTGAGTTATTTTGTTTTCTGTAGTTATATGTAGTTTTGCAAAACCTATGTAGTTGTCTATGTTAATAAATTCACCATTGATATTACTAAAACTGTTTATGCCTTTGTATTGTGTAGTTGGGAGTGGAATAATGTAAAGTAGTATTAATAGCATTATGAAAACTGTAGTAAAAGTTAGAAGTATATACTTTTTCCTGAAGATTTTGTTACTTTTGTTTCTAATTTGTAATTGTTTTGGTAGTTTATTTATTACTGAATATATTTTTTTTATCTGATACATAAGTTAAAAGATTGTATTAATTATAAAAACTACATTTCTCGTTAAAATTATATAGTATTTATATTTA
>JANWZV010000046.1 GCA_025061805.1 Candidatus Dojkabacteria bacterium | reverse complement strand
GGTCAACCAATTGAAACAAATGAAAAAATTTCACAAACTATATTAGATGATAGTAATGAATGTATAGAAGGATGTACTTCTTCTTTAAATAATTTGTTAAAATTTTTATCAAAAGATAAAATTTTGGTTTCTATTAAAGAAGTAATATCTGGTTTGTGTTTCAATGGGACACAAGGACCACCTTTAATTTTAGATCATAGAAATATTTTGTGTTTAGATGGATCAGGTGTTAAATATAATGATTTTGATAATACTTTTACTTATTTTAATTATATTTTTTCTGTAAGAAGCAAAACAGATGAAGAAATAGAAAAAGAAAAACAAATTATTTTAGAAGATAAAATATTGTGTTTAAGAAGATTAGCTAATGTTAGTGGTGTAATAAATGGTGGAAGCAGTGGAAGTAGTGGAAGTAGTGGAAGCGGTGAAAGCGGTGAAAGCGGTGAAAGCGGTGAAAGCGGTGAAAGCGGTGGAAGCGGTGGAAGTGGTGGAAGTGGTGGAAGTGGTGGAACATCTGGAGAAATAGTTTATATAGATAGTGAAATAATAAATGCTATAAAATTTTTCGAACAAAAAGATAAAACAACAGAAGTAATAGAACAAAATGGACAAAAAACTTCTATAACTACTAACCCAATTTATTATGTTATTTTTGGAGAAAATATTCTTACTAGTGTCTTACTAAGTGATAATGAAAATAGTAGAAAAAAAAGACAAGAATTAATTAAAAAACTAAAAGAAAAAGAAAAAATTCCCGGAGAAATTGAATTTTTAGCAAAAAGTTTATTAAAACAATTTTATGAAAAAGAAATAAATCCATTAACATCAATGGAAGATTACTGTATATTTGTAGATCAAAATAAAAATTATCCAGTAAAAACAATAGGAACACTTTATTTAGGAAAGACTATTAAAGGTATTGCAACTGGTGGAAAAACACCACCCTATTATTATGTAAGAAATCTTCTAAATACTTCTCTTCCAAATGATCCTCCAAAAGATAATTTATTAAATAAATATTTCAAATATCAATATAATGATCATTTATCACCAATTATAAATCTTGTTTATGAGTGGAATGGAATAGCATGGACCAGAAGAGAAAATATGCCAGAAGATGTTGCCTATCACTGTGGTGTTGGTGATGAAAAATGGTCTATTTATTTTGGAGGATTACATTGTTCTTTAGAGAAACCAGATATATCATTAAAATCAACTGATTGTGAAGCTTGGAGTAAATTTGTAAGATCATATAATGGTGTATTTAATAGATATGGATTTTGTTTTAATCTTACAGGAAATAGAAAAATTATTAAATATAATGATTTTGCAAATTATTTCAAGAAATTAGAAAATGAAAATATATCACAAATTAATTCATATAATGAAAAAAATAATGATGATCCAAACTTATTGGAAGATAATGATGATGATATTTATTATGTTATTGAATTAGAACAAAATAAAAAAGTTATTTCATTAAAATTAAAGACACCAGATCTTGAAGCTTCTAGTGTGTATAATCATATGTTTTCTTATAATAAAGGAATATTTTCTCCATTACAAAATACTTTCATAAAAAATACTTATCATAGGTATGTAAGTAAAGGAAAAGATGAAATTACTTTGCAATTTAGTTTTGAGTCATTGACAAATATTTCAAATTCATCAATTATTAATAAACTATTATCTGTTGGATCAAATGAACCATGGATTATAATAACAGCTAGTAAGTATAATGCTAGAACAGGAAAAATACTTAATCAAATTCAAAAGAAATATAAAATCAAAAATAATTCAAGTGGATCATCAGAGGATTTACTAGATTCAATTACATATGATAATTATTTTAATTTTTCTCTTACTTATGATGGTAATTCTTTAAATGTTAAAGAACCAAATAATCTTGATGAAATAAGTTCTTCATTTACTTCACCCTCAACTGGTGTAAACATTAATAGAAAATCAACAGTATTTAATATTAACGGAAAATATGTTTTAGGTCCAATTCATGGTGAATTTATGAAAAATTCTGCAATATTAAATAAAAAATCAAATGATGATCAAGAAATATCATTTTATTACTTAAAGAAATTTACATCAGAAATAAAAGTTAATAATGATGAAGATGAAGATGAAGATGAAGATGCTATAGAAGAAAATAACTGCACTTATTGTGAAGAAGTAGATTGTGCTGAAGATAATTCTAATGTTACTAATAAGAAAGAATATAAAACAAAAATATTAAAAGATACTGAATATATTGATTATAATAATAATTATGATGTTTATAAAGTTACTTTTGAAAAAGAATTATATAATTATAAACATACTAATTTATGTGATCTCTTAACAAAAGGTTTCTTATATCCAAATTCTAAAAAAGAAGGTGAACTTTTAATTTACAAATATAAAGGATCTTCCTCCGGACAAAAACCTAAAAATTTAATTGTTTGGCCTTGGTCAGTACCACATTTAAATGAAAATGATAATATTTCATATTTTGAAAAAATACATAATAATTTATATCAAGTAGTAGTCGCGGAATTAGATGATGATTCAAATAGTTCAGTAATAGCATCAAGAGCTATTTTTACTGATAAAAATTCTTTTGGAAATATTTTACCAAATTTTGGAATTTCAACAGAAATTAATGGAATTAATTTTAATTTAAATGATAAATATTTAATAAATTGTAAACCAGATAACATTCAATTTTTATTTCCTTGGAATGTTTTGGGAGATAATGGTTATATTGGTCCAGCTGGTGTTGCAGAAATGTTTGATGAAGAAGGAAATTATTGGTTAGCTATTGGAGATTCAAATAATTTAACATTAAATGAAAGAATTAGAAGAAATAAGTCACATATAAATGTTTATACAATTATAAAAATTAATAAAAATAATTTAAATGCATTATACAATTTTGTAATTCAAAAAAATAATATTCATTTATCTTTAGCTGCTAAATCTGATTACTCCCACTTATATTTTAAAATGGATGGTGATATTAAAAATTTATATGATTATCAATATTTGTCTAAAGTGTCAAAAGAAGATCAATTTATTTTCTTTAATGAAAAAGGTATAAGAAATTCAGAAGGATACATAGAATTAATTAATACTTTTATTTCTAATAAAATAGGCATATTTGATTTATATGTAAGATTATTTGATTATTATGAACCAAATAAAAGTAAGTCAAATTATAAATTTATTAAAAATATTGATAAAAATGTAAATTTAAATACTTTTAATGATAATAATTGTGAATCAATACTACAACCCGATGTTCTTAAATCAACAGCTAATTATTATTCTAGAATAGAAAAATTTGAAATAATTCCAGATTCTGATACTTTCTGCTTATCATGTATTGATTGTCAAAATGATAAAATTAAAATAGAAGATTTTTCTCATAAATATGAAGGTAAAGATTGGATTATTCACCATCATGATTCATGGGTTTCACCAATTATTAATAGCCCATTTGCCGGAATAACAAATAAAAATGGTTTTGATATTTTACTTAAATTAAATTCTTGTAATCAAAGATGGGGTGCTTCTATTTGGTCTATGTGTGATAATGAAGTTGTTTGGTTACATTTTAGGAAAAATAATATTTTTATTGATGAAGATAATAAAACAATTGTTCTTTCTATATTAAATTCTTCATTAGCTCTCAATAATTATAAAGAAAATATTACATCAGATGTTCCAATATTCAATTCTCACCATGAATTTATTTTTAATTTAGAAGATTACCAAGAAAATAATGAAGATACTTTATTATTAAAATATATAAGAAAACTTCAAAAATCAAAAACATTCTGTGATGAAAATTATTTAGTATATACTCCAAAATATAAAACTAGAAGATTATATGTAGGGGATAAAATTGGAATTAATACTTTTTGTGATAGTTATGTTAAATCTAATAATAATTCGGAATCTACACTATTTATTAATTCTCCAGATCATGATAAATATAATAACCTTTTCATTCATAATTTAGAAAGTGTAACTGTTGAAGACATAACTTCTTCAGAATTGTTTTCTTCCGAATCGTCTTCTTCCGAATCACAAAATATCACATCTTATAAAGTTGAAATTGATGAACATTATAATGCATTTTATACTGAATGGGCTACAAACTTTGTTATGGAATATAAAGCAGAAAAAGTTCTTGAAAGTGGTTTATCTGAAAAATACTATTATAAGTATGATATACCGGAAATAGGATCTACATGTTATAAAGAAAGAGATGAAATACATGATCAAAATATTATATTTACTTCATGGAGAAGATTCCAAGATAGTAGTGGGTTAGGCGGAGATGTTCCATTATTTAATGAGTTTGTAAATACTTGTTTGACACCTTATCAATATTTCATAGGACAAAAAGCATTTGGAGACCCAGATAGAGCAATTATTTTCGGTGGCTATTCTATTCAAGATAATGGAATACTTTCACTAGCGCATAGTATTTGGGAAAATCAAACTACTGCACCAACATTTAAATGGAATAGATTTGTTATTAATCCGGAAGATTCTTTCAATAAAAATTACACATATCGTATGTTTTCAACAATTGATCCATTAACTCAGAAAGTTTTACCATATGACTCAATTATGGGTTGTATGTTATTTGATTTAGCTGGTCCAATTATAGTTGAAAGACATGGAACTGTAACATTTGATGGAATAAAAGAAAAAGAAACTGTAAAATTTGAACCAATTCCTTATTTCTTGGTGAATAAGACCGCATATAGTATTATACTTCTTCCAAGTGATAATGTGAGAGTGTGGTGGTCAAATAAGCAAGAAAATTCATTTGATATTTATTGTGAAATAAAAGGATGGAAAGGAACAGTTGATTGGAAAGTAATTTATGTAGAAGATTTGAATGCCGCAAATATGATTATTCATAGCATAAATACTAATAAGAATACTTATGATATTTTTGAGGAGAAGTAAAAATGGCTATTCATAAACAACCATTTCAATCAGATGGAATTATGTTTCAATTTCAGGGTGATTATGAAAAATTGGATTTTGAAAATTTAATAAATGTTAATGTTGGTATTTTTTGTGATAAATATGGAAATTTAATTTTTAAAGATAAGTATGTTTCAGAAGAATTGAAAAAAGATTATATAACATTAAGAGAAATTTTAGTAAAAAATAAAGGAATTTATTCAAGATTTAATAAAGAAAAAGGAAAAGTAGAATTAGTTTTCAAAGATGAAACTACATCAAAACCATTTACTTTGTCTGATATTTTAAATTCCGCTCAAATATGGAGAAAATTTTTATCAAGTGGATCTCTTTGGTGGATAGGTGGATTGGAATTTGATCATAGTAGTTGCGCTAATGTACCAAGTCCAAATTCAACTAGCGATAAAAAAGTTTTATGGTCTGTAGATAAGTATTTAATGGATGTTTTGAAAATTACTCAGTGTTCAAGTATTAATTTAGAAAACATTAATAGTTATCTATTTGATGAGAAAACTGGTGAACCAAGATGGTGGGATGTTCAAAATTTAGAAATTGTATTACCACCAACTGATGTTTATAAAGTAATGATTCTTAATGCTAAATTAGCTTTTTCTGCATACAATTGCTTTGATCCAATTCTTTTTAGACTCTATGATGTAACAACAAATACAGAATTAGCTAGAACTGCAGTTATTCAAGCAAATCCAGGTAAATTAGCACATCCAATTATTTTATCATATTTTGGACCAATTCCAACAAGAAAATCAACATCTAGATTTTCTTCTATAGCAACATCATATGAGAATGCACCAGTTTCATGTGAAGAAGATTGTGGATGTGATGATATTGCATGTTCATCAGTCGATCCAACATGTACTACAAATATAACTCGTAGTAAAAAAATTTATACTTCTGGTTCACATCTTATTAAAGTACAATTTCGTGTCTTTAGTTTTCATATGAATTTATATGAAAGAATATTTGGTTTAGAATATACAAATAATGGAAATACTGAATATTTAACAACATCAACATTAGATTGTGTTATTTTTAATACATCACCAAGTTCTCGATATACAAGAATGCAAGGAAGCATTGAGCTTAATAATGAAACAGAAAAAACAATTACTTTTAATCAACCATTAGAATCAAATAATTATTGTATTAATTTGACTCCTAATTATAATATTAATTGTTGGTACTCAAATAAATTAACAACTGGATTCACAATTAAATGTGAATACCCATTTAAAGGATTTATAGACTGGAGTATCATTGCACAAAATACTTAATAAAAAATATTTTTAAATAGTAAAATATTATTTGAATTGATAAACAAAAATGAAAAGGAGAAAAACATGACTAGTGAAAAGAATTTACAAAAAAATACTAAAAAAATTATTTGTAATAAACCTGTATATTATTCATTGTGGGACAAAAATACAGGGTTTTTAGTTGAATATAAAACTGAAAAAGAAGCTTTAGATGCTTTATATTTTTATTGGAAAGTTTATAAGAAAAATATAGAATCTGGAAAATGGAAAAAAACAAGACCTTTTACATATTATATTGTTAAAAGAGATCTAAATATTTCACCTCTTCATTCAGAAAAATATGAATATGATTGTGAAATTTTATTTGAAGAAAAACAAGAAAATTATGAAAATGATAAATAAAATGTTTTATAATTACAAAATTTATAATTTTAAAATATAAAAATTTTATACAATTTAAATTAAATTAATAATTCTTTCTCTCCAATTTATTCCATATTTCTTCTCCATGACTTCATGAAATACTTTAGAAGCTTTTTGGTGATATTCATGTTCATTAGAAAATTCTTTGTCTCTTTTATTTTTATAAGTAGTTGATCCATAATGTTTTATTTGAGAATTATAATCAATAGCAACTTTTAATCCATTTTTTCTAATTTGATAACAACAATCCCAATCAATTCCCCAACCATAAATAAAATTTTTATCAAATTGCCAATTTATAACATCTAAAGCTTTCTTTGTATAAAATGGACCAATAAAATCAACTATTGCATAATAATTAATAAAGCTATTTTTTGGTTTACTAGAATTTTTCATAAATTTATATGGTGTTATTGTATCTTCTGATAAAGATGGATGTATGATTCCAATTAATGAATCTTGTTGAATATGATTTAAAAAAGATTGAATTGGTTCTTCAGTTAATATTGAAACATCATTAATAAGTAACCAAACAAAATCACTATTATAATCTTTTGCTATTTTTAAACAATTATTAAATCCACCAGTTATTTTTTATTTATTTCACATCTATGAGTTGTATATTTTGATATTTTATCCTTATCAAAACCATTATCAAAAACTACTAAATTAAAATTAATTTTTTTATTTTTTTCTCTTATATTTTCTACTAAGGGATCTGTTATTTCTGGAAAATTATAATTTAAAATACATACTGTTATATTCATTCTTTCTCCACTATTTATTATACTTTACAATTCAGATAATTTTAAATTTCCTTCTTTTTCTTCGCCGCCTTCTTCACCACTTTCTTCGCCACCCCCTTCGCCACCTTCTTCACCGCCTTCTTCACCGCCTTCTTCGCCGCCTTCTTCACCGCCTTCTTCGCCACTTTCTTCTTCGCCACCACTCTCTTCACCACTTTCCTCTTCACCACCAAATTCTTCTTTACTATGAATTTCTTCCATTCCCTTTGCTAAAATATCTAAAGCTGCTTTTTGTAAACCATCAATAAAAGCTACAAAATCTTCTCTAGATAAATTTTTTATAACATTTGCAATTTGATCTTGTGGTGCAAATTTTAAAATTCCTTTTACTGATTCAACCGAAATCGGATCATCTCTTTCCAAAAGTAATTTTAGTTTTTCTCTATTAAATGATTCTTTTTGTTCTTCTTTTTCTTTTTGCGCTTCTTGTTGTTTTCTCTTTGCTTCTTCTCTTTTTGCAATTGTAAAAACTTCTTTTTCAATGTCGGAAACAGTTTTTGTAAAATTTTCTTGTATTTCTTTTGAAGCTGTCACAACATCAATTGTTTTTTCAGAAACTAAATTAACAATATTTTTTATTGATTTATCAATGCTAGTTTGAGATGTTATTAATTTTGTTCCATATGGCAATTGAGCTTTAAATTTTAATAAATCAGAAATATTTTCAAAAATAGATGAAAAATTGTTTTGTAATTCTTCTTTTTGTGGTGGTAATTCTATATTTGGAGAAGCTTCTACATTATCTTCTTCATATAAATAATCTTCTTTTAATGCTTGAAAGAATTTCTTGCGTATAATTTGTTTAAAATATTCCTTATTATTCATGTTCTTCATCTCCTTCTTTAAGAATAACTGTATTTAAGCTAATATTTTTGTTTTTTAATAACTCAAAAAATACTAATCCGATAACATTTTTTCTTTTCACATATGTATGAATTTTACATAACTCTTTTAATATTTTTAATCTCAATGAAAAGAAAGCTCTTTTTTCTTCTTGATTTGCTGTTTTTAATTTTGCAAAATGAAATTTTTCAATCATTTTTTCTACAAATAAAACAATTTCACTTACTTGTGTATCTTTAGTTATCTCAAATTTTAATGATTTTGTTCTCATATCTTTATTTATTATAATATTTTATTAATTTATTTCATCACTTTCATCATTTTTTTCTAATGATTTAGAAATATCTAAAATTATTTTATCTTTTCCTTTTAGAATATAATCATAAATTTTTCTAACAATTTTTGCTTTTTGTAAATCATCTTGTTTAATTTTTTCTCTTAAATCTTTTATATTTTGTAATACTTCTAATAATGTATCATTAACAATATCTTGTATTTCTTCTTCATCTTGAAATGACTCTTCTTTTTGATTATAATCATTATCATCTTGTTGAAGTAAATTTTCTTCTTCTTCTTTCTTTCCTAATAAAAGATCTTTATCATCATCTTTATTATCATTTTTTTCATTTATTTCATCAATTTCTACTGTTCTTTCAATAATATCTTCATTTTTATTATTATTCAATAGTTTTTCTTTTATTTTATTTAAAATTTCTGTTTTATATTTTTTATTATCTTCTTTTTTAATTGATAATCTACCAATTCCTAAACTATCTGATTCAAATAATTTTTCTTTTAAACTTTTTCTATATTTTTTTATAAGATATTCATCGTTCATATAATTATTCTCCCATATTTATTTATAAAAATTTATTATTATAAATAAATTTTAGGAGAATAGTTTTCATGCCACTTGAATATAATGTTGCTTATAATCAACTTATTTTTAATATTGAAATTCCAACAACAAGAACAAAAGTTATTGATTTATTATCAAATGATCAAAAATTAGAATTTAATAAAAAAATTATATTAGATGGCTATATATATTCACCTCAACAATTTTTTATTTCCCATAAAATAAATGGAGATGAAGAACCATTTGAAGAAAATTCATATGCATTTTTTCCTATTGTAAATTGGCCAGAAAAAGTTTGGATAAGAGCGTCATCAAATACCATTGGAAGAATAAAACTTCTTATTGATTTTACATCAAAGGAATCGAAGGAGATTTAATGAGTATATTAGGAATATTGCCTAATTATATTAATTCTTCATCTTCTTCATCTTCCACATCATTAAATCCTTTAAATTTGTTAGATAAAATTAAAACAGTTGATGGTCATAACAGTGGATTGGATGCAGATTTGTTAGATGGTTATCATGCTTCGCATTTTGCTACTCAAACAGATATAACTAATTTAAATCAAAAAATAAATAATTTATTTCCAATTTTATCAAGAGTTGTATTTTATGAAGAATTCATTGGTGATGGTTCATTAACTACATTTACTTTAAATGGAACAATAAAAAATGCTCAATTTTCATCTGGTTCATGGAATAAAAGCAATATTATTTTATTAAAACAAGTTCATATTACAGATGAAAATTATAAACCAATATATAATAGTAATATTCCATTATTAAAACAAAGAATTTTTGTAACAAATATAGATTCTAATGGAAATGTGTTTTTAAATTATGCACCTTTAAATGGACAAAAATTTTTAATATGGTA
>JANWZV010000045.1 GCA_025061805.1 Candidatus Dojkabacteria bacterium | reverse complement strand
TAGTTGGAGGGTTCGCATAGTGGTCTAGTGCGCTCGCTTGGAGAGCGAGTAGGTGTAAAAGCCTCGTGGGTTCGAATCCCACACCCTCCGTACTTTAATTTTTGATCAAGCAGTTGATATAACTATAATAGTTACCTAATTTTTACACAAACTTGATTTATTTCGCCAATAAAAAAAAGTGAAATATGGGAAATAATAGTTTAATATACAAAAAAATAAAAATATCGATATCTATCTAAAAATTTTAAACTTAAACCTTAAACCTTAACGTTGTACTTGACTAAGTTCGAGAAATTTATAATACTTCTACTCTAAAAAATGTACACTATTACAATTAAAAAGATATCACATAATTAGTACAAAATGAACAATTATTATATACAACAAGTATTCGACGTAATTAAAAAGTCACGTAAAATTGCAATAAGTGGACACATTGATGCTGATTTAGATTCAATTGGTTCTACTTTAGCAATGTATGAAATTTGTTTGCAAATAGCAAATAAACACAATAAGGAAATAACAGTTCTACCTATAGCTTGGGAAAAAAGCGAAATTTTAGACTCGAACTTACCGCATGTAGATAAAGTCATGGTCCTAAATCAAGAAAATATTGAACAAAATTCAATAATAAACAATATTGATCTAATGATTTTGGTTGACATAGGAACATTTCAAAGAGCACCTATAACTAAATTACTTAATATTAATAGACAAATATTAACAATAGTAATCGATCATCACATCGATAGCTGTATCAATCATTTAAAAGACATAAATTTGATGATAAATTATGTATCTAGATCAACAACTAAAATAATATATAAAGAATTCTTAGAATCAAAAAATAACATTTTAAAATGTACCAGGAGCCTAGCACATAATATTTTAGCGGGGATATGTGGAGATACAGATTTTTTAAGCGATACAAACATTACATCCAATGATTTCAAAATAGTTGCAAAATTACTAGATTTAGGTGCAAACTTTGATGATTTAATTATTAAGTTTAAAAGATCAGTAAGCTTAAAAAAAATAAAAGCAAAATCCATTGGTATACTTGATATTAAAATACAAGATAAATATGCATATTGTGCATTATGTTATGAAAAAATATTAGAAATTGAATTATTAACAGGATATAAGTTAGAAAAACACGATATAGTAAATGAAATGCGTTGTATTGAAAATATAGACTTCGGAATTGTAATTTTAGAAAAGAATAAAAATTTTCTTACTGCATCCCTAAGATCAAGAACCAACGATGTTGATGTAGAAAAAATTGCAAAACATTTTGGTGGTGGTGGCCACAAAACATCAGCTGCATTTCGTTTTGAAACAAAAAATTTTATAAAGTCAGTAGAAGAAATTATTAATTTTTGTAATAGTTACAGATAACTTTTTAGCTAACATAGCCATTGTGTACTATTAAAGCTAATGCAGTTAATTTATATGTATTATATATATTGCATATTATACTCAATTTATAACTCAATAATATATTCCAAATACTTTATTTAAATCTGTTATAGAATTTGCTCAATATACAATTTGCGATACTCATAACTTGTTTGTCATCTTTTCATTTAATTCGTAGAATAATGCAAATGTCTATTAATAAATATGAATCATATTATTTTTTTATAGAATAGATAATAAGTATTTCAATATCATACTAATGTTTGATTAGTAACAATTTAAAATTAAATTTACTGATTATTTAATTTTGAAGTTACATCTTATATAAGCTCATAACAAAATTTTTTGATATATATTTATGCGTATTAGTGTATACTTATTATGTACAAATTATTATTTATTATTTTATTCTTATGGATGTTCAGAATAAAGCTAGCCACAATAAAGAAGTGCGAGTTATAGAGTATTTAAAAAGTAGAGGCGATATGAACGTGTTATTACAACTTTTAGAAGCTTGTAAGTTAGATACAATTTTTGATGTTTCAGAATCTAACATTACTTTAATAGCACCAACAGATGAAGCCTTTGTTCGGTTGTTTGACGACATGGAAATAACAAAAGAAGAATTTATGAGCAATAGAGAATTAGTGGATTTATTAATAAAGTACCACATAATAAAAAAAAGACTAACATTAGAAGAAATTGCGAACAGTACTGAACTTATATCAATAAATGATTACGAAATTAAAGTAGATGTAATGAGAGACGAACAGAATGGAAGGATGGTTGTAATCTTACAAGAATTCTCTGAAATTACCGAATTAATAACTTGTCAAGATGGAGTTGTATGTACGGTACTAGAAGTAATGATACCGAAACTAGATATTGCAGATACGGATATACAACCAGACACTGACGAACTAGCTAGTGACACTAGTTTAAAATATTCAGATGACGAAGACGATAATTAAAATAAAATATAAAATTAAACAAATAATCAACAAGTAAATAAGATATACTTAAAACTTAGATATTAGATATAGTATCTAATCATTTCCATATCATACGAATAAGATAAGTAAAAATCCGATATCTGTTTTTTTGATTTCTAGTTTATAAATAAAACATTAATAGCATATGTTTTATTATTTCTAAAAATGTATAAAAATTGTAAAAAACATCGCGTTTTAAAAGTATTTTCTTTATTCAGATTTACTAGCTAAATTGAAATGGAAGAAAATAATTTTTTTGTTCTACCTAGTAAAATTCCTAAGACATTTAATTGGAGTAATTATATATTCGTAGAAAAGCTATTCATGCCATACACATCCAATGTAGCCAAATTAATAGGAGTAAGAGAGAATAACAAAAGATATATACAAATTTATATTGATGAGTATTCAAACCATAAAACAATGCACGTTACAGAACAAGAATTTAAATTATTAACTTGGTGCGGTGGCAAAAAAGTACAAAAAAAAGTATATGAATATGTTTTACAAAGTTACAAAATTTTAATTAACTTCTATGAGATAAGTTTATCTGGTCTAGTCACTATAGAAGTGAACAAAGAATACATAAACAAAATAAAAAAATTATTAAGTATTTTTAAACCAATATATATAAAAGATAGCGATCAATACATATTTAGTGATGCCTATTTATCAGGCCAGATTTATTCGGACTTAGAAAATATACTAAAAAAGTATAAATATGCAAAGCACGTATATCCTAATATTCAACAAAGTTTTATGAACAATATACTTCAGTCACGTGAGCAACAAAAGCAAACAAAAACAGAAACGAAAGAGCTAAAAACTAAGTAAATTAAGATATACCTAGAAAATATTAGCCAATTATAATATATGATCATTTCATTTTCATTTTATCTACTATCTCCTGTCCCATGTATTTGTCCTCTATTTAATCTGTCATTAAGCTTATCTAGATTAGTCTTAGCGATGTCCGATAAAGAAATACCTAAAACATTAGCTATTTCAGAAAGATACCATAATACATCTCCTAGTTCTGCCTTTATTTGTTCTTTTATATTGTCCGTAAAATTACCGTTATTATCTCTAAATACTTTCTTTAATTTATTTACTAATTCTCCAACCTCACCAGCAAGCCCTAAAGTAGGGTATATAACGCGATGATAGATAGTAGGGTAAATTGCAGTTTTTGCAGCATTAGCTTGGTAAGTATCAAAATCTATATTAGCCATAGTATATAACTTAACAATTAATTTATCAATTCTAGTAATAGGATAATATCAAAATACAATATTATATAGATTTTATATAGTTTTAAATACTCTAAATTAAAATCCGCTTTAACATAATTATAGTATAATTGTGAGTTCGTATAATTTATTTTTAACAAAAACGAAATTATATGATGAATACAAAAAATAAAATTAAATTGATAATCTTTGATTTGGATAACACAATATGCGATACAATAGGTGCGATTCCAAAATCAATGAGTGTTTGCTTTAAGTTTCTTAAAAATTTTTATCCTAATATATCATTTGATTTATTTATACAAAGAGAAGAAAGCGTTTTTAATAGATTAGCAGTAGAACAAAAAATTCCTGTTTATTCAATTAGAGCAATATACTGGCATGAAATATTTAAAGAATTAAACATACCTATTAATCCAATATTAATAAAAGACTTAATTTTACTATACTCCGATCAACTAGCAAAAAATGTAGAACTGTTTGATGGTATAACAGAATTACTAGACTACTTGAAAGGAGAAAAGTTTAAAATGACAATACTAAGTAATGGTGACTACATAACAAAAGCACATATGTTACAGTATCTGAATATCTTACATTATTTTGACTTGGTTGTTTCTTCAGACATGATATTATCGGAAAAGCCAAATCCTAACGCATTTAAATATGTACTTAACCACTTTAATATAGATCCACAACATGCAATTATGATCGGAGACGAAATAAAAAATGACATAGAAGGATCACTACAAGTAGGCATACAGCCAATTTATGCAAAATGGAGTCATAAAAACTTATATAAAGACACTTCTCAATTAAATAGTAAAGTTATAGTATGTACTAAACCAATAGAAGTAATTGATTACTTAAAATAAACAAAGATTATTTATACAAAAATATCTATTAAAAAAATGTATACAACTGTAACAGACAATAAACTATTAAAACTAATAGTCAACTGAAAATCAATAAAAACTAAGAAGATATAAGAAAATAAGTTGATAATATTTTTTCGGTAATTTTATTTTAGATAAGTTTTAGCAAACTACTAAATATTAAAATTTTTATTGTAAATTTAATATATCTATTCACATAAATATACTTAAATAAATTATATAAAATCATGGGAATATAATTTCATCCTGTAAATATAGACATAATGATATCTCTGTAGTTAGTGCTAAAATATTTATTACTTAGAAGAGACTTTAAAACATATTTTGTATTTAGCTGGTCAATTATCAGTATGTAAAGAGTTACAGATGTATCATAAATTTTATAAATTTTAAAATTTTAAAGTTGCAAATAAAATTTAAACAACATATTATATAAATAGTAAAAGCGTAATAGTAAAAGCGTATTTTAAATTTTATTGAAAATAGTGTATTTAATTAAAAATTAAAATTAAATTGAATAGACAAATCAAAAACATCATTTATACTTAACTTATACAAAATGGTAATGTATCAAATATATCAACAAGTAAATAATAAAATAAGTAAGATTACTGTCTTAGTGTCGTTGTTGTTGATATGTGTGAGTTTTGTTTTTACTTATCATACGCTAGCACAAGTAAATGAAGTTTCCAAGTCTTGGCCAGGTGATACTGATTATTATCAACTTGTAGATGTAGTAATACTACAAGATCAAGTACAACAAAGTGTGTCAGTAAGCAATAATTCTTCAATAAATAATACGACTGTAAATCCAAATATATTACAGACAAACCAAATTTTAATGATACAAGATATACCTACTACTACTGTAGCTTCAATCATAGTAGGTAGCACTTTACTACCTACAATATTAACTTTGTTATCAATATTACTAACTCCGAATGGATTGTTGCTAATTTTAGGATCTTTATCTAGAAATAAAGACAAGATATTTGGAGTAATTTATGATGTGCGTACAAAAAAACCAATCCCTTTTGTTAGAGTAAAACTATATTATCAAGATAGCAATAAATTTATTCAAGAAAAATTAAGCGATTTAAAAGGTAGATATGGATTCCCATTATATACTGGTAAGTATCGCATAGAAATAAATCATCCCCCTTACAAAAAATATGTAAAAAATATTCAAATAAATGAAAGTAATTCTTTTTTCGCCGAAGATATAGGTTTATACGAAGATTATTTATCTGAAATAGTACAGCAATTTTCTATAAAAAGATTAATAAGTAGATTAATTTTAAAGTTAAGATCAAAATTTTCAACGCTAGTTGTTGTAGGGCTTATTTTGTCGATACTTGCTTTTCTGATACGTGGATCAATATTAGAAATAGGTTTAGTTTGTTTATATGGTACAATACTGCTAATTAACTTATACATTAATAGAAAACAAAATAATCAAAAACACTGGGGTGTTGTCATAGACTCCGAAACTATGCTAGGAATATCAGGAGCTATTGTAAGACTATATTCACAGAACAAATCTTTGGTAGACACACAAATTACTGACTTCTCAGGTAGGTTTGGTTTTTTGGTACAACCTGGGGAATACTTGTTATATGTATACATGCAAGGATATATATTCCCGTCAAAACACCAAAATGATGTTGAAATATATAATAATAATATGATTAAAATACGCATAGTTAAAAGCGCATGGGTTAGATTAAATGTTTTATTAGACCCGATTGACAAAATCCATAACAATAATTTAGAGTATAATGGTAACAATACTTTAGGACAGTACAAATTCGGAACTATATAAATAGTAAAACGAAATAATGTTATATAGCAGATATATATAGTCGTTATGTATATGATGAGAAATAATTTATTAAAATATAATTTAAATTTTTAAGCTAATTAAGCTAATTTAAATAGCAACTAACAAAAATGTATTCAGTTTTTTTAATTAAAGTAGATCAATAAATAAAATACAGTAGCTTATTAAAGAAAATTAAACTAATATCTTAGTACAAATGATAGTAAAGAAAAAAATAACAATATCTAAAATTAAAAAAACACTACAAAAGATAAGAATTAGTAGTATAGTAGCGATAGGCTTTTTCGGAATATTGTTAGTGTTTATCCAAATAATATTCTATAATTCATTAGTAAAAGCAATTTCAAGTCAAACAATAGGTTTGCGAACTGGAATTATAAATCAAAATCAAGATCCACTACCGGATGGAAATTATAATTTTAAGTTTATACTATTTAACACTCCATTTGGTGGATCAGCATTGTGGAGTGAAACTCATAATAATGTGCTAGCATCTAATGGTTTTATTAGTGTGAGCTTAGGAACATATAATAGTTTTAACCCAGTAATATTTGAACAAAATCAAGATTTGTACATACAAATTTGTTTGGATGCTAACGGAATACCAGGAGATGGAGTAGGGGTATGTGGAGGTAGTTTTGAAGAAATGTTTTTACCAAGAAGAAAAATTAATGCTTCAACTTTCTCTTTTAGATCAAGAGACCTTGGACCAGCTACAATAGTGAATGCTGGTGATACTGCATACAACATAAATACCTATGGTAATAATGGGGATATTTTTAAATTTCGTTTCAACAATACAGATATACTAACTTTATCTACTAATGGTATTTTAATTTTAAATGATGGCACAAATAACATTCAAATATCTGCTCCTAATAAAACTATTTCTTTACCACTATTATCAAAAATTTCAATTGGTAATTCACAAAATATTTTATCATATCCAAATTATCTTGCGTTACAAACTAATAATTTAGATAGAATAATAATAACTAATACAGGTAATGTAGGTATAGGTACAACATCACCAGGTGGAAAACTAGAAGTCTCCGGTGGTAAATCAGTATTTTCCCAATCAACTAACCAATATGCATCAATCCAAATACAACAAGGTACTAATCCTACTTCTCCAGTATCAGGTGATCTATGGTGGAATGGAACTAATCTGTTCTTCTTCAATGGTACAAACAGTATTGATCTCTTAGGCAATAATTGTTCAGTCTGTTTTGTAAACGGAGGAAATAACTTCGGCTCAAACGCTATCTTGGGATTAAACAGTAACCACGACTTATCTATTCATACCAATTCAACAGAAAGATTAAGAATATTTGATAACGGCTCAATTGTACACGGAAATAGCTCATCTACTGTATTCAATAAAAATACTAATTTCTTCGGAATCATATCAGATGGACCATACGCTAGAAGCGGCGGAAATTATACAAATATCAGATCACATCTAGAATATAACCCACTAAGTAATACAGGTGTTGAATTAGTACGAAATGCAAGATTTGCTCTAAGCCTATCAAATGGCGATGGTAGTCAAATAGGAGGGGCTACTGGTATTCATACAATTGTTGATAATTACTCAAACGTAAATGTTTTGTTTTTGTCACAAGGACTTTATTCTAATTACGGCAATGTTTCCACAATTGGAGGAGGATATTTAGCAGTTAATACAAATCATGGAATCATGAATGTTTTTTATGGAATAAATTCGAGTAATGAAAACATGCCTACAGGAACAATAAATAATTATGTAGGTATAACTACGGAACTGATTAACAACGGTACTGTTACAAATACAATAATTGCTTATGAAGGTATAATAAACCAAAATAATGTTGTAAATGGTCAAGTTGTAGGAATACACCTAGATGTTACCGGTACGGGAACTATATCTAATGATTCATATGGTATACGCATACTAGGCCTCGGTAATGCAACTGGTAACAAATACAATTTCTGGGCTCAAGAAGGCCTAATGAGAATCGCACCCTCTACATCTAACCATGCATCATTACGAATACCCGTAGGTACTAATCCTACTTCTCCAGTATCAGGTGATCTATGGTGGAATGGAACTAGCCTATTCTTTTTTAATGGATTATCCAGTATTAATTTGTTGCAACCATGTACAACTTGTTTTGTTGCTGGAGGAAATGCTTTCGGTTATGCACCGTTATTAGGAACAACTGATAACTTCGACTTAATTATTATAAGAAATAACATAAGCAGAATTAATTTACAACATACTGGAACACAAATATCTGCAAATTTTGGTGGATCAGCCATAGAACCATGGCTAGTCAACCTAGACTTGCAAAGTCATGTTACAGGTACTGCAAATGTCACAAATTATTTTGGTTTTAACAATCAAATAGAAACATTGTTAAATTCTTATACAAACAATTTATATGGTGCTAGACATAAAATTGATATTAAAGATAATTCTATTGTAGATAATTTCGTGGGTAATCAACTAGAAGTTTCATATTTAGATAACTCAATAATAAATAATAACGTATATTTAAATAGTACAATTGTCACATATTCATCAACAAACCCAGTTGGAGGTAACGTATACGGACATTGGTTGGACATAAATACTATACAAAGCAACGATATTTTTGGAATATACATTGAAAATCTAGGTAACCCAACTGGAAATAAATATAATTTCTGGGCTCAAGAAGGCCTAATGAGAATCGCACCCTCTACATCTAACCATGCATCATTACGAATACCTGTAGGTACTAATCCTACTTCTCCAGTATCAGGTGATCTATGGTGGAATGGAACTAATCTTTTTTTCTTTAACGGAACAAACAGTATCGATTTACTAGTATCTGGGGGTAATCCTGCTGGTAGCAATGGTCAAATCCAATTTAATAATAATGGATCATTTGGAGCAAGTAGTCAATTATATTGGGACAATTCTTTAAATTTACTTGGTATAGGAACTAATTTACCTGATGCTAAGCTAACTATTGATACATCTACTATAGTATCTAGTCAAGTTTTGGGTATAAATTTATCAAATACTTTAAGTGGAGTTGGTTCTGGTGTAGTTAGTACTCAAGCAGGAATAAGAATAAATACAGCATCTAACAATAATGGGTTTATTTCCGACTTACTTGGAACCGATATAACTGTCATATCTAATTCTTCACAACATGGTACACAAAGAGGATCTAGTATTTACGTATCAAATACAAATTCTACATTCACCAATACCTTATCTGGAATATCTCTAGACTTAATATCAAATAATTCTAGCATTACCTCTGCTAGAGCTAGTAATACGTATGTAAATATCCAAAGTTCAAATGTTACAGTACTTGAAGGTGCAGTAGTAGACATGCATATAAATAGTTCAAATATTTCTGGTGCTGCTAGAGGAATGTTAGTTGATACAAAAGCAACTTCTAGCAATTTGTCAAATTTATCTGGTATTTCAAATCTATTGAATTTATATAGTAATACAGCTAATTACTTATTGGGCATACAAAATAATCTAACTAACTATGGAATTGTAAATAACGCTATTACTGGAATAGATAATACAATATATACTTTTGGTAATGCTCCAATTGTATATGGAATTTTAACGGAATTTAATGGAGTAAACAATACAGTTAATACAATATATGGAAATATAATTAGTTTTGCCGTGCCACAACAAGCTAACTTAGATGCATATGGTATATATATATCAAATGTTAATGCTGCAG
>JANWZV010000044.1 GCA_025061805.1 Candidatus Dojkabacteria bacterium | reverse complement strand
AATGCAAGAAAAAGTAGTAATAAAAAAAGGTAAGAAACAAACAGTACATGAAAGATTTTTACCAGGATATATTTTAGTAAAAATGATACCATCTAATGAAGCAATACATTTAATTAAAACAACTGAAGGAATTCGTGGTTTTGTTAGTAATTTTGCAAAATCCAAATATCCAACCCCACTTGATCAAAAACAAGCAGAAAGTATTTTGGAATTTACGAAAGTAAAACAAAACCCTGTGTTCGATACCAAATTAAGTATAGGTGACGCAGTCAAAGTAGTCGAAGGCCCTTTCAAAGACTTTATTGGCAAAATACAAGATATTAATGAAACAAAAGGTCAGGCTACTGTATTATTGTCAATATTTGGTAGAGAAACACCAGTACAATTCGATATCTTACAAATTAGTAAAATATAAACATGGCTAAGGAAATAGTAAAACAATTTAAAATTCAAATAAAAGCAGGGAAAGCTACGCCTGCACCTCCTATCGGACCAATACTAGGACAGAACGGTATTCCAATACCTGAGTTTTGTAATGAATTCAATAAAAAAACTAGTGGATTAAGCAATCTTGATATACCAGTTTTTGTAACAGTGTACAAAGATAGAACATACAAAATGGTTATAAAAAAACCAACAGTAGCGTCTATGATCAAAAATAAATGTAAAATAGAAAAAGGATCAAGTACACCAAATAAACAAAAAGTAGGAAAAATTTCAATGAAAGATGTAATAGAAATAGCACAAGAAAAATTAGAAGACTTAAATACAAAAAATCTGGATTCAGCAATAAGAATTGTTACAGGTACAGCAAAAAGCTTAGGAATAGAAGTAGTTAAATAAATTTCATAAAAATACATTTGTATATGAATACAAAAAATAAAAATACCAAAAATACAAAAACAGCAATAGTAGTACAAGATAAAGAATATTACCTAGAAGAAGCTATTGAATTGTTGCCAAAAATATCAAAAACTAAATTCGTTGGATCAGTTAGTGTGGATGTCGTATATAAACTAAAACAAAAAGATGCAAAAGAAATAATACGAGGAAGTGTTCTATTTCCACACGAGTTTGGTACCAAAAAAATAATTTATGTAATATGTGACGATGCAGATAAAAATATAGCTATACAAGCAGGAGCTGCTAAAGCAGGAAACGATGACTTAATAAATGAAATAGAAGAATCAAAAAAAATTGATTTTGATATATTAATCTGTACACCAAATTTAATGAATAAAATACTAAAACTTGCAAAAATACTCGGTCCAAAAGGTCTTATGCCTAATCCAAAGAATGGAACTATTACCAACAATTTAGAAGAAACTATAAAAAACTTTCAAAAAGGTAGAATAAATTACAAATCTGAACAAGGACAAAATGCCATCAAACTAAAAGTAGGGAAATTAGATATGGACTCGGCAAAACTAAAGGAAAATATCCTAGCCGCACTAAAATCTATCATAACTGAAATAAAAAAATTTAAAGGATCAATAATAAAAAAAATTATGCTATCACCAACAATGGGAGGTAGACTTAGATTGAATGTTAGTAGTATAATTGATAGTATAAAATAATAACTAAAATTTTAGGTCACGTCTAAGAAAGTAGGCACAAAAATAAGTCCTACAGAGATGTGCGTCAAAAAACATAAAATTTGTTATTTATACTCTAACAATAACAAATAAGTTTTTATACGCACTCTCTACGAGTGCTTTTTTAATATATACAGTATATGGCAATAAGTAAAAATCAAAAAAAAGCTATAATAGAAAAATACGTAAACGATATATCTAACTTTGATTGTATTGTAGCACTTAGACCATATAAGTTATCAGTAAATGAGTTAGTTAATATAAGAAAAGATTTATATGACCTAAATGCAAAAGTCAATGTAATAAAGAATTCTTTATTCAAAATTGCACTAAAAAATTTAAACATTGATCAATTCGATATAAAAAATGGTCCGTATTTAATCATGTTTTGTAAAGAAAATATAAACGAGTGTATAAAAATATTACAAAAACACATGAAGACATTAAACGTCAAAGACTTAAACAAAATAGAGATCGTAGACGGATATCTCTTTGGTAAATACGCAAATAAAGATTACATAATCGAACTTGCTAATATGCCAGAAAAACAAGTCAGTTTAATTAGTATTGTAAATATACTAACATCTCCATTAGGAAATGTATTAAATTTAATTGAAAGTCCAATAAGAAGTGTTTATTACGTTGCTAATAAAATTACTAATCAATAACTAGTCAATAAAAATTCGTATTTTTAATTGTTATATAAATTAATATGACAGAAAAAATAGAAAAAATATTAGAAATGCTATCACAATTAACAATAGTAGAAGCATTCGAATTAAAAAAAGCATTAGAAGAACGCTTTGGTATACAAGGATATGCAGCAATGATGCCTCAAGCTATGATTGGAACCACAGATACAAAAACTACAGCTGCTAGCGATGCAACCGGTCAAGAAGAAAAAACTGATTTTGATGTATTATTAGTAGATGCAGGTAGTAATAAAATAGGTATTATAAAAATAGTAAAAGCTGCAACAGGCTTGGGACTAAAAGAAGCAAAAGATTTAGTAGACTCAGTTGCCCCTGGACAACCAAAACCAATTAGAGAAGGTATAAAAAAAGAAGAAGCACAAAAATTAAAAGAAGAACTAGAAAAAGAAGGAGCAAAAGTAGAACTAAAATAACTATACCTACAATACAATACTTAACTTAAATTGTAGGTTATTTGATATTGTTTTTTTACTATCTACGGCTCTAAAGTATATACAAAGGTATATATCATAGCTATAATAACTATATAATTTAATTGGTGGTGCCTATAGTCACCTTCCTAGTCTTGTATTGCCTTATTTTGTTTAGTTATACATATTTTGTCTAGTTACACAAGAATAATTGCTCCTATTTTTAAAATTTTTTAAAATGTTTATTTGTTCATAAAATGTTTGTATTCATCGATTTTGTTAAATACCTTTATTGTACCATTAGCTGCAGAAATTAAAGGGTCATCAACTACAATAAAAGGTATTCCTATTAGTTTAGAAAAAAATTTGTCAATGTTTGATAGTAAAGCAGTACCACCAGATAATATTCCTCCTCTATTCATTAAATCACTCACTATTTCTGGTGCAGCATCTGCAATAACTTTCTTTATCCCATTAGATATCTCATATAAACTACTTTTTATTGGATCTATTATTTCATTACCAGAAATAACAATTTCTTTCGGAAAACCACTGCTAGCATCTTTAACTGTAATTCTAGTAGTCTTATCTTCTTCTAATAATACAGCACTACCAATACTTATCTTAACTTTCTCAGCAACTATATTAGAAATATATCCAAAATATTTTTTACGAATAAAATTAACAATATTTTCATCTAAGACATCACCACCTATCTGTAAAGATATATGAGATACTACACTATTCATAGATACGATAATAACTTCTGAAACACCACCACCTAAATTAACAATTAAATTACCATAAGGTTGATCTATTGGTAAATCAGAAGCTAAAGCAACTGCTATAGGTTTAGGGAACATATAAAAATTATTTATACCTACAAACTTTAAAGCCTTAATTAATGCACGCTTCTGAATTGATGGTAACCCCAACGGCACAGAAATAATAAATTCAGAATAACTTAACTTTAATCTAGGAATACACTTGCTAACAAACTCTTTTAATAAAGTTTGTGCTAAAAATAAACTCGAAATTCCTCCATTCTTCAAAGGCCTACTAGCTAACAAGCCTTCTGATTTTCTACCTAACAAAACTTTTGCATCATGACCAACTGCTAATATTTTTTTATTATAAGTATCAATAGCTAATACAGTAGGCTCATGTAAAATAATTCCATCATTTCTAGAAATTATCACACAATCTGATGTACCAAAATCAATCGCATATCTATCTTTTTTAAATATTTTATATATTTTTTTAACAACATTACTCACCTTCATGCACACTACAAATCAGAAGAAAAAAATCTAAACTTTTACAGAACTTCATTAATTAATTACTATTTTTTTGCTCCCATTCAAGAGAATACAATATCTTCTCTATCGCTAATTCATAATTATAAATTTCTTCTTCACTAAACCATACTTTAATTTCTCTTTCAGCCTCACTAGCTGAACTACTAGCGTGAACTAAATTACGCGCAGCTCTTTCAGCTTCATCCGCCATTAAATACGAATCTAAAGTGTAATCAGCACGAATAGTCCCAACATCAGCATTTAAAGGACTACCATGGCCAACTAATTTACGAATATGCTGTATCGCATGTGCTCCCTCTATTACCATAGCAACTACAGGACCAGCGGTCAAAAAAGAAACCAATCTTTTCTGAACTTCCTCAGCAATCTCAATTGGCGATTTATTAACTTCAATACCCTTTTCTTTGTACGCTTGTATCGATCTATTACCAGTCTGAATTTTTTCTTCCTCAGACCAATCATAATGTAGTTGAGCCATTTCTTTAGTAGGCCATATCATCTTCATAGCTACTATTTTCAATCCCTTACGCTCAAACTTACTTATAATTTCCCCTATCAACCCCCTTTGTATAGCATCAGGCTTCAATAAAACTAAACTTTTCTCATAATACTGAGTTGGTATAGCCATAACACAAAAATATAAAAAGTAAAATTAAATATTGCTCCCACTAGGAATCGAACCTAGATCCAGGCCTTAGGAGTGCCTTGTTCTATCCATTGAACTATGGGAGCTAGATTAATTATCATCAAAATGTATAACATAGATAACTTAAACTTTAAATTTATATTAAATTGTATAAAATAACCCTACAAAAAATTATACTATAATGATACATAATTTAACGGATCAACAAACTGCCCATTTATTTTTATAGATAAATGTAAATGGACCCCTGTACTATTACCAGTAGTTCCCATATACATGATTTCTTGTCCCATTTTAACATATTCTCCATTAGAAACCCATAAAGTTTCAGCATGTAAGTAAGAACTTTGTATACCTTGTCCATGATCTATTCTTACTGTATATCCATCTCCCCATGGAGACCATCCAGAAAAGATTACTACACCATCCGCTATGGCACGAACAGGACAGCCTCCAAACTTAGCTAAATCCACTCCATTGTGACCCGGGAAAAAACCTCTAACAAAAACGTAACCATTACATGCTGGATTTGATAAAGGATTGGTTACATCAATTCCATGTATATTACCAGCTATATATATGTTCTGACCAATATATACAGGAACTCTAGAAGGATTTTGTCTAGGTATAACAGGCGGTGGTGGCGGTGGTTTGGGTAAATAACCATCAGGAATCAAAATTTTTTGCCCTTTATATAGTTTAAAATCTGGACCCTCTAATTGGTTTATTTCAACAACTTTAAACTTATCTCCAGAAGTTTTTTTCAATACTTCATCCAATGTTTCGTTATCATTTTTTACTTCATATAATACACCAATTACTTCTGGTATAAACAATTTATCCCCTATTTTTATGTTTTCTTGATAATAGTCAATCCATTGATTAGCCCATTTTATAGTATCTTTGTTTACATTATACTTGTTAGCTATTACATTTAAATCTTCACCTTCACTTACGATGTGTTCATAAATTTTAAAATACTTACCTGGCTTTCTTACATTTAAAAGTTCTATCTTGTTCCCTTGATAAATTAAATCGTATACTCCAAACGTTTCAGAAAATGACCAATTGAAACGGTTAATAGCACCAATTTTATTCTGATCTTTGAATACTGTAATTAAAACAAAAATAATAGTGAAAGATATAACACAAAAATGTATAAATATTCTATAAGTATTTGATCTGCCCCAATTAAAGTTTCTATATACAGAATTCTTAAACTGTGTAAACATAAAATATATATTTAAATATTTTCGTGAAGTGTACTTAAAAATTCACGATTGTTTTTAGTTTTTTTTAGTCTTTCTATTAAAATTTCAGTTGGATTAGCATTGGTTTCTTTTTGTAGTAAATCCAACATTCTAATTACTTTCCAAGTTAAAGCTAAATCTTCAGGAGATAAAAGCTTGTCTTCGTTTCTAGTATACGATGATAATACATCTATTGCTGGAAATATTCTTCTTTCTGCTAACTTACGATCAAGTCTTACTTCCATGTTACCAGTACCCTTAAATTCTTCAAAAATAACCTCATCCATTTTACTACCAGTATCTACTAAAGCAGTAGCAATAATAGTTAAACTACCACCTTCTTCCATATTACGAGCCGCACCGAAGAATTTCTTTGGTGGATAAATTGCAACCGGATCAAAACCACCAGATAATGTTCTCCCTGACGGTGGTGTAGTATTATTATATGCTCTAGCTAATCTAGTTATACTATCCATTAATATAACAACGTCTTCGCCATATTCAACTAGCCTCTTTGCTCTTTCTACTGCCATTTCAGCTATTTTTGTTTGATATTCAAAAGGCTCATCAAAATTAGCTGCTATTACATCTCCTTTCACAAAACGTTTCATATCAGTTACTTCTTCTGGTCTTTCTCCGACTAATAAAACTATTAAATGTATTTCTGGATGATTTTTAGCAATACCATCTGCAATTTCTTTTAACAACCAAGTCTTACCAGCTTTTGGTGGTGCAACAATCATACTACGTTGTCCCTTACCTATAGGAGCAATAATATCTATTATTCTTGTAGAAAGAATGTGCTGCTCTGTTTCTAATCTTATTTGACTATTTGGATATATCGGAGTCATAGAATTAAATGATTTCCTAGTCAATGCTTTTTCAGGTGCCATGTTGTTTATACTTTCAATTCTTAGTAAGCTTAGATATTTTTCATTATCTCTTGGCAATCTAGCTTGCCCTACAATAAAATCTCCTTGTCTTAAATTAAATCTTTTTATTTGAGAGCTGGATACATAAATATCATTTTCTTCTGGTAACATACTAGAAGATCTTAATACCCCGTGTGTGTCTTTTACAATTTCTAGGAATCCTTCAACTAAAATGTATCCTCCTAATCTAGTATGTTCTGATAATATAGAGAAAACAAGATCAGATTTTTTCATTTCATTAGTACCTGTTATGTTAAAAACTTCAGCTTTTTTTCTTAGATCAGCAAGACTAAGATTTTCAAGCTCACGTAATTTTAAAAAGGAATAATTACTATTCATAGAAATATCACTTTTATCATCATTTGTAGAACTATTTAAATATATAATACTTTCGTCTACATTACCCAAAATATTAGAATCACTATTAACACTTTTTACCTTTTCATCAATTGGAATATTTGAAGTATCTCCGTTATCAAAAAAGATTGTACGTTTACGCTTTTGTGCCATATGTACAACAATAACAAACAAAACAAATTTAGACTAGATCATACTTTAAATCTAATTTTAATTAGTAAATCTAACTTTGAATATTTTCTTCAATACAATTAAATTGTTAAACTTTACATAATCTGAAATACAATACAACATGAGTGTATTTTGTATTATTGAGCTAAATAACAGTAGGAAAATAATACAAAAAACTAATATAAACTAGATGACAAGTGATATTATATACGCTTTATTAAAAAATTCAAATAAAATAAATAAATAAAATTAATTATTGACTATTGCAAAAATTTATTAACCGTAATATTATTGTTTTGTATATTTTAGTTTGTGTTGACTTGTCCTAGAGTCCAGTAGATAAAGGCATTGTCTCGTAGTTGCCTAAATATAACTTACCAGACTCTGGGACAAGTCAACTCTACTATAAACAACTTAACTTATCTAATTAATTATTTCCCTATCTTTAATTTTGTTTTATGCATTTATAATGCTATCCTATATATTTTCCAAAGTCAAGTCCTATAGTTTTTTTTTATCTATCCTATAGTTTTAAATTAAGTTATTAAAATAAAATGTATTTGAATAAAATATGTTTGATGAATTTTTTGTAAAACTATATGAGAATGTAATTCTTTTATTAAAGAAGAATAGTTAGGTATATTAACTTAGTTACTACTAGCTGTAAATGTTTTTGTATTTTTATCGTAATTAATGATAATTTTAAGTATAGCTGTTTTATTTTGTTTTGTTTTCATATTATTGTTGATAGACAACAAATATTCGACTATTGTGTTTTCAATCTTTTGTTCTATAACTCTAGATAAATTTCTAACACCGTACTTGATATCATAACCAAGGTTATTAATTTCATTAATTGCATCATCAGTTACATCTATATATATACCAGAAGAAACGAGTCTAATTTTGAGACTATTTATTAATAGTTTAGTAATTTCTAATGAATCGTTTTTGTTTAGTCTTCTGAAGACTTCGATTACATCAATTCTGTTTAAAATTTCTGGCTTTATAGTTTTATTCAATTTTTCTATTATTTGAGATTTTACGATATCAAAATCTTCATCAGTATCATTTTCATTTTCACTATCAGAATTAGTAGTTAAATTAAAACCAATTTTTTGATTATATGACAATAGTTCTGAGCCTATATTAGAAGTCATTATAATGATTGTATTACGGAAATCTACTTTTAATCCACGTGAATCAGTTAGTTCACCTTCATCTAATAATTGTAGTAATATATTTAATACTTCTTGGTGGGCTTTTTCGATTTCATCAAACAATACAACACAATATGGGTTATTCTTTACGAAATTAGTTAGAATACCTCCTTCTTGAAATCCTACATATCCTGGTGGTGATCCTATGAATTTAGATACGCTATGTGATTCCATATATTCACTCATGTTAATTTGAATTAAAGAGTTTTGAGAACCAAAAACTTCTTGTGCTATGATTTTTGCAGTTGCTGTTTTTCCTACTCCACTTGGTCCCAAAAAAAGAAATGAAGATATGGGTTTATTTACTTTATTTAATCCTAAGCTAGCTTTTTGTATAGCTTTTGATACTGTCATTAATACTCTATCTTGGCCTATTATATGTTTTTTCAAATCATCAAACAAGTTTTTAAAACGTTTATCTACTATATTAGAATAAACTAAAGGTATTTTTGTCCAGTCGTATACAACCTTTTTTATTAAATCTGGGGTAAGTTTTAGGTTACGATTTTTATTTTTAGCTGTTTTGTTTTTTTTGTTTTTTTTGTTTTTTAAAGTTGTATTACTAGATTTTTGATTTAGAATTTTTTCTATTTTTTTGAGTAATTTTTCTTCTTTTGTTTTTAAAGCTATTACACCATTTAAATCTTTTTTTTGGTTTAAAAAGTTTTTTTGATTTTGAATTTCAACTAATTTTTTTGCTATATTTGATATTTCTGGTTGATGTTCTAATTCTACACCTAATTTTAAGCTTGCACATGCCTCATCGATTACGTCTATAGCTTTATCCGGCAAATATCTATCTTTTATGAATCTATTAGTTAATTCTACTGCTAAATCTATTGTCTCTTGAGGAATTTTTACATTATGATATGACTCTAAATCTTGTTTTAGAGCATATATTACTTTTTTACTAGCTTCTGGATTTAGTTCTTCAACTTTGATAGGTTGAAACCGTCTATTTAGAGCTGGATCTATTGCAAAATATTTATTATATTCATCAAATGTTGTGGCTCCAATAATACTTATATCAGAATCTGTTAAGTAAGGCTTTAACAAATTTGCAATATCCAAAGAATCTTTACCTCCACTAGAACCTGCTCCGACTATCATATGAATTTCATCTATAAAAATAATTGTATTTCCGTCTGCGATACATTCATTTATTACTTGCATTAAACGTTCTTCGACATCACCACGTAATCTAGATCCTGATAAAATTCCTGCGATATCTAAACTAATTACTCTAGTATTAAAAAATGATGGGGGTACCTCTTTTAAAACTATTTTATTAACAAATCCTTGTACGATTGCTGTTTTTCCTACTCCAGCGGGTCCTACCAAAATTGGATTATTTTTAGTTTTTCGCATTAGAATTTGCATTAATCTTGTTATTTCATTTTCCCTACCGGTAATTGTTAAGAATTTTTTCTGAATTGCTAATTCATTCATATCCGTATAAAACGTAGATTCAGGTTTTGTCGTTTCGTTGTCTAAAGAATCAAAGTTAGGTGAACCAGAGAAAATTTCTTCTATAAATTTATCATCTTCAGAAGATTTACTATTCAAAACACTATTCAAAGCTTGGTAGTTGCCAATGTTAAGTATAGTATTCTTTACCAAGTTATAGTCAATTC
>JANWZV010000043.1 GCA_025061805.1 Candidatus Dojkabacteria bacterium | reverse complement strand
TGATAAAGTATGATTTTGTGTCTCATTAGCTTGTTTATATAAATTTTGATTTATGTTATTTGATTGTAAAAAATTCCCAATACCAATAAATGTAGCTACAAATATTACAAAAAATATGTATAAGGCATAAGTCTTATTAAACATGTGTTTGTTGATAATAGACATAAACTAATACTAGATAGTTAATTCTAAAATATTTATATGTTAATAAATAATACATAACGAAGACAAGTACAGAAAAATAAGAGTAAGTATTTAATTTTGAGTTACTTACTTTTTACTTTTAGCTTACAATACTTTGCAATTAATTTTAATTGTTTAACTTGTAATCTAGAATTAATATTCTACTAAATTTTATTATTTTTATTGCGTATATATTCAAATAAGTATTGACCTGCTAATGCTACATTATTAAATCCAAAATAGTTTTGCATCCATTTTTGGGTCTGCTCATAATCTTTATAGGTGTAATTGTAAAACAACTTTAAAAATTTTTTTGTCCATCTATCAATCGGTGTACGATTTTGCACTTCATATGAATATACACCTATACAATCGAAAATTTTATTACCTATTCCTTTTATTTTTATTAATTCGCTTAATTCTATGTTTTGTACTTTGTTATTATCAATTTCTTTAAGCTTATTCAAAAACAGTTTGATATATTTTGCTCGAAAACCAACACGTATTTTGTTTCTCAACTCACTTTCCGATATACCAACTAAACGCTCTACACTAGGAAATGTGTATAAAATATTATTATCTATTTGTATTTTGTTACCGTATAACTGACATATTTTAAAAAATTGTTTTTGTATTGTTTCTATTCGTTGTACGGACGATAGCAAAAAGCTTAGTATTGTTTGTAATTTAGGTTGTTTTAAAATTATTAAATTACCTATTGTATTTATTGCGTTACTTAAAAATACATCTTTGGTATATAGTTCTCTTATTTTTTCGAAATGGTAATCTAGGTTATGTATTCCAAAGTATTCTTGTATTAAGTCATAGTTATCGCTTTCTGGGTAAGTTTGCCAAAAAATATTATTTTTTTGTATTTCTAGTTTTACTACTTTTTCCTCAATTATCCCAAGATATTTGTTATTTTGAAGCTTACGCCAAGAAAAAGTTTGACCTCCTAATAAAGTAACTTCTAAATTAATTTTATCTGAAGGTAAATTTAATTTATTCACTTTTATTTTAAGATTATATATATATATTTATGTTTTGAAGATTATACATATGTTTTAATTCAAATTTACTAATAGTATGTATATAATAGTAATAATAATATAGTAATATGATATGGTGTTGGTAAATAAATTAAGTATTTTAAATGTTTGTTTGGATTTTATTGCATCTTAGAATACGTTGGAATTTCTTTCTTATTCACTATCTACCATGAAAATTAAACAAATTATTGAATTTTTGTTATCCAAAAGAATGTTTTTAACAAGTTTTAGACTGCAAAAAAATCTAGTTTTGTTAACCACTATATTTTTTTTCACTATCTTACTTTTAAATTTTATTTCTACTAGAGCATTTGGTAAAAATCTATTAGAAATCATTGCTCAAGTGCCCGCAGTAGCGGTAGATTCAGTTACTAAAAACTTTGTTAAAACTGAATATATCATAGTTGATAATTGGGGACGCGCACAAGTGGTTAGTCCTCGTGGCAAAGACCCTATAAAAACTGTTGCAGAATTAAAAGGTAAAATATATGGGTTTGAACCTGAAAACAAAGGTGGGCTTAATAATGCTATTAACCTTAGCAAAGGTTCCGTTAGAACGGTTTACGAGGCTATGCAACAACAAGGCTTAACGTTATCGTATATTGTAGGAATGACTATTGAACCTAATGTATCCGGTGCTGTCGAATTTATACAAGAAAGTATAGATTTAGGAATGCTTCCAATAATTAGGTTATGTTATGATGGTGGATGCAATTTTAATCTATCTGCTAATGCTGATCAAATAATTGAGTTTTATTCTGCTGTTGCAAAAGAGCTAGAAGGAACTGATTACGAGTTTATAGCAGTATTAGGACCAAACGAACCTGGTACTGGTAATGAAGCAACTGGATTCGGTGTACCTCCTGTGAATTCTGGTGGATATAATATTCTGATTCAACGTGCAAACGAAGCAGCAGAAGCATTACAAGAGTATCGTTTTGTGAATGGTGGCGTGATGTACCTTGCTCCCGCTATATTTAACATTACAAACACTCAAAATGATGATGCAAATGCTTATCTTTTTGGACAATTTGGTAGTTCAATTAATCCTGATCTTTTTGATTATATATTAGTTAATAGTTATAACCTGAATAATGGAGATGCCGATTTATTTTTTACTGAAGCTATTGGTGGTAGACCATCGAGCATACGATCTTATGCTGAGAAAAATGATTTAAAAGTAATATTTACTGAATTTGGATACTTTTCAGGATCAGAAGAGCGCTTAAGGGAAACATATTTCAGGTTATGTAATGATTCGATAGTAGAAGCAATAAATTTTTTTAGACCTTTTCCACCGAATGCGATTCCAGGAGATACATTTACTCCTCGACAAAACCCTCCAATTACCATGCAATCATTAAAACAAATTGTAAGATCATGTAATGAAACACCAGAACGTCCCGGAAGTAGAAAAAGATGGATAAATGCTAATTTTGATTCTTGTGTTCCTCAGCATAATTATTTTTCAATATCGTATGCCGATAATTTGCCTGAAAGTAATTCTATTACAGATAGTACAAGTACTAGAATAGTTGATTATATAATCCCCGATGGTATATGTAGTATAGTTAAGGACAGAAGTAGAAATAAAATAATCAATTTTGGTGATAGTTTGTCTGAGGAAAGTTCTAACGGTTTTAATGATTCAAATATTATTACGTATGCTTTCCCTGGAGCCAGTACAAGATGGTTTGTGGGAGAAAAAGTTGATATAACGAATATATTTAATAATTTAATTGTGAAAGAACAAGCATCGTTTGCAAGAATTATTTTGGGAACTAACGATATCGGTAAATCTACAAGCTTTAGCTGTAATGGTATCAATGATTTAAGCGAATCTGTACAAAATATAAAAACAATAGCTGATGCATTTAAGCAAAATGGCATAATACCGATAATAGTTACTGTACCTGCAAGGGACGTACCTTGCCAATCTAGGCAAAATGAATTTAACGACAAAATACGATCTTCTCTTAAACGATTTTATCCAATTATAAATGCAGATAAATTTTATAGTAGTAGTGATCTGCGTGATGATAGGCACTTAAAAGATTATACAAAATTGAATATTGCTACTAAAAAATTAATTAATAAGTTAAACATAGATTGTGGTATAAACCGCTCGTCAAATACACAAAATACCCAATCGAACAATGATAATAACAATAATAATGTTAATATATCGCAATCCATTGTAGGTACTAGATTTGTTAATGCAGATAAGTCGTATGGGCTTGGGTATCACAAAGCATTATCTTGCGGTAAAGAGTTTGAAAACAAAGATACTAGCATTCTAAATGATAGAAGTAAAGGACCACAATTTTTATTAAATTGTTCAGGTGGCGAGTGCTTTATTTCTTGGTCTGGATATATAATGGTTGAAGCACCGTTAAAGAGTTTGGGTAGTTCAAACCCAGCGAATTCTTCTTTAACTAAAGCATATACACCTGTTGCTTCATACATTTCTCAATTTGTGTTTAGTAATATAAATAAAAGCCTATATGATCCTCTAAATCAATTTGCTTGGGGTCTATATCCAGAAAATGGTAACGAGCCTTATCCAATGCCATGGCTTGGTTCAATAGTTAATAACTTATCTGAATTAATAAAACAGCATGGACAATTTTCTAAATATCTAAATCAAGAAACATTTAATCCTGTATCATTTTCTAATATTCAAAATTCAATAAAAGAAACCCAGTATGAAATAGAATCCAATCCTGTTCTTGCTCGGAAAATAGTTAACCAATATTTAAAAACCATTTATACTGTGAATGGATATGTTCATGATGAAAAAGCTGTGTGTTTAGTGCCAAAAAATGGAGATTTAAAAAACTTTACTGACGCTAATTGTTTTGATAGTCAAAATCACGAGATTATAAAAACGCAAAGACCTTATGATTTTACAAAAGTTTCTCAAAATTGGAAAAATGTTGATGTGGGTACATGTAAAGACTTTAACTTTAGGTATCTTGATTCGAATGATGAATATATTCCTGGCCCAGAAGTAAAAGTTAGTCAAGGATCTATGAATTTTAGTAACTCGGAAATTTGTTGGCGTTTCGGTAATAGAAAAATTCACGATGATACTAAAAATTTTTGGAGCTTTAAATATGATAGGTCTTCCGGCAGACAGAAAATATTATATGATTTCGGAAGAAATGGCTCAAATGGTAATCCTAGTAGTTGTATGGTTAAAAACAAAGCTACTGTAAGTCGTACTTATCCATGTAATACTGCTTTGAGATTAATTGATGCAGGATTTGCTGATCCATCGAATCGCCAACAAATTGCTCGTTCATGCAATCCAGCTCGTAACATTATACCGAATGTTACTATTCAAGAGTATTGTTCTTCTATCATTAATCGTATTCCTGCTAATACAGAAGAAAGCCAGATTAATTGTGATATAAAAAAAGGTAATTGTAATTTCCCTTTGGATTCAAAAGATGTGTGCTTTAACTATAGATTTCATCCTGATCATGAGACATATATTAAAAACAATTCTTTTCCCCAATTCCCTACCTTCAATATTCCTGGTATAAATGATGCTTTGTATCATTACTATACTCTAATAAATAATATGCTTTCTAGTAAAAACTTAAGGTTTGTATACGGTAACATAAGCTATGGATGGAAATTGAAAGTACACTCTATTTTGCGAGATGAAAATAAAAGTAGTAATGATAAATACATTTCTCCAAATGTGTATAATTCGCCATATCTATATGTTGGTGAATCAAATACATTATCGTGTGTAAATGATACATCCAAGCTATTTGATAATAAAGCACCAAAAGCAAAAGGAAAGTCGGATATAGTAGAATATCAATATTTCCCATGGCTTGGAACCCTAGACATTATGCAAGAAATTCTAACTGTTTATCTTAGTAATACAATCTATCCTGACGTAGGTTTTGCAAAAAATTCAGACGGTACTTATAAACTTCGTAATGGCAAAAAATTCCTACAGTCATTCAGAAATAAAGATGGCGAACTAGGTTTATCTGCCAATATACTATTAAGTCGTCCATTCCTAACATGTGATGAAAGAATAGCTTGTATAGAGGAAAAAGATTTAGATAATCCCGTTTGGTGTCCAATAAAGAATAAAAAAATAAGACAATTATTAAATAGTTCAGAAAATTTGCCATGTATAGATACTGTTGATTCGTTTGGTAAACCTTTAAGTGGTTATAAAGATGCATTAGGAGAATATTTGTGTGAACAAGGATATATAGTCGAAGGTATTTGTAATCAGGTAAAGTTAAAATGTGAAGAAATAAAAGATGATTCTATCAATTACGTATCATCAACAGATTATGAAAAAATATATTGCCCTATTCGTACTGAACATAGTTGCTTCCAAGGTCCGTTTGGTGGATATACTCATTGTAAGTATGTACGTGGCTTACCATTAGATTTGTTTTCAAAAATTACTCCTAATAGAAGCCAAAGAGATGTAAATATATATGTTCCAGAATCTGGTACTATAACTAGTGTGAATAAAAACGCATATGGCACTGAAGTACAAATATTAGGAGAGAAATCAGGTATAACTTATGTTATACAACATCTAGATTATGATACTGTACCGAAAGTAAATACAAGAGTACAAGCTGGAGAAAAATTGGGAGAATATGATAAAAATGCATATGACTACAATAACTGGCATATTCACGTTAGTGCTTACTATCAAGGCAAAGCAGTAGATCCTTACTTATTATATGGTACAATTCTAGGGTGTAACGCTAAGCCTCCTCGTCCTGGTATGAAATATTTAGATAAAGCTGAAGAAGGAATGTGTAGATATGGTAATACTCCAGCCAATCAATCTAGAGGTATTGCCTGGGCTTTAAACGATAATAGTTGTCCAACTAGGTTTAGCAAAGAAAATATTGCAGATAACAATTTAATATTATCAAGGTTTGAAGTATATAAAAAAAATTCGGTATCAAACTCAAATAGTAGCAGTACAATTAATAAAACAAACTTTTTATCTAATCAGCAACAAACCAAGTGTTCAATGTGTCCACTACCACCAAAAAATAATGTACCTTATCCAGAGTGCCCAAAACTAAATTATATATGCGATGATCAAGATTTACTAAGTAAAATTTTCGCAAATTCTGCTGGTATTGGTATTTCCAATTGTGATCAGAAAATTAAAGCTATAGGAAGTGCTGTCAAAACAACTAAAATTACATTTTTAGGCGTGGATTTCGTTGTTAATTCTTTAATTGTGGATGCTCTGAAAAAAGTAGAAGCGGAGATACAAAAAGAAGCTATTAGTTATAAAGGAAATTATTATGTATTCCCAAGTGGCCCATATACGTTTGTTAGTGGTGGAGCTTTTAATCCTCGTAGAATTCACAGTACAGAAGGTTCAAAAGATTGTTTGATTAGTAATCATACTTTTGGAATAGCTCTAGATTTAAATGTTAGTACTAATCCTTATACAAATCTTTGTTCTGTGAAGTTCGATATGCCACCAGAAGTTGTTAAAGTTTTCGAAAGAAACGGCTTTAGATGGGGTGGTAGATATTCTGCTAAAGCAGATTATATGCATTTTGAATACTGTGTAGATAATGGTAATTTTAAACCTATTTCTAACAATGTAACTCAAAAATATGCCTGTGATATCTCGTTATCGTCTAAAAACACTAATGTATCAAGTAGACAAAATTATACTAATATAGATACTTCAACATCAACAAACATAGTTGATTTGCGCCAAAAAGTGTTAAAACTTTGTTCTCCTGAAAAAATAGGTTGGACAAATGTTACTATAGACGATGTATATCGAGCCTATAATAAGTTATTTAATTATCCTAGAGATCCCTCAACTGCTCCAAACAGAACCGTAAGAATTAAACAAATATTAGATGCTGCAAAAAAACAAAACATAAATCCGGCTTTTCTGTTTGCTGTATGGTATACTGAAGGAGGATATTTAGGTGATAGCATAGCAGGTGGTCGTAATAGAAACGCCTATGGCTTTGATTTTGGTTGTGGATTAAGTAAAGCATGTGGCATAGCTTTTAGAGATGGATCTAAGCCTACACAAGAACAAATAGATAGTGCATTTGAAAAATCCTTGAATTGCATTACAAAACAGGGTACTGGATGTAAACTGCTTTGTAGCTATGATGCGATTCTTTCTAATAAACCTGTAACTATTCCACGATATGGCGTACAACAACCTGGTCTAGGTGGTTTCTTAGAATGTTATGGACCAGTTGCAGATAACAATCCTCACTTTGCAAAAAATTTTGTACGCGTATATGATGCATTTTCCCACCAGATTCTAATCATCCATATAGAAGAATACAAAGGGATGATTGTATTATGTATTTATAACATTTTAAATATGTTGTATATATGAAAGTACAACGTAAATCGTTTTTAGATTTCTCAAAAACTATTTTCTTTTTATCAATACTATTTATTGGATTACTAATCTATGCATTTATAAATAACACTAATAGAGATACAGTCGTAATACTGGGTATTGGCGATACAAATTATTTAGAAAATGATCCAAATATGAATGAGTTAGACAGTAATTACGAATTTATAGTTTTTAATGAATTTATACAAAATCTATACGACCAAGAAATATATTTTGATTTTAATTTTGAGGAAAATGTACCATTTGATAACGGTATATTTAGAATAGAATATGATCATTTTAACGATACTTATATAGTCTATTTAAACAATAGCATACCAAATGTTGAAAATCTGTTTTCAAAATGGTTAGCAAGGATTAATCCAGAAAATACCAGATATATAACAATACTAGTGTATGATTCTTTTTCAGAAAATAAGGGTGCACCAGCTACTTTTGACTAATGAATTATTTATCTACTTTTTGAAAAACAGGAAAATCTATTAATGTTCATAGTATAATTCTTTTATCTGTTACATACAGCTGATATGTTTTTAAAATTTAAAAGTTTATTCGATCTAAATTCAATACCAATAAGGCAGACAAATAAACCATTACAAGAAATTAAAAAACATATTAACGAATTGTCAAATAAATCGTTTGACGAATTTAGACAAGAGATTAACAAGTATCGTAGTTCTATTAAAAAGCTAGTAGAAAAGTTACCTCCTGAAACTTTTATCTCATTACGTAAAATTGAGCGTAGAGATAAGTTGCCGCCAATAGAAAGAGAAATTATTGCAAAACTAAACGAATTTATGCCTAGATTTTATGCAATGATGTATGAAGTATATAAGAGAAAGATGGGTATAACGTATTATGATGTACAACTGCGTGCTGGAATTATTCTAGCTAAAGGACAACGGTTAGTTGAATTAGCTACGGGTGAAGGTAAAACTATGACTTTCCAGCTACCTCTGTTCTTATATTCATTAACTGGTAGAGGTTGTCATTTAGTTACTGTAAATGATTATTTATCAAAACGAGATGGAGAATATGCAGGACACATTGCATCTGAACTTGGATTAACTGTTGGGATAATAACTTCAGATAGAGCATACAAATTTTATTCAGACGAAGAAATACGAAAAATTAAAGGGGATGAATTTTGGAATGATACTAAAAAAGATCGTTCTTTAAGTATTAGTGGTATGAATGGCATAAATTTAGTAGAAGTATCAAAAAAAGAAGCGTACAATTGTGATATTGTATATGGGACAAACAATGAGTTCGGATTTGATTATTTAAGAGATAATATGGTATGGAATTTACAAGATATTGTTCAAAGAGAGTTATATTTTTGTATAGTAGATGAAGTAGATTCAATCTTAATAGACGAGGCACGTACTCCGTTAATTATTTCCGGTATGCCCTCTGATTCGAATTTAGAGAAATATATAACTTTTTCCAATGCTGTGAAAGATCTAGAAGAAAATAAACACTATATAGTTGATTATAAATTTCGTTCAGTGGCATTAACGGAAGAAGGAATTTTAGAAGTAGAAAAAAAATTAGGAATAAATAATTTATGGAAAGATTTTTCTGCAGCATATCATATTGAAAACGCTTTAAAAGCGAAAGTTCTATTTAAAAAAAATCAACAATATATTGTAAAAAATGGAGAAGTATTAATAGTTGATGAGTTCACTGGTAGAATTCTACCTGGTCGACGATATTCTGATGGCTTACACCAAGCTATTGAAGCAAAGGAAGGAGTTCAAATAAAGCAAGAATATAAGACTTTTGCTACAATTACTTTTCAAAATTATTTCAGATTATATAAGATACTATGTGGTGGCTCCGGTACTATAATGACTGAAGCAGAAGAATTCTATAAAATTTATGGTTTAGAATCTGTTCCAATACCTACAAATAAACCTGTTATTAGAAAAGACTATCCAGATTTAGTATATAAAACTGAAGCTGCAAAATTTAAAGCAATAGTTCAGGATGTCAAGGAAAGACATAAAAAAGGACAGCCAGTATTAATAGGTACTACTTCAGTAGAAAAATCTGAAATTATTTCTGAGATGTTAAAACAAGAAGGAATAGAACACGAAGTATTAAATGCAAAATATCATGAACGTGAAGCAAAAATTATAGAAAAGGCTGGTCGAAAAGGTGCTGTTACTGTTGCTACTAATATGGCTGGTCGTGGTGCTGACATAGTTATTGGAGGGGGAATGCGGGGTGATAAATTATATTATGAAGTTATGGAACTTGGAGGTTTACATGTTATAGGCTCAGAAAGACATGAAGCCAGAAGAATTGATAATCAGCTTAGAGGTAGAACTGGAAGACAAGGAGAACCCGGGAGCTCGCGTTTTTATGTATCATTAGACGACCAGTTAATGAAAATACTAGGAGGTAATATTATTGCAAGATTAATGAATTTTATAGGTATGCAAGAAGATCATCCTATAGAAAATAAGTTGATTACTAAACAAATAGAAATTGCACAGAAACGTATAGAATCTGTTAATTTTGATGCAAGAAAGCAAATAGTAGAATTTGATGATGTTATGAACTTTCACAGGGAAATTTTTTATTTAAAACGACGAAATT
>JANWZV010000042.1 GCA_025061805.1 Candidatus Dojkabacteria bacterium | reverse complement strand
TGATATTCTTTTGCTAATTTTCTGTATGCTTTTTTAATTTCTTCTTTTGTAGCGTTTTTAGATACACCTAAAACTTCATAATAATCTCTTTTATTCATTTTTGTTATGTTGTAAAAAATTGATTGCTTAATGATTATATCAATTAGCAGATAAGTTGTACAACTGCTAAGTTTCTTATTTTTATTTAATCGATTGTAAATCAAAAAAATATAGTTAACATAATACTATATACGATTTAAACAGTACTTAAAATAGCAAAATTTAATGTGAGCTTGTTGATTAATAAAACTAACGAATATTTATATTGTTTGGTTTTATTTACAAATATTTCTAAAATCAAAGTAAAGTAGCTAGTGTTTGTTTTTTGTATAGAATTTGTCGTACAACTTTTGTATGTTTGGAAAAGCATATAAAATTTTACGAATTTCGTTTAGTACGTTCGCAAAAATGTATGATTCATCTCCTTGTATAGTGTCTAAACTGCCAGTTTTTTCATTCGTATTACAAAATAGTTGATTGTAATTTGTGTCTTTTTCCAGAAAATTAATACACTTATTTATTATTTGTTCTGGTTTTTCTTCTATATCAATTTTTAGTATCTGTATTTGTAATGAAGGTATATACATTTTTGATAAATGTTGATAAAGTGTATTTGCTATTATTTGCACGTTTGCTGTTTCGTACATGTCGATGAAGTTTCTCTCTTTGTCCTGTTTAATACGTGTTAAAGCAACATCTATATCAACTGATGGGATAAATACTTTTATATTTTCTAGCTCAAGAATATCTAAAAACAATTTATCAACTAATGGTATTTTCTTTAAATATTTATCGACATCTAAGTTTAGAGTTTTATTTTTACTAATATAATATGCAATTGTTAATACATTAGAAGTAACGAATCTATCAAAAATTAAGACTACATAGGAATTTGGATTTTTTTGATATAGATTGTATGCCTTATTTATTATCTCTGTAATTATTTCTAGTCTATTAATAGCATATACATACATTCTTTCTTCTATAGTAAGATTCTCGTCGCTTGTAGTGAGTAAATGTTTTATTATTTTCCCATATTCTGTTGTATATACTGGTAAAGAAATATAAACTACATTGTGTGATAATGAAACAAGTTTCTTAGAGAGTAAGTTTGCTAGTGTTCCTTTACCTACACCATCCAGTCCATCAAACACTATGGAATATACTTTTTTTGATTTTACTAATTTTTTATAATCATCTAAAAGTTTTAAATTAATTTTAATTTTCATAATATATATTATATGGTACTTTCAGATAAGACAATAAAAGATCTAATTAAAAAAGGCGAAATATTTATAGATCCGTTTGTACTTGATAATTTGCAACCTTCTTCTCTAGATTGTAGAATAGGTAACCATTTTCTTGTTGTAGATGATCATAAAGTAAATTTACTCGATTTTTCAACACCAATTCAGTATAGGGAAATTGTATCAAAAGAATTTATAATTCCTCCTAAGTGTTTTGTGCTAGCAACTACTATTGAATATATTAAGTTACCAAGCTACATAACTGCGTTTGTAGAAGGGCGTAGTTCTATAGGAAGAATGGGACTATTTATACAAAATGCTGGTTGGATAGATCCAGGTTTTGAGGGTAACATTACTTTGGAATTATTCAATGCTAATTCCGTGCCAATTAAAATCATGGAAGGATTACGAATTGGCCAATTTGTATTTTGTCAATTGGATTCACCAGTAGAAAATGTATACAGAGGTAAATATCTAAAACAACGTTCAACAACTGGAAGCAAACTTTATTTGGATAAAGAAATAGCAAATATCTAAATACAATAATCATTAAAGTATTTTTTGCTAAAATTAGTTGCATATTTAGTGGGTCAGTAGCTCAGTGGTAGAGCAGTCGCCTCTTAAGCGATTGGTCGTGGGTTCGAATCCCACCTGGCTCAAAAATACCGGACGTTTGTAGTATTTCGGCAATACATTAAAGCAACATGGAGCGTGTACTAATATCGAATTCTGCAAATTTTATGAATACTACAGTTACAATTAAGATAGTGACTAAGGAAACAGAACAATACTTAGCTTACGAAGTAATAGAAAAGTGCTATAACGAGTTTAGGCGCATAGTTAATAAATATACTAGGTTTTCAGAAACAAGTGAATTATCTAAATTAAATACTAGTCAGGGAAAATTTATTAAAGTGGACGAAGAGTTTTTTTATCTAGTTAAATATATGTTACATATTGCAAATTTAACTAACGGAGTGTTTGATCCTACAATTATTGATATTTTGGAAATGTATGGCTATGACAAAAACTACGATTTTACTAAGTTAGACAATCCCTTATTATCTAATAAGGTTAAGGAATATTTGAAATATAGACCTTCATACACACAGATAGAATTAGATGAAGATAATAAAATGATAAAATTGTCAAAAAATCAGAGAATAGAACTTGGGGCAATTGGAAAAGGTTATGCGATAGATTGTTGTTTTGAAATTATTTCTAAATATTTTAATGATTTTTTAATCGATGCAGGAGGGGACATTAGAGCTAACGGAAGAAATATAAATAATGAGTTTTGGAAAGTTGGATTGAGATCCAAACAAGGATTAAAATATTTTGTAGAGCTTAACAATCAATCGATTAGTTGTTCAGGTAATTGGGCTAGAGCCGTAAAAAATTTCCATCATTTGATAGATACAAGTACTGGCCGTCCAAAAGAAACTACTTATTCTACTGTATATGTGATGGCACCAACAGGAATAGAATCCGATACTTGGAGTACAGTTTGTTTTTTGATCGGTCCTGAAAATATTAGTAAAATAATACCAAAAAATTATTATTATTTATATTTGTAATTTATGAAAAACTTATCATTTTTAGTAGAGTTTGCTAAAGTTGGTATAGATAAAATTACAAAATACAATAATTTTAATTGTGCTGCTAAGTCCAACACTTTACCAGATTACACATTTGAGCATATACATTCTGATTACAAAAAATCTTTAATAAATGCATTAATAGATCTAAAAAACGTTTTTCTATCAAAAAATTTTTCAGAGCTAATTATTTTAGGTAATGAGGATATTAATTTAATAAAAAATTTTATTGATAAAATGGGGTGTATACAAAGGGTAGTAGTAGTTTTTAATCATTACGAAGAAGTAGATCAAAAAAATATAGATTTTCTACGAGATTACTGTAACAAAAAAAATATTAGATTGGAAATTGATTTTTTTAATTTTAATTTTTATTCTCAAACTGAAATAATATATAGGCGTTATAGAACTGATAACAAAACCTTAATATTAATTACTAATCTTGTAGAACATTTAGACGATCCAATACCTTTAATGAGATTGATAAAAAATATATTGCTGTTGAATTTAGAAAATGAAGCAATATTAGGTAGTGTAGTAAGAAAAACTGATTATTTAGATATACCAGAAAACAAATCACATTATCGTGAATGGGCTATTAAAGAAATGATTGAGTTATTGTTATCTTTAGGTTTCAACTTAGATCAAGTTTATGAGGATGAGAATAGTAGTTTATTAGTTACTAGATTTAATGCTAAAAGATACGATAAGTTTGTATGGAAATACTTCAATACTGATGTGAATAAAAGCTATTTTATTGTAACAACAGAACATGCAGGTATAGAAAAAACTGGAGGAATAGGATCATATGTAGAAGAATTATACAAATTGTTATCTGATATTGTTCAAGTAGTATTTATAGATACATCTAACAGTCTTTTTGAAGTTTGCATAAAGAATAATGTATTACACCATAAGCTTTTTTTTGACGATAAAACATCTACTAAGCTCGTTAACTTGGATTATATATCGGAAATAGTATCAGCGCCTAATTATAGTTATCTTGTTTATGAATTTATATATTATCTAAACTATTATTTCCAAATAAAAGTAATTGAATTGCAGGATTATTTAGCTTTAGGATTTAGAACTATACAAGCAAAAAAGGCTGGTCTTCTACAGGAAGAAATTATTATACGTACCTGTGCGCACGGAAATAATATGTATGTTGTTACTAAAAATCAAGAACTAGTGCATCCACAAAATTTAATGTTAATTAATTTTGAAAAATACGTACTGGAAAACTGTGATGAATTTACAAGTCCAAGCAATTATTTGAAAAATATATATAAAGACTATGGCATTGATACTAGTAAATGCAAAGTAGTTAGATATGGATTCAATGAAAGATTATTAAACGATATACAACCAAGATATAATCTTAAACAAATTGAAGAGTTAGTGTTTATAGGAAAATTAAATAAAGTTAAAGGTTTTGACGTATTTGCCGATGCAGTAATGCAATTAATTAAAAATAATAAACTTGGTAGTGTAAAGAGAGTAAAAATATACGCTCCGTATCATCATTCAAATGATGAAATAAGAGAGAAGTATACTCGTTTGTGTAATGAGATTCAGGTGGTACACGAGTATGTTAGTAGAGAAAAGTTAGTTAAAATTCTTCTAGAAACTGACCAATCACTTTACATTTATCCATCTAGGGCAGATAATTATAGCTACGCTATACTAGAAGCTATGATTTACGCACAACAGTTTTTAATCACTAATGCAGGGGGACACGTAGAAATAATACCTGAAAAATATCACGATAAAATATTGTTCTCACCAAACGATGAATCTTTAGCTAGAAGAATAGAAGATATTATTAGATTAAGCAGCAAAGAACGAAGTCTTTTGTATGCAGAAATTAAAAGAGATGTAGCAAATAACATTAAGATTGAAAACAATAAAACTATAAAGTATATGCACGAATTGTTAAAAGCTGTCAGTGATAGTGATATTAAATCATATAAGTTCCCAAACAAAAGTGATATAACAGTAATAATACCCGTATACAATACTGAATTGACACAAGTAAAAGATGCTATCTATTCAATAAACGTACAAACTACAAAACCAAAAGAAGTTATTGTTGTAGATGATGGCTCAGAATATGAATATTCAATAAAGTTAAAAGAATTAGTAGAAAAAGAAAGTAAGTTTACCTATCAATTTATTAGACAAAGCAATAAAGGTTTGCCTGGTGCTCGTAACACAGCTTTAAAAATTTGCAAAACAAAGTATATATTTGATTTAGATTCAGATGATTGCCTACATCCAGAATACATAAGTTTAACAAATGCATACTTAGAAAAATTTCCGCAAATAATTTCTTGTACAGTATGTTGTAAACATTTTGGTGAATACGAAGATGTTCAAAAAATATCTTTTAACAATAGTGAATACCATCACAGCATCCAAACATATGCTTTAGGATCCGTAGTCAATTCATTTAGTCCGGCTTATACAGTATTTAGAACAGAAGATTTGTACAAAATCGGCGGTTGGGACGATTCAGATAAATCTGCTTGGGAAGATTGGTCATTAGGATTACATTTGACTTGTATCGGATATCGAATGGAAATTATACCTATCACTTACTATTATTATAGGATACGACAAAATAGCATGCTCAGAACATTTAGCATGTATCCAAGATATTTACGTATGATACGTAATAATATTTTGTTACCTAAATTTGAATCCTACGTACGATATGTTTTGCTTAGAACTTTACAAGATAACTTTGCTATGTGTAGCAAATATTTAATCTTGAACGGATACAAAATATCAGCGCGCTCTATTGGATTTAAAATTTACATGCGCTTATATGGTATAACCGAATTTTTGGTAAACAAATATCCTTTTATAAAGCGTTTATATATAAAAATAAAAGCTTTACTAAAAAAATTAGTTAAAACATTTATACGCAAATAAATTAAATATTAAAAAATTATGAATGTTTTTAGTTTTTTAATTAATAGGTATGGGCAATAATACTTTAAAGCCTGTAGGGGAGATAGATTTATCTGTTGTGACAAAATATGTGAACTACAACGTTAAAGCTTTAAGTAACGCATTGCCAGATTATACATATGAAGATTTGATTCTTAAAGACCGAAATACACATTATATTTTTGTATACGATCTGGTAAATAATATCTTAAGTAGTACAAATTTTGAAACTGTAATAGTTTTAGGTAACAAAGAACTGGATAATGTTTTTAAATTAGTAACAACCTATAAACAAATTAATTTTATTTGGCTATTAAATAGAGTAGATATTTTTAGTTACTTAATGCAGAATAGCCAAAAATATAATCTTCAAAATTTAGACGTAAAATATGTTAACTTTAATTTTTATTCACAAACAGAGTTAGTATATAGACAAATAGTATCTAATAAAAAAACTCTGATATTTATAAATGACTTGCTAGAACACTTAGATGATCCAATACCTGTCATACGTTTGGTAAAAAATACATTGAAATTAAATCAATATAATCAAGCAGTTTTATGTACTTCGATTAGAGATCCAAATAATTTTGATGTTCCAGCAAACAAAGCACACTACAGAGAATGGACAGAAATAGAAATGATGCAATTTCTTAAATCTTTAGGACTAAATTTACTTGAAGTATTTAAGCATAAGGAAAAATCTTCTTTAATAATTCGATTTAATTTAGATAATTATTCATCGTTTATAAAACAACATTTCAATACGGATTTAAATAAACAATATTTTTTAGTTTCAGCAGATCATAAAAACATATTTGCTAGCTTAAGTAGTATAAGAACATGTGCAACAGATCTACAAAGATCTTACAATAATCTGATACAGATAGTATTTATTGATATACAAAACAGGTTTTTTAATTTATGCAAAAAATATTCGGTACTTCATTACAAACTATTTTTTACAAATGAAGTAGTAGATAAGCTCATAAATTTAGATAGTCGTGGAGCTCTTAACTTTGACAGTAAAATTTTTACTTATTTAACATACGAATTTGTATATTATCTAAACTATTATTTCGATATACAAGTAATAGAGTTCCAAGATTTTTTAGGACTTGCATTTAGAGTCATACAAGCAAAAAAAGCTGGTTTGTTACAAGAAGAAATACTTATTCGTGTTCATGCACAAGGAAATCATATTTATTTTGCACATATTAGACAACAATTAGTTAATGTTCAACATCTAATGCTGGCTAGTATTGAAAAATATACAATAGAAAACTGTGACATATTAACAATACAAAGTGAGTACTTAAAAAACTTATACAATAGCTTTGGTATTGATGTGGCAAAAGGTAAGATTGTAAAAACTATTTGTAGTGATGAAATAATAAACTTAAATAACTTGGCGCATGAGAATCAAAACACACAAATTAAAGAACTGATATTTATTAGTAGTAATTGTACACACAAAGAATTCAATATTTTTTTAGATACGGTTCAGCATTTATTAGAAACTAATAAGTTAAAAGATCTACGTACTGTACGCATTTATACGCTTACTAAATTGTTCCCTATATCAAATGATTTAAAAGCTAAGCTAAATAAAATTAAAAATTTAATAAATATTGGGTATTTAAAAATCTCAAGACAAAATTTATTAAAAATATTGACCATAAGTAGAAATAGTTTATGTGTTTTTCATTACAATAAAGCAAGTTATAGTTGTACCGCATTAGAAGAGATACTGCATTCACAACAATTTTTATTAGCTGTTGACGATAGTGATGTAGAATTTATTGAAAAAGAACATTACAATCAAATTGTATGTAATGTAGATGTAAAATCTTTAAGTAAGAACATAACATCAATTATTGAATTGAATCGGACACAGAGATATGATTTGTATACAGCTGTATTTGACAGAATAAAAAATCTAATAAAACAAGAAAATAAAAATGCATTGGAGTATATAGTTAGTTTATTAAGTTTAACTAGTCAAAGTAAGTCTAAATCGTATGAATTCCCTTTTGCGTCTGACGTTACAGTAGTGATACCAGTGTATAATACAAAGCTAGAACAAGTAAAAGATGCTATATATTCATTAAACATACAAACAGTTAAACCAAAAGAAGTTATTATAGTAGATGATGGCTCGGAAGAAAAATATGCGTCAGAGTTAAAAGTACTATTAGAAAAACATTCTAAGTTCGAGTATAAACTAATAAGGCAAGAGAATAAGGGCTTAGCTGGAGCAAGAAATACAGCACTAGCAAATTGTACAACAAAATATTTGTTAAATTTGGATTCTGATGATTGTCTACATCCAGAAAGCATATCAATTTTAAATGCATATATGGAAAAAAATCAACATGTCGCTGGTTGTTGCAGTTTTATGAAATCTTTCCCTGAGGAGGAATGTAAAATAGAAGAATTAAACAAAAAAGCAGAATTGTTCCATATGTATTTACAAACTTATGTTTTGGGTATAATACAAAATTTAGTAAGTTCAGCAAACACTATATTTAAGGTTGACGTACTACGTGAAATCGGTGGATGGGATGATCAAGACAAAAGTAAGTGGGAAGATTGGTCATTAGGAATAAAATTAACATGTCGTGGTTTCTTTATTGATGTGCTGCCATTACACATATATTACTATAGAGTAAGAAAAGATAGCATGGTAAGAACTTATGATATATCTGATGCACAATTACGCTTGGTTCGCAATAATATATTATTGCCTAGATTTGATAGTTATGTTGAATACTGCTTATATCAACATGCTCATCACGTAGTTTATGTTATAAATGCAAACGGAGGAGTATATATAAAAGATGGTTTATTAAATTCACTATCTTTTAGGATATATGAAAAACTATATAATAAGTTCAAGTTTTTATGTAACAAGTATCCTTTATTAAATTTTTTCTATGTTAAGATAAGTTATTTATTAAGAAAGCTCTTAGTTATTCAGAAATTTTTAACTAGGATTACTGATTAGCTATAACATATTTATCTATATATGTATTTTAAGAATTGATAAACCTTAAGGGACGTCGTCAATAAAGTTTCTCTTGTTGTATGGATGACATCGAAGTATTCTATTTAAACCTAGCAGTACTCCTTTGACTAATCCGTATTTTTGTATTGCTTGTATCATATATTCTGAACATGTTGGTTTATGTAGACAAACTCTAATATTTATGTACTTGCTCCAAAATGAGTTATCAAAAGAAAGAATTTTTTGATATATCTTAATTAGTAGTATTAATAAAATACTTAAATAATTGTCTATAGTTCGTAATATTATTTTTACAATTTTGAATCTTTTCACTTGTCCACAAAAATTATTTAGATTATAATTCGATTGAGTTGAATAAATTGAATAATCGAAATATTATACAAATTCAACGTAACATGCAAGCTGTAGTAAAAGACGAAAAAACTATATGGAAAACTACATTAGCACAAATTGAAATAAAGTTGGATGCTCCAGCACAGTTTAAGACCTTTTTTAGCGAAACAAAGTTATTACGCATAGAAAATCGTACAGCGTACATTGGTGTTCCGAATCCTTTTACAGCAGAATGGTTGCGTACAAAATATTTACAATTAATAAAATCTACTTTGTCTTATGTTTATGGTGAAGAACTTGAAGTAGATTTTACGGTATATCAAAAAGAGATACCTAAAATTCCTGAGGAAGAAATTAAGAAATCATCTCCTATACTTAATCTACAGAATGGCGTTTATGGTAATCTGATGGATATAATTACTAAAGCGTGTCTAAATCCAAAGTATCATATTAGTAATTATGTTGTAGGTAATTCAAATAGAATAGCTTATGCAGCTGCAATTGCAGTAATAGAAAACCCAGGTCAAGTATATAATCCTTTATTTATTCATGGTAAAACAGGTGTTGGTAAAACTCATTTAGCCCAAGCAATTGGGAGAAGTATAATAGAAAGAAATCCAAATAAGAAGGTTTTGTATACTACATCAGAAGGTTTTTTAAATGATATGGTCAAAGGTATTAAAACTGGACAGACAGAATTGTTTCGTCAAAAATATCGTCCGGTCGATGTTCTAATAATAGATGATATACAACTGATTTCAAAATGGGTAGCTACGCAAACCGAATTCTTTAATACTTTCAATGAAATGTATAATAGTGGTAGACAAATTATATTTGTAGCAGATAGAAAGCCGGATGATATTCAAAATATAGAAAACAGGTTAAGGTCTCGTATGAACGGCGGTATGGTTGTTGATATATCTCCTCCAGACTTTGAAACTAGATTAGCAATTCTCGAAAAAAAAGCTGAATTTTTGGGTATATACTTAAAAAAAAATATACTTGAATTTATTGCTAGAACAATAACAGAAAATGTACGAGAATTAGAAGGAATGTTACAAAAAGTATCTTTATTTAATCAATTAAAAGGAGAGGAACAGTTAACTTTAGAAGAAGTAGCCTATATCATA
>JANWZV010000041.1 GCA_025061805.1 Candidatus Dojkabacteria bacterium | reverse complement strand
ATTACAATTAATATACCAGCGAGTTTGTTTGATTCTAATAATCAAAATTATAATAGTAAGTTATTAAAAGGTAATGTAATTACTAAAAAATCTGCAAAATAGAAAGTTTAATATAAGAAGAATACGTTCTTAATTTAAATACTTAATTAGATTTCTTAGTCTGATTTGTTTGTGATAAGACAAGCCAAATCTATGTGCTTCATCACGAATTCTTTGTATTAAGAATAGTGCTTCTGTATGTTTTGGTAGTCTTATTATTGTGAATTTTTTAGTTGTATTTATTAGTTCGTTATCAGGTTGTTCAAAAAATTGATAAGTTAGTTTATATATTTCTTCTTCTTTTTTTGCAATTGATATTATTGGTATTTTATGTTGTAAATTATATTTTTTTAGAATTTCATAGCCTGCCATCAATTGTCCTTTGCCACCATCGATAATGATTAAGTTTGGCAGTACGGAAAAAGATTCATCAGTTGTACAAAGATTCTTAAACCGACGATCCAGTATTTCTTGTAGCATCACATAGTCATTCGGATAATTTACTTTTTTTATTGCAAATCTTCTGTATAATTTATTATCCATTATCCCATTAATTGCTACTACCATTGAGCCTACAGCGTTTGTACCCTGCAAATTGCTGATATCGTAACATTCTATTTTAAAATTACTTAATGAATTTGAGCTCAATATTGATTTTGGATAATCAATTTTAGTAAGTAAGTCATATAAAGCTTCTCTTCTCTCTTCTTCTTTAATGTCTTTTATTGAAACGTCATCAATATTTGAATTCAGTTTAATTTTTTGTGTTACATATTTTATTTGATTTATTTTGTTTCGTATTTGTATAGCTTGTTCGAAATCTAAATTATTAGCATATTTTTTCATTTCTTTTTCTAATTTTTTAATTATTTGTTGTTTTTTCCCTTCTAAAAAATCTTTAATTTTTTGAATATTTTTTAGATATTCTGTTTTAGTTACATAACCTGCACACGGTGCTTGACACAGACCTATATAATAATACAAGCATGGTTTTGAATTAGAAGAAACTACTTTTAGTGGATTATTAGATACTATTTTTATTGTTCTATTACATGAAGCATAAGGGAATATTTTCCTAAATTTTTTTAAAAAATCCTGTATTATATTTGTATCTGGAAAAGGTCCAAAAAAATATCCATTGTATTTGTGTTTATCTTTATCTCGTACAACTCTAATTCTAGGAAAATCTATAGTTTTACTGGAATCTATTTGTATCCAGCTATATGTTCTATCGTCTCGCATCAAAATGTTGTATTTTGTCTTATATTTTTTTATTAGATTTGTTTCTAAAATTATTGCTTCAATTTCGGAATCTACAACTACGTATTCTAAATCAACAGTTTCGAGTATCATATTTTGCTTACGTTTTTCTAGGTTATCAAATCCATAAAAATAGCTTTTAACTCTGTTTCGTAAATTTTTCGCTTTACCTACATATATTATTTGTTTATCTTTATTTAAGAACATGTAACATCCTGGTGAAGCTGGTAAAGATTCTGCTTTCTTAATTAGATCATTGAATTTTTCGCGTATCATAATAAGTGTTATACTTTTAAAAATAGTATAATTATTGCATGACGCTATTTGATATTTTTAGTACAATCTTCTATTCTTTTGTGTTCTCTTTCGTAATTTCTTTTCCAATTATACATTTTTTATACAAGTACAAAATTACTAGAAGGTTAACAAACGATTTTTCTACTATCATTGCTTCTCGAAGTATTAAAGAAGGTGTACCAGTAATGGGGGGATTAATTTTTATTATCTCCGTGGTATTTTTAAATATATTTTTTAATCCGTATCCTAGGAAAGAAAGCTTGGGATTGATTTTATCTATGTTTGTAATTTCTGCTATTCTTGGTGGTGTTGATGATATTTTAAATATATATGGAGTAAAGAGACATAAACCAAAATCGCTTTCTCGAGTTTTAACTTTAATTAGGGTACACAAAAGATTTATTAAAAGAGTTTTTCTACTAGTTACTTTACCTTGGTATGCCTATAAAAGTTTTTTTTATATGTTAGGTTCCAATCCTGGCAGTGGTTTACATGCACATGAGAAAATCATTGTACAGTCTATTGTAGGTTTAGTTTTAGGTATATCTTTATATTTTTTTACTCCGTTTTCATCTCCAGAGGTGATCAAGATACCTGTTTTAAATGCAAATGTGAATATAGGTATTTTGTTAATACCTTTTGCTTGGATGGCTGTATTGTTTATGTCGAATGCTGTAAATCTAGGTGATGGGATGGATGGACTAGCTGCTGGTCAATCTATATTTGTTTTTATGGCATTTTTAATAATAGCTGCAGTACAAAATGATGCAAGAATAACATTTTTAATGGCTACTGTAATAGGTTCTCTTATTGCATATTTGTATTTTAATATACCTCCAGCAAGATTTCAGATGGGTGACGTAGGGTCATTGGCACTAGGTACGTTAATGGCTATAGTTGCTTTTATTTTACAACAGCCAATACTGTTGATGGTAATTGCGTTTCCTTTTGTTGTTACTCTATTTTCATCGTTAATTCAGGGAATTGGTAGACGTGTGCTTGGTAGAAGAGTATTTAAGATGGCTCCAATACATTATCATTTACAGATTGCAAATAATTGGAGTGAAGAAAAAGTAGTTATGCGTTTATGGCTATTTTCCTTTTTATGTTCTATAATTGGCTTAATTATATACTTTAGTTCTTAGTCAAAAATGAATAAAAATCAGCAGTTAAAAGTTGAAATTAGTTTAAAGTCAATTGTCATTGCAATATTAGCTAGTTTATTTATGCTAACGTTTTCTAGCTATTTATTTTATCCATTAATCTTATTATTTTTTGCTTTCTTAATATATTGTGGTACGAAGCCTGTAGTAAATTATATAGAGTCTTTAAAAATCCCTAGATTTATTTCTATACTAGTTGTTTATCTATTTATTCTTGTTGTATTAGGATTTTTGTTTTTTATAATAATTAGACAGACATCAGACCAAGTATCGTTATTTGTACAAGATATAGATACAAAGATATTACAGTTTGTAAATTTTGTAAATGAAAATTTACCTTTTTTGAATGATTTTTTTGATTTAGAACAAATAAAACAAGCAGATATACGGGAGTTAATCAATCAAATACAGAATACTGATTTGTTTAAGAATGTAATTTCCGTGTTTAGTTCACAAGGAATACGAATAGCTTTAAATACCATAGAAATAGTATTTTCTTTGTTTATTATAGTTTTTTTATCGATATACATGTTAAAACCGAAGCAACCATTTTATATTCAATTGTTTAAATTTATGCCGCACAGAGCTTATAGTTTTTCTATCAAGTTTATGTCAAAAGTAGAGTCTAGTTTAGGTGCTTGGACGCTAGGTTTGCTATTTTTAATGCTAGTGATCGGAATAATAACTTACCTAGTGATTTTTTTACCTGGTTTACTATATCCAGATTCATTTCCATTATATAAGTATGCTTTATTAGTTGCTATTATTGCAGGTTTATTAGAAGCAGTACCTAATATTGGTCCTACTATCACTTTATTGATTACGTTATTTTTAGGAATATCTACGGGAGTTACTCTTCTGGGGCTGGTATATATATTCGTTAGTTTTGTATTAATACAACAGTTAGAAGGAGTATTTTTAGTACCTTTTGTAATGAAAAAGGCCGTTAATTTGCATCCGATTATTTCAATTCTTGGAATAGTAGTAGGTTTTAGTATTGCTGGTCCTTTAGGTGCATTTTTATCGGTTCCAGTAATAGCTGTTTTACAAATATTATTTGTAGAGTATTTTAATGCTATTAATCAAGATAGTAAAAGTAATAACGAAAGTAATAACTAGTTTTTTTAATATTAATCTAGATAAAATATTTAAGGTAAAGGAAGATGCTAGATGAGTTGTATCTATAGATTTTAACGAAAATGTATTTTTCTACACTTTTGTTTATATTTTGCAAAATTTTCTTGTTAGTTTATAAATTCAACAAAATAAGTAGCTGTATACTGTATACTATTATCCTCCTCATAATGAACATAAATATTTGTTTAGTTTTTTTGTTCACGTATTATTGAATTCTTAGATGTATTAGATATTGGTTGTATTTCATTTGAAGTTATACCAATTCTGAACGTTTTTTTTATCTTATATAGGTTGTGTTGTTTATCTAGGTTCATTGGCATCATATATGAGAACATACTATTATAAAAATAGTGTTACAAGGAAGTATAACTATATAGACATTAAAATAAAAAAGATATTTTATTAACCAAGTTTTTAGGTAGTGCTAAAAAGAATGGTTTATATCATTTTTATGCCTAAGCTTTTTTAAAGTAGTTTTAATCAAAAAGATATTAAAAATAATTAAAAGAATAAGATGAACGAAGTGTGAACAGAAATATTATATAAATGCAATTAAGTTTTCGTTTTTATAATGGATGGATACTTGTTTATTATGATGATTTTTTACTTTGTTATATTTTAAATTGGTTTAATCAGAATTAAATTATTTATTTGAGAAACATCATATTTCTATTTCTGACAAGACAAATTATATTCAAAGGATATTAGTAAATCATTGAAAAAAATAACATCAAAGCATCGTCAATAAATAAATTAGATTGTTTATTTGTAAAAAGTACTTTTCAGGTTTCAGGTATGTTAAATCAAATATTAAATATTAATAAGGTTTAATGTTTAGTTTAAAAACTATAAACAATAACGATATATATATGTTAAAAATACAAATATTGTTTAGTATAACTTCACAAAAATACACATGCAAATACAATATTGCAATTTAAAACTATATTTTGCGTGGTATAATACTAATATAGTCGTTGTGGTGGAATAGGTAGACACGTACGCTTCAGGAGCGTATTCCTTTCTGCTGGAGTGCAGGTTCGAGTCCTGCCAACGACACAGATTTTTGCTATATGTTAATTTTATATTTAACTAAGTTGGATTTATTGTTTATTATTATTTTTTTATTTTTCTTTTATGGTAAAAGTTGGAGATTTCTTCCCAGTTGAATGTGATTGTAATTTACAAGATATAAATGGTAATATAGTAAGAGTAAGTGATATATTAAAATTTCCTGCAGTAATATTTTTTTATCCTAAAGATTTTACTCCAGGTTGTACCCAAGAAGTTTGTGGTTTTAGAGATAACTATGATGCAATATTAAGTTTAGGATTTAATTTATATGCTATAAATGCTGATTCACCTGGTTTGCACAAGAGATTTGTACATTTCTACAAGATAAATTATCCAGTATATTCAGATAAAGATAAAAAATTATTAAAAATGGTTGGTATTTTAAATGAGAAGAAAATGTTTGGTAGAAAATATTATGGTATAACTAGGTCTACTTTTGTAGTTGATGGTAACGGAATAATTCGTGCTATTTGGGGTGAAATAGACGGTTCAATGGGGAAGATAAATACTATGACTCATGCAAATCAAGTTTTAGATTTTCTCAAAACTTTAAAATAAGCAATGTATGTATAGTATATTTAAATTTAGGCCGATGTTATTTTATAATTCTACTTTTTTGATTATTAAATGAAGATAAATAAGAATAAACTATTTATTTCTTTTTTTGTTCTTGTTTTCGTAGCTATTTCGGTGCTATTAGTTTGGAGTAATAAGGAATATGATATATTAACAAATGGATTTGATATTACTTTGTTTCAAAACGAATTTTCACCTGTTGTCTTTTTTTTAAAAATTTTGAATACCGATATTTCGTCACACGAGTTGTTACGTTTGATTTCTTTATTACCTTATTTTTTCATATATATTATTAATGATTTTTTAGGTATAGAGTTTACCATAGCATTTTTAATTTTTTTTGTTTTTGTTTCAATCTTTTTGTGTTTTAGATCGATATTGAATCATGCTTTAAGTTATAAATTAGGAGATGTATTTGTAAATTTTTTTTCTTTTTTAAGCTCTATTTTATTTGTCTTTTCTATTGGTGTTGTATTAAATTTTTATTCATTTGCGATACATAATATCACTTTTATTATATATTTTGCTTTTCAAATTAGCCTATTATTAAATTATTTTGATAGTATACGTAGCAATAATGCCAAACGTGCTAAGACTAAGTTTACATTATTTTCATTATTTTTACTTTCTTTAGTGTTTGGCAGCTTTGTTGTGAATTTAAACTTATTTTTATTGAACTTTATAGTTATTATTCTCTTAACATATATTTTTCTCCAAAACAAAAATTTTTTTATAAAGTTGAGAACGTCACTTTTGTTTGGTGTAATTGTTATTATTGTACCTTTAATTTGTATCTATATTCCTAAGATACTTGCAACAAATATAGTTGTTGAATCAAACAACGGAGTTTTAAGAAATTCTATTTTTAATTTTATTGCACCTTTTTACTATCAATTTAATTGGTTAACTTATTCGTATTTTGATAATACGCTGGAAGCTAATATTAATTTTTATTCGGATTGGATAAAGATAGTGTATAGTTTTCTAACTTTTACTTTCGTTACTATTTCATTGTTATTAACTATACTAGGATATATATTTTTATTTTCTAATACTATTGTAATAAAACCAGATTACAAGAGATTAATAAAATTCTTTATTCCAATAATAATACTTTTTTTTATTTTAGAATCCAACAATTTAACTTTGATTAACGCTAACAGCATAACATGTGACTTTTTTTGTTTTATTTCATCAACTATGTCGTTATATGAATTTATAAAGGTTTTGGGAATTATATTTTTTTGTATTACTGTTTCTAGGTTTTTTATAAGAACGTTTAAAGTAAACTTAAACGGTATAATTGCTTTATTTTGTTTTCTGCTTATTTTTTTTCAGTCTTATTATGTTTTTCAAAATGGTTTTTTAAATAAAAACTTGCAATTACAAATACCTGATTACTTTAGTTTAATTGACGAATATATAAGTAGCGAAAAAGTTGGTACTAAAACTGTTTTGGTTATTCCATTAGAGAATAATACTAAATTTTTTAGGTATAAATGGGGGTATTATGGTATTGGTTTTTTAAACTTGATAAGCGTAAATAGGTATCTCGATCCCTTTTACTTTTTTTCTTCTTCGAAGTATAACCAATTTTTAATTGATCTTTCTACTTACATGAAGTATCCATCTTCGTTTTATTATTTATTAAGAGAGTATGACATAGATTATATATTATTTGATTTTAGTATTAGCGTAGATGAGGCGGTATATCAGTATTTTTTGCAAAACGTGAAACCTATTTTAGATTTTGAACTAAATATAGTTAAGCAATCTTCGGATTTTGTGATTTATTCTTTGTAATTTATTACATTTCTTTTATTAGTTTTTCCAGTAGTGTTAATCCAGGATTAACTAATTTTATAGATTCATTGTTATCCCATAGGTATTGATCTACTATTTGATCGTTTTTGTAAAAAGTCAATATTTTAATCCTTGTCGTTTTTAAAAAGTTTTGCGCACTTATGTCGATATGTGGCCTTGAATTTTTTGTTATATCTTGGTACATGTTTTTCAAAGTTTTTACTATTGATACTGAAATAATCTCTTTTGTTACTTCTTTAGTAACATATTTTACATAGTCTTCACCTACAATAAATATATTTATTGAATTGTCATTTTCTACTAATGTGATTTTATCGAATTCATTTTGCCCTTGTTGTGCGTTATTTAATTTATTTAATTCTCTTTCTATTAGTACATCTAGTTTTGTTTCTTGTAATATGATGTCAAGTATTGGTAAATTTTTTGCTGTAGATATTAAATTGGCTAATATAGCTATTGTAATAGAAAATCCTATAGATGCACCTAATGCAGTAAATGTTCCTGTAATTAATCCTTTTATAATTTTTGATTTAAATGTAGTTTCTTGTGCTAACATGCTTAAGTATTTTTTAAGTTCGCTGTTTTCTTGTGTATTTTGTTGGTCATAAACGATACTGTTTAGATTTTTTTTATTGTTATTTAAAACACTCATGTTTTCAAATTTTATTAACGTTTTTATATAGCTTGGTTGTTCTTAAAACTATCTAACAAAAAAGCTATGTTGATGATTCAATTAAGATAATATAGTATTGCTACGGATGCAAAATACTTTACTTGTATTTATTTTATTTTTTGTAGACATTTTAATATATATTATCTAATAAATAAATTTTTTTAAATACAATACTTACATTTAAAGAAATAGTATAAATAGTATAATTATGATATTATACTTAATCAAATGTATCGTATCTTTTATATCTTTTTAGTCTTTTTCTCTTTTTGTTTAGTTTTTTATGTATAAAAAACCGCATTGAAAAATATTTAGGTATATCTAAAAATTGTTATGAATGTTTTATTTTTTTGTTTGTCGGTTTGGCTTTGCTAGAAAGTACAAATTTTATGTTATAATCAATAAAATGATATGTTTCTTGGGATTGGAGTGGTAGTTCAACTGGTTAGAACGCTCGCCTGTCACGCGAGAGGTTGCGGGTTCGAGTCCCGTCCATTCCGCCATTTGTTTTTGTTGGTATTGATAATTTTAATTTAGTTACGTCTGAACAAATTTTACAGTTGTTCTTTTTATTATAATTTCTAAAGCTATTTTATGTATATATTGCTCTATTTCCATTGTAGTCAGTTATAGTTGTAATATATGATTATTTCAAAAAATGTTTTACTGTAAAGAATGTTATAGCCAATTTTCAAAATGGCATGGATTTTGCAGTAAGTGTAATACTTGGGGTAGTATTGTATCTATTGATAATAATGTAGGTTTTTTTAACAATAAGTTACATAAAAGCAGATACAAAAGTTTACAGGTGCAGACAATTAAGTTACAAAATATAGAAGACATAGACAATCGTTTAAAATTTTCCACAGGCATACGACAAATAGATAATACTCTTGGTGGTTCGTTAATGTCGGGCCAAGTAATTCTCTTATCAGGCTATCCAGGAGTAGGCAAAAGTACGTTAGTTCTAACAATATGTGAAGCATTAGATAAATTGAACAAAAAGATATTATATTTATGTGGTGAAGAATCACCAATTCAAATTAAAAGTAGAGTAAATAGATTAAATTTAAATTTAAATAACTTTGAATTCATTGTAGAACGAGATGTATTTACACTACAAAATTTGCTACTTAGTAATCGTGCATATGATTGCATTGTAGTTGATTCAATTCAAACCATTTATCATTCTGAAAATACTAGTTCAATTGGATCAGTATCTCAAATAATTACATGTACAAATATTTTGGTTGATATTGCAAAAAGATACAATATTTTAACTATATTGATTGGTCACATTACAAAAAGTGGAGATATAGCAGGCCCAATGATACTGGAACATTTAGTAGATACTGTATTATTGTTAGACGGCGATCGTAATGGAGATATCAGATTTCTTAAAGTTTTAAAAAATAGGTTTGGTCCTAGCGACGAGGTAGGTGTTTTTCGAATAAGTAGTGACGGAATAAAAGAAAATATGGAGTATTCTTTTATAGATAATAATACGAATTCTAATTCTATTTTTTCATTTACTTCTGAAGGAAATTTACAAATATTAGTGGAAATAGAGGCTTTAGTAACAAAAAGTTATTATGCTAATCCAAAACGTACATCTTTTGGTTTTGACTTAAATCGTTTGTTTATTATTTTAGCAATCATAGAAAAGATATTAAAAATTAATACTATAGATAAAGATGTTTTTTTAAACGTATTGAATGGTATTAAAATTAACGACATATCATTAGATCTAGCAGTTTTTATTGCTATATATTCTGCTTTGAAAAATTTAAAAATTCCTGAAAAAACTGTTGCATTTGGAGAAATTAGTCTAACTGGCAAGATACGAAAAACTAGATATCACAACAAAAAGATATTAGAGTCGACTAGAATGGGGTTTGAAAATATAATAGAGCATGATAAATATGAAAGCATACATGACGTAGTAAATTTTATAGAAAGTCACAATACAAATTAAAACTCTTTAATCAAATTATTACGTGTTTAGTTATTTTACGTTATCAAATTGTAGTAATTTTTCTACTCTCTTTTTGATTGGTGGGTGAGTAGAAAAAATGCTCAAGAAGTCATCTCCTTTTAAAGGATTTGCGATAAAAAGCGAAGAAAAAGCTGGATTTATATTAGCACTTGGTAGCAATTGAATGTTTTTATCAATTTTCAGCAAAGCATTTGCTAATCCTTTTCCACTTCCAAGCGCTGATGCTGCTGTCGCATCTGCCAAGTATTCTCGTGATCTTGAGATAGCTAATTGAACGAGTACAGCTGCAATTGGTGCAAATATCATTACTAATAAAGTTACAATTGGATTTCTATTTTCTTCATTATTACCTCCAAAGAAAAATCCTATCTGAGATATTGATGAAATAGCACTAGCAATAACTGCTACTATGGTAGCTAACAGGACATCTCTATTTTTAATGTGGGCAATTTCGTGTGCTATGACACCTTTTAATTCTTCTCTATTTAAAATTTCTATAATACCTCTCGTGAAACATACAACACTAGTTTTTTGGTTTCTACCTGTTGCAAAAGCA
>JANWZV010000040.1 GCA_025061805.1 Candidatus Dojkabacteria bacterium | reverse complement strand
AGAAGTAGCCTATATCATAGGTAAAGACGTAAAATCCAAACAAGAGCAAATCAAAGTACCTAAAATATTAAAAATAGTAGCTAAATACTTTAATGTTACTGTGAAAGAAATAAAAGGCCCTAGAAGAACGAAAGATCTCGTGTTGGCCAGACAAGTGTGTATGTATATATTAAGAGAAGAGTTCCACTACAAACTAGAAGAAATAGCTAAAATTTTATGTAGAGAAGATCATACTACAGTTATTCATGGTATCGATAAAATTAGACACAAAATTATGTTAAATGATGGATTTAATTCGCAAGTAAGTAAAATAATAACTGAAATCCATAATTCATCTGATATCTTGGATGAGTAAATACTGCTTTAAATCAAATATTTTAAGTTTAACAATAAATTTAAATTACATTTTTCTATGAAAATTTTAATAATTGTATCTGCTACTAGACCTAACAATAAAGGTAGCTTAGTTGCATATTTTTTAAAGAATATTTTGTCTGATATACGAAAAAATATTCACATTGAAATTATTAATCCAAATCAATTTCAAATAAAATTTGATGGTGACAAAGATCCTACTTATGCAGAAAAAGTTAGGAGTGCAGACAAAATAGTTATGATAGTATCTGAATACAACAGAGGTTACCCGGGTAAATTTAAGTCTTTGCTTGATTCGGAATATGAAATATATGATGGTAAAAAGTTATTATTGGTTGGTGTATCAAGTGGTAAAGTTGGAGGAGCAAGGGGACTACACAGCCTTTTACCTGTTGTTCATGAGCTTCGCTTTGATATTTTTCGCAAGATGCTTTTGTTTTCTGATTCCTATGAAATGTTTTTAGATGAAAACACCGTTAATTGTACTGAAGATTTTGTATTAGAAATACGTAATACAATTGATGAATTTTTAAAATACTAGTTTTATTTTCGTGTTCGTTTTACTTACGAATAATTCAAATTAGTTTTAAATAATGTATATTTCTTCTGATTTTTAGTATTTTTACATATTTAATTCAACAAGAATAGAATAGCAAGATTACAAGCGTATATATGTTTAGATAATTGATTAACAATTTTTACGAATTAGTTAGTTATTTTGTCGTACTAGATTAGTATATAGTTATTGTCAGATGTATACTATTTTTAAGTAGTGAATATATAATATTATTAAAAGTTCGCTATGTTTTGTAATTTAGATAGAAATATATTTTAGAATGGCAAAAAGAAAAGTAAAACATACTTATAATGACTTACCCATCATTTCAGGCTTGTTGTGTATATTTTTTGGTGTACTGTTTTTTATATCTTTTATTCTGAATGTAGAAAATCAATCAAATATTTTCTATGTAATTAGAAGTTTGTTTGGATTTTCTAGCTTATTCACCTCAATATTTTTGGTGAATCTAGGTTTAAGACTACTAGGTATCAAAACAGTATTTAACTCAACAGCAACACTTTGTGCTCAATTAATTTTTGTTTTTACTTTACCTGCTTTACTTGTAGCCTTACATAGTGGTGATAGAGAGATTATAAGATCATATTATGATGTACGTTTGTCGGGCGGTATTGTTGGTAGATATATTTTAGTTGATTTATTAGGGGAAAATTTACCTTCTAGTAACGTTACTAGATTATTACTATTTGTTGTAAATTTGATAGTATTCCCGTTTACTATATCGATTAGTCTGAGTAGATTGTTTAATGTGTTAAGTAAAATATTACGCAACATATTAAATCTATTTATAGATTTAGATCGCTATTCCAAAATTAGTAGTGACGTTACAGATGTAAAGAATGTATCTACGTTTGGTGATCTTAATAAGTTAAGAGACAAAGAAAAAAGTACAAATTATATTCAAGTAAGTTATGAGGAACCCAAAGATAGTTTAAAACAAATATCTAAAAAGGTTGATAATACAGATAATATTGTAGATACAAAAGAGAAAGAGCTTGCAGTTGGTGATAAGTCCTTAAGCAGTGAAATTTTAAAATATCCAAATTGGAAATTTCCTCCTTTAAGTTTGTTGATACCTTTTAAAAAAAATGCTAACGTTGAGCCAAATATAAATCAGAATGCAAGGATTATTGAACAGACATTGTTTAGTTTCGGAATAGATGCAAAGGTCGAAAATATATATATTGGGCCTTCAGTAGTACAGTACGCTTTAAATCTTCCATTGGGTACGAAAGTAGAAAAAGTAATAGGCTTGAGTGCTAATTTAGCACTAGCTTTAGGTGTAGATTCTAAATCTGTACGCATAGACTCCATACCAGATACTACTTTTTTAGGCATAGAGGTACCAAGATCTATTCGTGAAATGGTGAGATTTAAAGAGATGATGAGTTCGGATGAGATGCAAAACACTAAATTTTTTTTACCAGTACCAATAGGAAAAGATATTACTGGAAGACCTGTTATAGCTGATATACAAAAGATGCCTCATCTACTTATTGCAGGTGCTACAGGCTCAGGCAAATCAGTTTTAACAAATTGTTTTATTAATTCTCTTATAATGAAAAAAACTCCAGACGAACTTCGTTTAATTTTAGTAGACCCTAAACAAGTCGAGTTTATAGACTACAATGGTATAGCACATTTATTACACCCAGTAATTACAGAAATGCATGAAGCTGTAAGTGCTTTATATTGGGCTGTAGAAGAAATGGAAAGAAGATATTCTTTGTTAGCAAGTGAGCAAGTTAGAAATATAGAATCCTATAATGCCAAGAAAGGTTTTGCAGCTATGCCGTACATTGTGATTGTTATAGACGAAATGGCAGATATGATGATGACAGCAGATAGATTGAAAGCTGAAACATGTATTGTAAGATTAGCTCAAAAGGCTCGTGCTGTAGGAATACATTTGATACTTGCTACTCAACGACCTTCTGTAAATGTTATTACCGGATTAATAAAGGCAAATATACCAGGTAGAATAGCTATGAGTGTTACGAGCTCTACTGATTCTCGTGTTATTTTAGATCGTATAGGAGCAGAAAGCCTAATGGGGAAGGGAGATTTGTTATATAAAGCTCCAGATACTACAAAAGCTAGACGATTACAGTGTTCAAATATAGAACAGCAAGAAATATTGAGAGTAGTCGAATTTATTAGAGAGCAAGCACCAGAAGTAGAATATTTAACAGAAATAACTCAAAAAAACTATATAGAAGATGACAAAAATATTCGTGTTAATGGAGGAGGGGGGTATAATGCTAAAGGAACACTATTGGAACAAGCAATTAGAATAGTAGTTAGTAGTGGTAAAGGATCTTCATCGTATTTACAAAGAAGGTTAGGTATAGGTTTTAATAAAGCTGCTAACTTACTTGAAGAACTAGAAGAACTAGGAGTAGTTGGTCCTGCAAATGGTAGTAAACCTAGAGAAGTTTTAATATCTGATGCTGAAGAATTTATTAGTCGCTTGAGAAATTCTTAACAAATTCTGGATCTTTGTTTATGATGTTTATTATTATTTCGTTTAATATATATTCAGAATTTATTGGCTTAATAGCATTTAGTTTAGTTTTAACATCGCTTTGATTAACGTCAATTGTATTGTATACTTCCCACCCTATGCTTATTAGTAACAATAAAAAAATACTAATAAATAAATATATAATTGAATTTTTCATTTTGTTTCGTTTAACCAATAAAATATTGTTCCACTAATATATCCTTCAAACTCGTTGCGTTCAAGATTTTTTTTTATTGTAAAGCTATCTACTTTGTATATTCTTGTATTTTTTTGCAAATCGGATAAGAAATTTAGAATATTTTGTTTTTCACCTGTTAGGTTAAGCGAAAAGTTTATAGAATTTACCTTGCTATTCAATCCAGTAATAAAGTTTGTATTACTAGAAGTATTATTCTGACTTATTTCGCTAAAGTTTAAATATAGTAATTTGATTTGATTAGCTTTTATTCTGTTCAGTAAAAACTCTAATATCACTTCTTGGTTAAAATTTGTTACATCTGGAAAACTTTGTTCGAAATAATCAATGTAATTTTTCTGTATCTGTAGTTTATTTTCTAAATTTTGTAAATCTTGTATTTTTTTTTCTTGTTTTTTTATTAACTCTTGTCTTAATTGATTTTCTCTAATATTTTTACCTAGTGAAGATAAAGTTGGTACGGTAACTAAACTAAGCAGAACTAATCCTAAAACTAATATTCCTAGTACTTGTACTACATTGCTGTTCTCTTTTTTTCTAATTAAGTCTATTAACTGTAATATTCTAGATCTGCTTGACATAATTAAATATTCGATAGACTACTTAAATTAATTTTTTTAGCATTGCTATTTATTAGACCGGTAATTAATAACTTACCTTTTTCGTCTACTTGATATATTTGGTCAGTTTCTGAGACAAATTCTTGTACTCGTATTGTTTTTTTGTCTATATAATTAGCTTTACTTTTCAAAATAATTTCTATGTCTCTGAGTTTTTTGATATCATCGTATCCACTAATTAGGATATTTGGAGTATTTACTTGTACTACTATATTTTCAGCTATGCTTTGATCAATTAAATTATAAATTTCATTGACTACAAGTGCTACATCGTATGTGTGATCTAAAATTATTCCATAATTATTAGATTTTTCTTGTATTTTAATTAATTTTGGTTCGTATTCTTTTGCATAGTAAGAAAGTTTTAGGTCATTATCAACTATTCTTGTATTTAGATTTTTAGTTTGCGTATCAACAACAATTTTTATACCCAGCAAAATAACCGTTATAATTTCTATTAATAGAAGCACTAATCGTATCTGTATCATTGTCCAATTTAGTAAAGCATCTACTGGATTGTGCTGAATGTTTTGGGTATTTAGTAAGTTAAAATATTTTGTGTCAAAATACGATATAGCCATTTTTGAGTACTAAATATAAACTAATTATAATTTATTAATTTTTTCTAATTTATTTAAAAGTATTTATTTATGATGCAACATAAATATTCTCTAAATAAGTATAATGTAAACTTAGTATTATATACAAATAAGAAACTTGTATCCTCTACAATCAAAAATATTTTATCCCTTTATGCAATGTATACAAAAGATTTAGATAATAGTAATTTGTTAAGTTCTATGCATAAATTTAATGTTGCCCAACTAGGTTTACCAGTGAGATATTCAATAATATTTTTCAATTATGTGTTATGGTTTGTGCAGAATATAAAACAAATTAAGAACAATGATTTAATTTTACGTTTAATAAATATCAAAGATATTGACTCATGGATTATTTTATATCCTAATTTATATATTGCAAAGCTGCAGAATGCTAATATTAATTTTTCACATTTTATCCAAAGTTTTACGCTGTATTCTCTTGTAAGTTTCCTACACGAAAATAAAGGCTTATATTTTTATATCTCAACCAGTAACTTCGTATACACGAATTTTGATAATGTTAATCAATTGATGTTTTCTGACGGATTGCAAATTACATATTCTGAAAAGATATCGAGTAAAACATTTTATTATAAAGTTTTATTACCAAACGTTTATGTAGAAGATAAAAAATTCGTGTTTTTTGATAGAAGTTATCAAAAACAATATCTGGATAATGAAGATAAAAAAATTGACGGTATGCATATATTTATGTCCCCTAATATTTTTCAGCTAAAGTTATTAGATATTTTAAAATTTTATTATGATTTTGGTAACGAAAATATACATTTTGATTTTTTAATAAAGTTTATTAATGACTTAAATTTGGATATACAATATACTACATGACACTCTTTCTCAAATACAATACAATTCTAATTTATGCTTTGACAAAATAGTATTAATTTAATATAATTAGTAGATTTTGTGTGTTTGTACAAATATAAAATTATTGCATTTGTTATGCGTGACTTGTCGTTATATAGTGGTTTTCCTTTGATTTTTAATACCAACAAATCATCTTTAGAATTCCAAAATGATTTCAAATTTTTTGATTGCGATGTAGTTAAGATTTCTGATATTCGTAATATACTATTAAGCAAGTCTGTAGTTTATCCAGATATTGTGTATTATCGCTACAAACAAATTACATCTCCGATGTTAAGTAAAAGTCCTCGCAATTTCCAGTATGATATTTTTGTTTTACCCAATGGTAACGTAGGAATAGAGTTCGTAAAAACACATATTTATTTTTCTGGGAGTAATGAAGATCAGAATAAAATTGACAGTATAGTACAAGTTTTTACAGGCCAAGTCATTCTAATATTACAAAAGTATCACAATGTTGATGTCTCATCTATAGAGTATCTTATGCTACCAACAAAGATAGAATGTTGTTATCTCATAAAATTAAATGCAGGTGATCGTTTCTTTATACCACCTGGTTATTTTTACTCTTTTACTAATATTCACTATCATCCTGCAGTTTTTGGTTTTGTGACTGTAGCAAATAAAACACATGTAAACTATGATGTGATGCTTCATAAAGAAAAAGGACTCGCTTTATTTTTGATACAGAGAGGATCAAAAGTTGAAATAGTTAGAAATTCACAATATAAGCTAGAACCGAAAGTTAAAATATTGACTTTAAATAAGTTTTATTCTTTTTTCCCAGATTTTGATGTACCAGATACAGACAAGTTAAAAAAAATGAACAATTTGTGGGAGGTATATACGTACAAAGAATTACGTAAATTTTTCCCTTAAAATAGTTATATTCGAATATACTTTTAATGTATTTTCTAGTATTATTGCATTATTAAGTATTAAATGTCTGTTTTCAGAATATGAACTTTGAGATTCGTTTAGAGCTTAGTTTTTTAAATTTTTTGTTAGGAATTAATTTGCTTGTATTTCTTTTAATACTATTAGGTTTTGGAGATAGCTTATCTTTTTTAGTTCTTGGTACATATAACGTTTTTGAAGTAGGAGCGTTTTTTCAACTACTTACTTTTAATTTTGTTCATATAAATTTATTTCATTTTGTTTTTAATTTTCTTGCTTTATACAATATAGGTAATATGGTAAATACGTTTTATGGTGGTAAAGTATTGTTTACAGTTTACGTGCTAGGTGGAATATCTGCTGGTATATTTACATTGTTAGGTTCTTTATTTGAATATGTAAATATTTTTACAGTAGGTGCTTCCGGATCTATATTTGCTTTATTAGGATTAATTTTGGGTGGTATTTTAAAGAAAAATAGATTTGGTACAGATTTACCAATTAATGCCGTGAATTTTATATCTTACATCTTTATTGCTATACTTTTTGGCTTTATACCAGGTTTAAACGTAAACAATTGGGCTCATATTGGTGGATTAATTGCTGGAGTATTAATGGGTTTATTTTTAAATAATTCTATTTCAGTAAGTACATACTTTGGCAGATTAAAAACAAATTTTTTCTTTATACTTTCATGTATAATTGTACTACTTTCAATTAGCCAGTTAATATTATTTGTTTTACTATAGTTTAGCTAGGAAGATAAAATGGTAATGGTTTATTCTATAAGAACACTAAAAAGAATTTATAGAATACTTATTTCTGCAATTGCATCAGTATGCTATGGCTTCCCTATGCGTAATTTAAAAGTTATAGGAGTAACTGGTACTTCAGGTAAGACAACTACAACTACGTTAATTTATGAGATGTTAAAAAACTTAGGTTTTAAAGTAGGAATAATTTCGACAGTAGAAGCTCGTGCTGGTAATACTGTTATAGATACTGGATTACATGTAACTACACCAGATCCTATTGAGTTACAAAGGATTGTGGCAAAAATGCGAAAAGAAAAAATTGAATATTTGGTTTGTGAATGTTCGTCACATAGCTTAGATCAAGGTAGGTTAGGACTTACAAAATTTGATATTGCAGTTTTTACTAATATTAAAAGAGATCATTTAGATTACCATTTTACATGGGAAAACTATGCACGGGCTAAAGCTAGACTGATTCTTAAGACAAAAGAGAATGGTAGTGTAGTACTAAACGGTGATGATGAATCTTTTAATTTTTTAGCAAAATATATTCGTGATCATGTGAAAAATACTATAAAAATAGTGTCTTATTCTAAAAACGAAGTTGAAAGTATACAAGTTAAGCCTTTTGTTAACTTTATCTATAAAGGTGTATGTTTTAATGTGCCTATTTTAGGAGACTACAATGTATATAATATTCTAGCTGCATGTAAGGTTGGTGAAATACTTGGAATAGATATACAAAGCATATCAAATAGTCTTTTGAATTTTACTGGTGTGCTTGGGCGGATGCAAATAATGAAGAAAGATCCTTTTATAGTAATTGTAGATTTTGCGCACAATGCTGATTCTTTGGAAAAGTCCTTAAATTACGTTCGAAATAATTTACTTGTGGGTAATGGAAAAATAATTAATGTGTTTGGTTCCGCAGGACTGAGAGATGTTGAAAAAAGATATACTATGGGCGAAGTATCAGGTAAACTAGCCGACATTACAATAGTTACGGCAGAAGACCCTAGGACGGAAAGCTTGTATGCTATAAACACCGCAATTATAAGTGGAGCGGAAAAATCAGGTGCAAAGTTAATTAAAAGATTTGCTAATTCTTTAGAATTTAACAAAGAGTACAACGACAATTTAAAAACATTAGCAAGATCATCTAAAACTATTTTTTCCTTCGATGAAGAGAACGTAAATTCTCGTTATGATGCTATAAAATTCGCGATTCTGATAGCAGAAAAGAACGATATAGTTATTACACAGGGAAAAGGACATGAAAAAAGTTTATGCTTCGGAACTGTAGAATATCCCTTTACTGATCAAGATGCCGTAAATAAAGCATTGCTTCAAACTGGAAACTAGTTAGTAACTACTAGTGTATGTATCTACAACAAATAACTTAACAATACATCAAATAATTTGAAAATCACAAGCACTACTGTATTATTAATCCAAGTATGTTTTAATTTTTTCTAATAGTTTATTTCTAATTTAGACTAATTTATATAAAGATTATTGTTTGTTGAATGAATGTATTAATTTTAGTTATATACTTATATAAGTTTATTATTGGTTATTTAGGTGCAACTATATAAATGTATTGTCCATATGATAGGATATATTATATTTGTGTATTAAGTTTAAGTTAAAGCACATGAAATTGTTTACTTATGCGTATCCAAAGTATAAGTTCGTTAAAGGTGCTCAATACGATCAGGAACTATATTTTCTGGATTTATATAATCCTAGGAAAATTCATTACTTATTAACAAGTAATGTCTTTGTCGATTTTTGTAATAATAAATTGAATTTGACAAATCAATTTTTAATAGATGCAGAATTATCTAATGAAATATTATCAGAGTTGAAAGTTTTTTATTCTAAATTCTTGATGAATAAAGTCATACAAGCTTCTGTATTTATAGATCTCCATAAATTTACTACTAATGTTATTTCGTTTAATCATGATTTTTATTATTTCGTTAACGAGATACTTCAATTTTATGAAAATATAGTTGTAAAAGATGGAAGGTTTAGTTTTGATACACTAAGTAAAAAAAACGTAAATATTTTGTTAACTAAATTGTTACCATATTCAGTTTCAGGTTCAATATTCCAATATTTTGATAGTATGAATGAGTTTGATATAGAAATAAGATCTTCTTTTGGAGTAATACATGATTCTACAAGTGTTGCAGATATACATATAATAGATCCGATATCTTTGCAAGTAAAAAGATCAGAAGTAGTTAGACAAAGACAAATGAAGGTAATTAATAACAATACTATTATTGATTTGGATGTCCCATATGTTTGGCAAAAAGAACAAAAATTGGATCAGAAAACATTAGATAAAATAGTAAACATATACTTACAAATAAAACAAATATTAAAAAAGCCTGTCGAAATATATTTTGGTATACTAGATGGTCATGTATATATTACTAATATAAATTTCGATTATGATAGTGTGATTGATTACGTAGAATTAAAAAATATTGGTTCATTGGATGATCAAAATGATAATTTAATAGAAAAAGTACGTAATAATGTGAAAATCCAAGTTGCAAAAGATTTTTACGAGTTTTTACAAAGAGAAGAACAAAGTAGTCGCCTATATAGTCAGTTAAGTATAGACAATAACGTAACATCTCGGCAAATTACTTCTAAAAAAACAAAAACAAAAAAAAGTTACATACAACAACAAAAAAGTACTAAGAAAAAACAAAATAGTACAAAAAATATTGTAGATAGTAATGGAGATAACAATCATGAGATTAAAATGTCTGCTAAATCCTTAATTTCTCAACGTCTAAAAAGCTTGTCTATTAAAAACAATAAATATTAATAATTTATTCAAATTATATGTTGGAAAAGTAAATATATATTAAATTACGGTTGTATTATGATATTCAATTCATCTTTCAATCCTATCAAAAAACTATTAATACAAAAAATCAATACTTATTTGTTAGAATCATTAGATTTACAAAATATTGAATACATAGTAGACATACCAGAACATCAAGTACATGGAGATATTTCTACAAACGTTGCTTTGGTGCTTGCAAAAGTTTTAAAAAAAGATCCACTAGATTTATCTTCACGTATTCTAAATTTTTTAAATAAAGATGTTTCTTTTACTAATTATTTTAAAAGAATAGATATTGTAAAACCAGGATTTATTAACTTTTTTGTTGATTCAAATATTTTTCAAAATTTTGTAAATACATTTTTTTTACAGATTCATGCTTCTTTAGACATATTGAAAGATAAAGTTTTTTTAATAGAGCATACGTCACCAAATCCGAATAAAGCTAT
>JANWZV010000003.1 GCA_025061805.1 Candidatus Dojkabacteria bacterium | reverse complement strand
ATTATAATATTTTCAATGATGAAGGGGAACTATTATGAATGAGACACAAACATTTGAATTTATGTCAGAAAAAGAATTTGAGGAATATTATACAAAACTAGAAGAAAATTTTGATAAAAAGAAAAATGAATTAGATAAATTTATTAAAGATAATTTGTTATTATCAAGTGATAAAGATTTAGAACTTCAAATAATAGAAACACATTCTGCAATTGTAAGAATTAAAGATATTTTAATAAAAGAAAAAATAACTTTAAATAAATTAAAACTAAAATATGAAAGAATTAAATCAGAAGAATATGAAAGAGCAAAACAAAATCCATTTTTATTTAAAACTTTAAATGAATTTGATAGATTTGTAATTAGATCTTCTAGAATTACAAAAATGAAATCAATTCTTGATATGCAAACTTCATTTGTAGAATATGTAGAATATATATTTGATATTTTGAAAAGTAAGAAATTTGATATAAAAAATATATTAGAAATAAGAAAAACAGATAAATATTAAAATTATAAATAATTTATTAAACATATAAAATAATTTTTATGGAGATAAGTTCTAATAATAAAATTCAAGTAAAATTTGATTGGATTAATAATGTTTATGGAAGAATTGTTACTTTAGATGCAAACCTTTTAAGAGATATTGTTAATAAATTTTCTGTTTATGTACAAAATTATTATTTTATGCCTTCTTATAAAAAGGGATTTTGGGATGGGAAAATTAAATTTGTTAAACCGAATGGTATTTTTTATTTGGGGAATTTTAAAAGAATTTATGATTATATCAAGGATTGTAATTATGAAATTATTGTTCATGAAAAAATTAAAAATTTTTTAGAAGAAAATGAAAATCAATTATCAAATTTAACAGAAGAATTTTTAAAATATACTGATGATTTACTAAAAGATTCTGTGATGCCATACAAACATCAATTGAGAGGTGCTTTAAAGTCTTTATATTACAAAAGAGGAATTTGTGAACATGTTACATCTTCTGGAAAATCTTTGACAATTACTTTAGTTGTAAATTATTTGTTAAAAAAATATGAAGAAATGAAAATATTAGTTTTAGTCCCAAAATTAGATTTAGTAGAACAGTTATATGAAAATATGGTTTCTTTTGGTTTAGACAAAAAATATATTGGAAAATATTGTGGGTATAAAAAAGATGAGGATGAACCAATTATTATTTCTACTTGGCAATCAATTTGTAGAAAAAAAGAATTATTGTTAAAATTTAAAGCATTAATTGTAGATGAATGTCATTCATTAAAAGCAGATGTAGTTCGTTCAACAACTGAAAAAATGCTTAATGCAGAATATCGTCTTGGTTTTACTGGAACATTACCAGAGCATAAAGCAGACTTTTTCTTAGTAGAAGGTGTTTTAGGTCATGTGTTAGATAAAGTTGGCTATCAAGAACTTCAAGAAGCTAAACAAATTTCTGATATTAACATTAATATTTTGAAAATTTATTACCCAAATAAAATTTTAGAAAAATTGAATAATTGTGATTATCAAGAAGAAAAAATATTTTTGGAAAATGATGAATTTCGAAGTAAAGCAATTTTAAAAATAGCAAGTGAATATATAAAAAGGGATAAAAATGTTTTAATTTTAGTAAAAAAAATAGAACATTCAGAGAATTTATTTAATTTATTTAAAAATAATTTTGAAAAAGTACATCTTATTAATGGAAACATTGATATTCAACAAAGAACTTTTATAAGACATAATTTAGAAAATTCAGGTGGAAATATTATTATCGCCACAGTTGGTGTTTTTTCAGTAGGCATTTCTATAAAAAGATTGCATGTTATTATTTTTGCAGCTGCTGGAAAAAGTAAAATACAAACTTTACAATCTGTTGGTAGGGGATTGAGATTGCATTCTTCAAAAAATATTTTACAACTTTATGATATAGTTGAAAATTTAAAATTTAGTGAAGAGCATTTCAGAAAAAGATTGAAGTATTATAAGGATAATAATTTTAATATAAAAATAAAAGATATTTATTTAAAGGAGGAAATTTATGGATATTAAAAATTATTTTAAAGAAGAAGTTTCAAATAATATTTTGTTTACTGATTATTTAAAAGCTAATCAAAAATATATTAAAAATGAAAACATAAACAAATATATTCAAAATGAAATTAATTTTATTTCTTCATTTTCTTTTACTAACTATAAATTTGTAATATTTTTAAAAAATATAGATAAAATAGAAAATTTGAAAACTGCATCAGATGTAATAAGAAAATTTAATATTTTGAATGATGTTGATTTTTTTTATTTTTACAATAAAAATTTAGAAGATCAATATACTTTTAATGATATAGTATTTAAAAATGATAAAATTGAAAATTTAATAAATAAAGAAAATTTTTTCTTAATACTTATTGATTTTAATAAAATTTTTTCAAATTTTGTAAAAATTGTGAAAAAATATTTTTTTGTTAATTGTTTTAAGAATTTGAAAATTTTAGATTTAGAAGATACTACTGAAAATTATATAAAAAATAAATTTATTTCTTTAAAAAAATATAATGATAAAAAAAATGTTTTTTTTACTTTAGTCATTCTAGTTAATAACAAAGAAATATATTTAAATGAATTAAAAAGTTTACAAAATCAACTATTTTCTGAAAATATTGAAATAATATCATTATTAAATTTTGATAATCATTTTACAAATTGCTCTCAACCATTAAATTACGGAATAAATTTATCTTCTGGAAAATATATTTTAATTTGTCATCAAGATTTATTATTTCCTAATTTTATGTGGTTAGAAAAAATAAAATATTTTATTGTTTGTAAATTAAAAAGAATTAATTGGGGAGTTTTAGGAATAGCTGGAATTTTAAATGAAAATAATTTTTTAAAACCAATTATTTATCTACATGATCAAAAAAATTTAAATTCAAAAAGTCAAAAATACTATGATTTTTATGAGGTTGATACTTTAGATGAATTGTGTTTAATTATTAAAAATAATAATATATTGTATTTTGATGAAAATATTATTGATCATTTTCATTTTTATGGAGTTGATATTTGTTTAGAAGCAAAAAGAAGAAAAATGAAAAATTTTGCAATAAATGCAGAATGTATTCACTTATCAGATGGAACATCTAATTTTCTTCATAACAATCATTATGAAAAATTTAAAGAATGTGCTATAAAAGTTCATAAAAAATGGATTTCACTATTTCCAAAATTTGCAACAACAGTTTGTATTTTTGAAAAAGAGAAAATACATTTTACTATAATTGATATAATAAATTCTTTACATAATAAAAATTTATTTGATTCTGAGGTTAAGTTGGATAAATTACTCTAAATCAACATTTTTAAGAGATCTTATTTTATCTGAATAAAAATTAATATCTTTATATACTTTTATAATTTTATCTTTTAATTTTGAATGCTTTTTTTCTCTATTAATTACTTGTATAAAAGCATTATATATTATAGCTGTACAATAAGCAAAAGCATTTAATTTTTTTCCAGTTTTTGAATCATAGTTTGGATCAAATGATTTGGCATATTTAAGTAAAAATAATTTTGCCTGGGATTTCATTTCTTCTAAGAATGTATAATTTTTAAAAGAAAGTGCGGAAGCATATCTCTCTGTATGAAGAGTAAATAACTCTCCTAATCTTTCTGAAGCTATACCAGTTTTTTTATAATTTAAGATTTCTTTAACATATTCATCATTGTCAATATAATAATCTTCTTTAGAAGCTATTGGTTTCTTTTTTCTAATTGTTTTTTTCTTTTGCATATGATCTCCATATACTTAATTTTATATAAATTATTTATTATTTATATTTTTTAAAAAAAAATATATAATATAGTTTTCAGAGGAAATAAAAATGAATATGCAAAAGAATAAAAATAAACCATCCAAAATTATTTTATATCCAGCAGATAAACATGGGTGTGGATTTTATAGAACTTTTTATCCATTTAGATATTTAGCAGTTTGTGATGAAAATTATGAAGTTTCTGAATTATTTGCTTTTAATTTTGATATTAATTTTATAAAAATATCAGATCATATAAGATTTCAAAGACAAGTTACAATTTCTCAAACAAAAATAATTAGTTTTTATAAAGAAAATATAAAAAAATTTGGATTTCCAACAAAATTATCTTATGATTTGGATGATTTAGTTCATGAAATAATGCCACATAATACTATGGCTTATAAATTTTATACACAAACAAGAAAAAATAATTTAATAGAAATTTTTAGAATATGTGATTTTGTTACTTTTTCTACTAAATTTTTGAAAGACTATTATGAAGAGAAATTCAATATTAAAAATTCATATGTAGTACCAAATTTTTTACCCCATTATGTATGGAAAAATCTTGGGAAAAGAGATAAAAGAAAAAAAGAAAACAGACCAAGAATTTTATGGGCTGGTTCTTCATCTCATATTGGAAAAGGTGGTGATCTAGAATTTTTAATTCCTCTTATAGAGAAAACTTTAAATGAATTTCATTGGATATTTTTTGGAACTGCACCACCAGAATTAGAAGGAAAAGTAGAAAAACATAAATGGAGGAATGTTATTGAATATCCTAATGCATTGGATGAAATAGATGCTGATATAGCAATAGCTCCTATAGCTGATAGCTTATTTAATTTAGCAAAATCTGATTTAAAAATTTTAGAATATTCTGCATTGGGATTTCCTGTTATTTGTTCTTCAATTGGAAATAAAAAAGGACCATATGATTTAGTTCCTGGTTTATTAACTTTGGAAAATAAAATTGATTTGTGGTATTCTGCTATTAAGGAGCTATGGAATAATGAAGAGTCTTATCAAAAATATTTACAAGCTGGAAAAGCAGAATTAGCAAAAAGATGGCTTGAAAGTTCAGAAAACATTGGAATATATAAAGAACTTTATAAATCAAATTTTTCTTGATTTTATTTATTCAAATGTAAAATTATATTGTGAGGGGTTAAAATATGTATTCATATGTTTATTATGATAAATTCCAAACAAATAAAATTCTTTGTTGGGAATATGAAAATGGAATAAAAAAACTTAATGTTTATGACCCACCATTGTATTTTTTTATTTCTTCTCAAGATAGAAATTCTGAATATAAAACAATTTTTGGAAATTTAGTCAAAAAAATAGAATGTAAAGATTGGTATACTTACAAAGATAAGATTCAATATTATAAGTCAAAAAACATTGAAACTTATGAATCTGATGTTCCAATAGAAACAAAATTTATTATTCAGCATTATTTAGGAATTGATTTAAAACTTCCTATTTTTGATATTTATTTTTTGGACATTGAGGTTTACTCAGATGCCGGTTTTCCAGAAGCGAAAGACGCAAATTATCCAATCAAAATTATTACTATTTGGTCAACAAAACAAAAGAAATTTTTTATATTTTGTGAAAAAGATTTTGATGATAAGTTTTTAAGAAAAAATAATGAAAATTTTGAAAAATATATTCATGAGGATGAAAAAGAACTTTTAAATGAATTTATGAATTTTATTCAAAAAACACATCCAGATGTTATTTCTGGGTGGAATAGTAATGGATATGATATACCATATATTATTAATCGTTGTAGAAAATTATTTGGCTATGAACAAAATGAAAAGGGAAGAATTATCAAAGATGGAGCTTCAAAAATTTCACCTATAGATTATGTTTATAGTAGAAGACTTCCAATTTCAGAATATAAATTTGAAGAAAGATTTGAAATTCCAGGAATAAATTTGCTTGATTATATGGAAGTTTTTCAAAATTATACCTTTTCTGAACAAGAATCTTGGAAACTAGATTATATAGCTAAAAAAGAAATTGGTGAATCAAAAATTCCATATGATGGAACTATTGCTGATTTGTATAAAAATTGGCAACAATATGTAGAATATAATATTCAAGATGTTAGACTTTTGAAGAAATTAGATGAAAAAAAGAAGTTTTTTAATTTGTTGTTTACTTTTTGTTATGGGTGTAGAGTTCCTTTTGAACACTTTGTGAAAACAACAAAAGTTTTGGATGGTGCTTTTCTTTCAAGATTAGCACAAGATAAAATTGTCCTTCCAGATGTTAGGAATTTTTCAGATGTAAATGAAAAAGAAGATGAAAAATATATTGGTGGTTATGTAAAAGATCCAGAACCGGGAATTCATCAGTGGATTGTTTCATTTGATGCTACATCATTGTATCCATCAATTATGATGGGTTGGAATATAAGCCCAGAAACAAAAATTACTGTTATTCCAAAGCAATATGTTAAACCTCTTATGAAATGTTTGGCGGATGATCAACATCAAGATGATACAGTTATGCAAATTTCAGGAAAAGAAATTTCAATTAGAAAATTTGCTGATTTTATGAAAAAAAATAAATATTGTTTAGCTGCTAATGGTGCAATATATAAAACTGATGTTCAGGGAGTGGTTGGGAAATTTGTTAAAGAGTGGTTTGATAAAAGAAAAGAATATAAAAAATTGATGTTAAAAGCAAAAGAACAACATAACAAAGAGAAAGAAGAAGAATATGATGGATTACAATATAATTATAAAATTTTGATTAATAGTGTTTATGGTTATTTGGGAACACCACATTCTCGATTGTATGATTATGATAATGCTGTTGCTGTAACTATGACTGGAAGACTTATTACAACATCAAGCATATATGCAATTAATAGTTATTTTAGTAGTTCTAAATGGGAAAACAATAAACAATTTGGAAATAATAAAAATCAAATAGTTTCAGATGTTGTAATTTATGGTGATACTGATTCTTTGTATGTTTCATTTGAAAAAATTTTAAAATCAATGGGTTTTGATTTATCAAAGTCTGATGAAAAAATTAAAAATTTTTTGTTATTTAATATTGAAAAGGAAAATTCAGAATTTTTTGATTTATGGTCAAAAGAAGAAAAAGAAAAACAAGAAGAACAAGCATCTTCATTAATTAATTTAGTAAGTTCCATTATTCAGAAAAATATGCAGATTCTGACAACACAATATTGTAATTTACAAAAAAATACTATATTTTTTAAGAGAGAAGCTATTGCATCTAGAGCATTGTTTTTAAATGCTAAAAAGCATTATGCTATGTGGGTTATAAACAGTGAGGGTGTAGAGTTAGAAGAAGGAAAAAGATTAAAACTTGTTGGGATCGATGTTGTTAGATCGTCTACTCCACCATTTGCCAGAGAAAATTTGAAAACCATTATTAAAAACATCTTATTAAAAACAAATTATCAATTTACTATACAAGAGTTGTATAATCTTTATGAGAAATTTAAAAATGCTGATATAGTAGATATTGCTTTTCCTTCATCTGTGAATAATTTGGATGAATATTTAGAAAAATATAAAAATCATGGTGGTTTTAAATCAACTCCAATGCACATTAGAGCGGCTATTTTATATAATAATGCAATTTCAAAAAATAAATTACTTACAAAAAAATATGAACCAATAAAAAGTGGAGATAAAATGAAATATGTGTATATTATTGAAAATCCACAATGGCCAGAGAATGTTATTGGATTTAAAGATAAATTTCCCAAAGAATTAAATCTTGAAAAATATGTCAATAAAGAAGAACAGTTTAATAGGGCTGTACTAAGTCCAATTAAAAGTATTTTTAATGTTTTAAATTGGAAATTACCAGATTTAAAATATAATTCCATTTCAGAAGGAGATCTTTTTTCTTAGTTTAATAAATAATATAAAAAGGAGTTTTTTTCTATGAATAAATATTTTACTTATAAAGCATGGTATATTAGAAGAAATTATAACAAAATTCTTTATGAAGAAAAAGCATCTTTAGCAGGAAAAAGTTCTGGTGGGGTTCCATCATGGAAAAAATATGTTGTAGATTTATTTAATAAAATAAGAGAAATGAATAAAGACTTAGAAAAAGGAGATCAATTAGGTAAAGAATTATTACCATTAGAAGTAAAAACTGTTACAAATAGTGATATAAATGTTGTTTATGATTTAGTAAAACCAGTTTCTTCTGTTTCTTCTAGTGAAAGTTCCCCCTTTAAAGAAAGAGAAAAATTTATTCCCCGAAATTCGGAAGTAAAAATTTTAGATGATACAATATTCTCCCATACTGTTTTTGATGAAATTTCTAAGAAAACAAAGAAAGTTATATCATTAGCGAAAGTAAATTATCAAAATGAAGAAATTTTTATTCCATTAAGTTTTTTGTCAAAACCAAAACAAGAATTAAAGAGAATTCTTGGTGGATTAGATGTTTCAAAAAATTATTTTATTTCTTCAAGTACAATGGAATTATCTCCATCTGATTTAGGTTTAGAAAATAAAAGTTTTTCTAGTTACAAAACTTTGGAAAAAGTATTAAGAAATAAAATTTATGAAAAATTTAAAGATAAATTAGAAAAAAAAGATTCTCTCAAAAATAATATTGCTCAACAAATATATGAATATCTAAATGATTGTATTACATTTTCTATTGAAAACAGTCAAGAAATTGAAATGAAAGATAATGGCTCAGAAATAATAAAAGTCCATCGTTTTGGTGCGGATAAAAAATATAATCTTACCGAACAGGATTTAAAAATTATTTCTAAAAATTTTGGAGAAGTTTTCTCAGCTTTATTAGCATTAAAAAATTTAAACTTTGTAGAAAAAATAGAGTATCCGGAAGCTTCTAATACATTATATGATTTTTCTGGTATTGGAAGTAGAAATATTTTTTATTTCTTTTCTGTAAAAACAGAAGGAGCAAGAGGATCTGCTTTACAACCATTTTTAACAGAAAGCAATATTAATAAATTAGAAAGTAAATATGAAAGAGAAATTAAAAATAATCCAGAAACAAAGTTATGTTTAGATATTATTAAAAGGTTTTCTAGTAAGACAAGAGCTGAAAATTTAGTTTCTGTTTCTCAAGAAATTATTAAGAAATATTTTCCCCATGTTTTACAAGAACTTTTAAATCAAATAAATATAACTTTTAATAAAATTGGTTATGAATTAAAAGATATTAGAATAGAAGATTTAGATCAGTGGCATTCTAAGATAATAAGTTCTAAGAAATATAAACCAGAATTTATTGTTGAAAAATTATTAGAAATATATGAAAGAGTATTAGGAATATCAAATATTAAAAATGATACAAAAAGAGTAATGATAAATTTGTTTGACCCACATAGTGGTGTAAAATCAACAAATCATGGTTATTTGAATTTCTTTTTAGTTTCATTCATAATTAAATTTTTAAATAAAAATGAAACTTTTAAAAATATGTTAAATGATCTTATTAAAAATAAACAAAATGAAGAACAAGAAGAAAATGTTGGAATTTATTATTATTCTTTTGTTGATTGTAATAATGAATTTATAAAAGTTAAATATGTTTTATTTAATAAAGATCAAATAAATTATAAAGTTTCTTATAATGCTTCCCTAGTAGAACCAAATAAATCTCCCATTCGTTTTGAAATTGATAAAATTAGACATCCGAAAATGGAATAATTTTTATTTTTACATTTTTATTTTTTATATTATAATAAGTGAGATCTGAATTAGGAGTGAACTATGAAAAAGGAAAATCTAAACATTCGAGAACTTATAAAAGAGCTGGAAAGAGAAAAAAATATAAAAGTTAGTACTTGTGATGAATCATTATATACAAATATTTCTACATTTATCTCAACCGGATGTTATTCTTTAAATAAAATTTTGTCTGGATCTTATTTTAGAGGAATAGCACATGGAAGAATAACAGCATTTGTAGGACTTCCAGGTGTTGGAAAGTCTTATGTTTGTAAAAATATAATTCGCGAAGCACAAAAACTTGGATATGGAATTATTGTTTATGACACAGAAAATGCTTATGAAAATCAAGATTTAAAGAGATTTGGAATAGATACTTCAAATATTATTCTTCCAGATGATATTATTACAATATCACAGTGGAGAACAAGTATTGTTAATTTACTGAAGTTTTTCCATGAAAAAGATCCAGATCAAAAATGGTTAGTAGTGACAGATTCAATTGCAAATTTAGTTACAGAAAAAGAAATAGATGAATCAGAAGAAGGTGGAACATCTCAAGATATGGGTCTAAGAGCAAAACAATTTTCATCTGCTTCTAGAATTATACAAAAAGCTATATCTCAATATAATGCAGCAATGGTAATTACAAATCACACATATGAAAAACCAGCTCCAAATCCAAATGTTCCACCAACAGAGGTTCCAAAAGGTGGAAATGCATTTATCTATATGGTGTCTTCTCTTGTTGGTATTAAGAAATATGCAGTAAAAGAGGATATTAAAAATTTAGTTGATAATTCAAGTGAAAAAAAGAAAGTTGGAAACAGAATTGTATTTACAACTTTCAAAAATAGATTTGTTCCTGAGGGTTTAGTTGCTGATGCTTATATTGATTTTGAAAAAGGATTACAACCTTATCATGGATTATTAGAAGATGCGATTAAATATGGGTTTATTGAAAAAACAGGAAATAGATGGAATGTAAAACATCTTAATAAGACTATTTGGACAAAAGATTTATATAATGATGATGTTTGGGTACCAATATTAAAAGATTTAGATGCAAAAGTTTCAAATGATGTAAAATATTCTTCTTATAGTTATTTGAATTTAACAGAAGAATTTGAAAATAATCTTGATGAAAAAACAAAAAATAGTACAATTAACGATTGAAAATTTTCTTAAAAAATAAAAGGAGAGAAAGTTTATGTCTTCTATTAATATTGAAATGTTTATTATAAAAGAATTGTTTTCTAATATAATATTTTGTTCAAAATACATTGATAAATTAGAGCATGATTTTTTTAATGATGAAGGATCAAGTATTTTTAAGTGTATTAAAAAATATTATGGAATGTATTTTAAAATTCCATCAAGGAATGTTGTTATAAAAACATTATTACCTAAACTCCTTAAAAATGATTCAGAAAAAATAGAAAAATGTGAAGATTATTTTAATGAATGTTTAAGTTTAGAATATACTGAAGAAGATTTGCAATTTATTGAAGATGAAGTAAAAAATTTTATAAAAATTAGAAAAATAAAAAAGGCATTATTAAAAAGTGTTGAGTATTTGGAAAAAGGAGATGCGGATTCAGCGGCTTCAATTGTTATGAAAGCTAGTGAAGTTTCTTTTGATGATGATTTAGGAATTGATTATTTTGGCGATTTACATAAACGTATAGAAGATATGAAAAAATCAGATTATATTATTCCATCTGGACATAAAATTATTGATGAAGCAATTGGTGGTGGTTGGAGACCAAAATCTTTAATAGTTTTTGCTGCACCAACAAATGGTGGAAAGACACTTATTTTAGGACATGTTTCATACAAATTAATTGAACAAGGTTTAAATGGTTTATACATTACTCTTGAAATAAATCAGAACATTTTAGCAAGTCGTATTGATGTAAATTTGTCCAATATTTCTACTAGTGAGTATATTTTTAAATTGGATGAGGTTCAAAAAATTATAGAAGAAAAAGTAAAAGAAAGACAAGAAAAGGCAAAGATAGATTCTTCTATTAAGCCCTTTGGAACATTAATTATTAAAGAATCTTTTCCTAATGTTTTTAATGCAAATTCATTAATTTCTTTGCTAAAAAGTTTGCAATTGAAAAAAAGTTTTAAGCCAGATTTTATTTGTATTGATTATTTGGGGTTGATGATACCAAATGGAAAAGCTTTCTCAGAATCTACTTATGGAAAATTAAAAACAGTTACAGAAGAAGTTCGACAAGTTGCTATGATGTACAATATTCCAATCTTTTCTGCTGTTCAAGTAAACAGAGAAGGTTATAATTCAACAGATATAGGTTTGGAAAAAATTGCTGATTCAATGGGTGTAGCACATGGAGCTGATTTAATTATTATGGTTTCAAAATCTAGTGATGAAGATGAAAGAAACAAAATGTATTGGAAGATAGCAAAATCTCGATGGAGTAAAAATGATAAAATTATTGAAGTTTCCGTTGATTATAATCATATGAGAATTGTCACAGAAGAAGAAATTAAACAAGAATCACAACAATTAGTGTCAGATTTTATTGAAGAGTTTAAAAAGAAATTAGATGAGTCTATTGAATGAAAGGAGAAAAATATGAATTCAATTAGTACTATAAAAAAATATCATTTTAAGAATAATGATAAAAAAACATATGAGGAAATAGCAAGTTTATATAACACAACTCCTAGTAAAATACATGGAATTATTGTGAAAGCATTTAATAAAATTGTTGATGAATTTTATGAAAAACATAACATAAGTATGTTTGAAATTGTTTTATTTTTATCTAAATTTTTTGACATATCTGAAAAAGAAGCATTTAATAATTTAAATAAAAAAAATAAAAAAAGAATAAAAGAAGAAGTCTTAGAAAAAAATTTACATATGTTAAAATTAAAAAAGAATTTTAATCCAGAAAACATACCAAATGAAGGAGAAATTAACTATGAATAAAATATTTTTTGCTTTAACACATAAAAACGCTCGTTGCCCAGAAAGAGTATATGAAAATGATGCTGGATTTGATTTATTTGCAGCAGAAGAAACAATTATACCACCTTTAGGAAGAGCAATTATTGATACTGGTGTAGTTGTACTTTTAAATAAGTCAAGAATTTTTAATAATGAAAAAAATTGTTTATATGTAGCTGATGTAAGGCCTAGAAGTGGAAATGCTATCAAAAGTGGATTAACAGTTCTGAATACTCCTGGTACAATTGATGAATTGTATACCGGAAATATAAAAGTTATTTTATTTAATTCTGATAAATATCATCCAGTTAACATTTTTATGGAATCAAAAATAGCTCAATTAGTGATTCATAAAATTCCTTTATTACAAACTGAAGTTATTTATCATTCTCAAGAATGGATTGATAATCATAAGAATGATAATATTACAAAAACAGAAAATTATCTATCATCAGAAGAATTTCATCTTGCAACTTCAATAGCATCACAAAGAAACAAAAATGGATTTGGGTCTTCAGGAACTGTTTGACAAAAAAAATATAAAAGATATAATTAAAACATCATTAGATATGAAAGGAGAATAACATGACTAAGTTTGATCTCGATATAAATTCCTTCGAAACCCTCAAGAAGTCTCTTCTTGAAAAGAAGAATATACAACAAAAGTCAAGTGGAGATTGGAGGTTTACACCAAAGTTAATTAAAGGTGAAACAAAAACAACATATAAAGTTAGAGTGCTTCCAAATATTAAAAATGGCAAGATAGATAATGGTCCAAATCCACCTTGGATTCAAGCAAATGTTCATATTTTTAATACTGCAGAAGGAAAGATGGTTTATGAAATTTGTCCAACAACATTCCAAAATAAGTGTCCAATTTGTGAATTTTCTAAGTTTTTGTTTGGTAAGGGTGATAAAAATTCAACTGATTTAGCTCGTCAATATTGGATAAAGAGAAGATATTTTGTGAATGTTTTAGTGAAAGAAGATCCAAGAAAAGGAGAAGAAAACCAGGCCGGAAAAGTTCTTGTTTGGGAATTTGGTTCTAAAATTTATGATAAATTTATTGAGGCTATACTAACTCATAATCTTTTTTTCTGGCACCAAACAGAAGGATATGATTTTAATTTGATAGTAAAGCAAGTTTCAAACTATCAAAATTATGATTCTTCTGATTTTTCAAGAAAACCAAGTGCTATTTGTAATCCAGATGAAGAAGAGAAGATTATTAAAAATATAAAGGATTTGAATGAAGTTATATTAAATAATAGAGTAAAGACATATGATGAATTAAAGTCATTGCTTGGTAATTTTTCTTCTACAACAAATGAAAATAATAAACACAATTTGGAAAATAAAAACACAAAGAAAGAATCACAGGAAAATGTTGTTGTAAGAGAAAAAGTGCATAGTGCAATTCATAAGAGTGAAAATGTTGAAAATGATGATATTGATATTGATAAAATTAAATTTGATGATGATCAACCACCATTTTAATAGTGGTTGATCAACCATTTTGTTGAACAACTACTATTTTAAGGAGATTTTTAATGAATGATCAAAAAACATTAGTTTTAACTGGTGTTTGTGGATTTATAGGATTAAATTTTTTAGAATATTTCTTTGAAAGATATAAAAATAATGAGAATAATTTTAAATATTTTTTAAATGATTTATCAGAAATTTATATAATTGATTTATTTGAAGATTATTATGCAAACTGTTATAATATGTATTTTTTTAATAGTGTTATTGAAAAATTTAAAAAACTTAATGTACCAATTTACTTAAAAAAATATGATTTATCTTCTTCAAAATTTTCAAAAATATGTGAAGAAATTCAAAAAAGAAATACAATTGTTGATATTATCAATTTTGCTAGTTGTAGTCATGTTGATAACAGTATTAAAACGCCCCAAAAATTTTTATTAAATAATGTTTCTATTGTCTCAAATTTAACTCAAATAAAAAATATTAATTATTTTTTTCATATAAGTACAGATGAAGTTTATGGTGATATAAAATTAGAAAATATTTTTGATGAAAATTATTACTTTTCTACAAAATCACCATTAAATCCACAAAATCCATATTCTGCTTCAAAAGCAGCACAAGATTTATTTCTATTAAGTTTGAAACATACTTTTAATTTTCCTGTTAAAATTATTCGATTAGCAAATCAATTTGGTCCATATCAACATTTAGAAAAATTTATTCCAAATGCTATATTTAAAGTTTTGAGAAATAAGCCAATTGAAATTTATGGAAATGGTAAAAATATTAGACAGTGGACTCCAGTTAAAGATTCAGTATCTTTAATTTGTGATATTTTTCAAAATCCTTTAAATTATAATACAATAATTCATATTGGTTACCCCTATAAACCACAAGAATTGTTTAATAATGTTCAAATTGTTGAATTTATTTTATCAGAATTAAAATTGAAATATAATATTTCTGGTGAATTTATTTTTATAAAAGATAGATTAGGACATGATCAAGCATATATGCTTAAAGACACTCTTCCTTGGACATCTTTAGTTTCTTTAAAAAGAAGATTATCAGAAACAATTGATTGGTATGTTGAAAATAGGTCATTTTTCTTGGGAGAATAAATTATGAGTACAGTAGCATATAAAAGAGTTGCATCATTTTTTAATGGAAAAGTTACAATTGATATTATTGAAGATTATAAAGATGCTAGAGGAAATTTATGTGAAGTTTGGCGTTCTGATGATGATCAAACAAAAAATGTTAAACAATCTTATTGGTCTGAAACAAAACCATTTTTTATGAGAGGTCCACATCAACATAGAAAACAGATAGATTATTTTATTTCATGGAAAAATAAGATGGTTTATTATTTTTTTGATGAGAATAAGAAATTTGAATATTTTGTTACAGATAATCAAAATATTTTTAGAATTAAAGTTGAACCACCAATTATTCATGCATATAGAAATTTAGATTTTAAAAATTCAATAACTGGAAATTTTCCAACAAGTCTTTACAAAGGAAAAGGAAAGAAGTACAAAGTTGATGAAATAAGATATGAAGATAATATTTTTGGAAAACCTATTATTTTTATTCTTGGTTCTCAGGGAAGATTAGGAAGAACAATTTATGATATTTTTATGAAAAATTTATCATTAGATAATTATCAAGTTATTCCTTTTTTTGATAAATTTCCTATTTTTGATAATAATTTTATATTTGATTTCGCAAATAAAATAAATGATGTTAAAAATTATTTTAAGTCAGAAAATGTTTATGTTATTAATTGTTGTGGAAAAACTAATGTTCAAGATATAGAAAATATTTTGGATTTTAATGAAGTAAAAAGAGTAAATGCTATTTTTCCATATTTTCTTGGAGAAAAATTAAATAAATTAAATATTAAATTTATTCATTTTAGTACTGATTATGTTTATAAAAATGTTAATTTAGAAAAATATCCAAAAGAAAAATTGGATAAATATACACAAAGTAAAAAAGAATATGAGAATTATATTCTTGAACAAATACAAAATAATGTCAAATTAAAAAATATTTTTGTTTTAAGGGTTTCTAATTTATTTACAGATGATGTTCAAGATTTTTGTAATGTTTTTTATAAACTTTTTAACCAAATTAAACTATTAAAAACAATAGAGTTTGATCCAAAACATCATATAAGACCGACACATGTTCAAGTTATTGCTAAGTGGGTTTTTGAAAATATTTTGAATAATAAGTTTATTTACAATGAAGAAAAACCAGTTTTTTATAATCTAGTTTCTCCTAAATATACAATAGAAGAAATCCTACATAATTATTTTGATTATCATACTATAAAAATAACAGAAAGTAAATTTATTCCTTGGCATACAGATTTTGAAACTGATAAAAATGCTACTATTGTTCATTTAGAAAATCAAGAAAATTATATAAAGGAATATATTGAAAAAATAAAGTTAAAAAATTATAAATAAATTTATATGAAAATAAATGATAGTCTACCATTTTTTTCTAAATCTTTAATACCTGGTGGAATTTTGACTTTTGAAACAAGTATTATTTACAAGCCAAATCAAGTTGGAAAAAAAGAAAATGAAGAAGGAATTTCTGTTATAAGAAATAGTGTTATTGCTGGAGATTTTTTATCTTTTGATTATGTTAGCAGAGAAATTCCAAGTATAAGTGAAGCTAATTCTTTAAGAAAAGATGAAAAAGTAGTTTTAAATCCATTAATTGTAGTTTCTGGTTATTATCCAAGTAAAAAATTAATTTCTGGTGTTGACTTGAGAAAGTTCAAAATAAGTCAAAAAGATTCGGAAGCAGAAAAATTATTTTATGCTTTAGAAAAATATTACTATTTTTCGGAATTTGATGATAAAGGAAATAAAATTTTAACTAAAAAAAATATATCATTAAGTTTTTTTAATTTAAATATAGCTTTTTTGTATAAAAATTTTAATTATGGATTATATTCACCAATTTATGATGTTTTAAGAAAATATTTTAGATTATACAATATATTAAAAATGCAAAAATGTATATTATTAGATATTAATAAAGCAAGATTTTTTTATAATCAAACAGTTGAATTAGCTCCTGGGACTCTTGATTAATATTAGAGGGGAAATAAAATGGCAAATATATTTTCATTCTTTAGGTTTGGAAATAGAGCAAATAGAATTAATAATGATGTTTTAACTCCAGAAGAAAAGAAGGTTCTTTACAAAGCAAGAAACACAATTTCAAATACTTTAGATACTGAATCTCCAAAAAATCCAACTGAAGAAAAAACATCTCAATCTGTATTTGATGCAGTAGTTAGCGATAGTAATACATTACAATCTTCATTGGGAGCAGATTTTCAACAAACAGTTAATATTTATTCAAAATACATTTATTCATTAGAAAGAGATAAAAGAACACGAATTGCTTTGTATAGAGAAATGGCTAAATATCCAGAAATTGCATTTGCTGTAGATGAATATGTAGATGAAGCAATTAATGAAAATGAAAAAGGAGAGTACATAGAATTACATATTACAAATAAATTATTTAGAGAAAATGATAATCAAAGAAAAACAATTTTATATGAATTTGATTATTTAATGAATGAAGTTATTAAAATTGATAAGTTTATTTATCAATGGTTTAGAGAATATATGATTGATGGTGAAATATTTTTTGAAAAAGTTTTTGATATAAATCAAGAAAACAAAGGAATTATAAAAATTGAAAGATTACCAACAGAAAAAATATATCCAATTTGGAAAAACCCAGAATCTGATGAAATTTTATTTTTTGCTTATCAAGGAGATGGAACAAATGCTATTAATGTAAATAAAAATTTGGTTGCTTACGCAAATAGTGGAAAATATGATTGGAGTCGTGACAATGATATGAAAGTTGTTCTTTCATTTTTAGAAGAATCTAAAGTAACTTATAAAAGATTGAAATTATTAGAAGATGCTCTTGTGATTTATCGTATTGTTCGCGCTCCGGAAAGAAGAGTATTTAAAATTGATGTTGGTTCTCTTCCAAAAGGAAGAGCTGAACAATTTATGCAAGAAATGATTAGAAAATATAGACAAAGGAAATTTTTTGATCCAGTTACTGGAGATATTGCTGAAGGTTTAGATTCTATGGCTATGACTGAGGATTTTTGGTTTCCGGTTTTTCAAGGTGGAAGAGGATCAGATGTGACAACGTTACAAGGTGGTCAGGGATTAGGTGAAGTTGCTGATGTTGAGTATTTCTTAAATAAACTTTATAGAGGTTTGAAAATACCAAAAAGTAGATTTGGTGAAGATAATAAATTTTCTATTGGAGATACATCAGATATAACACGTGAAGAAGTAAAGTTTATGAAAGAAGTAAAAAGATATTCTGATAGATTTTCATACTTGTTTAAAGATATTTTCTTAACACATTTGAAGTTAAGAGGAATTGCAGAAGAATATGGTATTAGTGAACAAGATTTTAAGATTAAATTATGTGCTAATAACCTGTTTGAAAAATTCTTAGCAGCAAAAATATATGAATTAAGGTTTGGTAATTTTGAAAAGTTTAAAGATTTAATAAATACTGAAAAACCAATATTTTCAAGAAAATGGGTTGTTCAAAAATTGTTAGAAATTACAGATGAAGAATGGAATTTAAATCAAGAATTACTTGCCCAAGAAAATTATGTTTCGGGTTACGGGTATTAAGTTGGGTCGGGTGGGGTTGGTGGTGGAGAAAATCTTCCACCACCAGCATAAATTTTAAAAGATAAAAATATAATATAAATAAATAACATAGAAAAGGAGACAAATATGCCAAATGATACAAGCGATTTCAAACAAGGAAAGCCAGTTGGTTTTATGTCAAAAGACACACATTCAAAACCAGTAAAGACAATTCGTGAACCTGGCGCACAAAATGCTCCCAAAAAGTATGATGTTGAAAATGAAATTGAAACAAAAGCAGAAAATAAAAGAAAACCGGGAGCTAGCGAAGCTCCAAATAAGTTTGAAGGTTCAAAAGATTCTGTAAATAAAAACACAGATCAAGAAAGAAAGGGTGATAAGTTTATTGTAGCTAAAGGAGCAGAAAAAGAATTTGCTGAATTTAGAAAAAAAATTCGTTCTGCTTTAGGATTATCACTTGATAGTGATTTAAATAAAGGAAATGATGGTAAGCTACATTGATTAAATTTTATTAGAAGGATTTTTATGCCGTTTGCTATTAGAAAATCTGGAGATAAATGGGAGGTCTATAATAAAGATAGACCTAGTAGAGTTTATGGGACACATTCTACCAGAAAAAAGGCAATACGGCAACTTCGTGCATTATATGCAAATTATGATGAATCAAAAGATTTAGATGATGTAATTAATGAATCTAGTGAATTATTGTTTTCTTTATCAAAAAAGTATAAAATTCCAATACAAAAAATGGAAAAATTATGGGATGAAGCTAAATATCAATATGAAAATAAATTAAAAAGCGAAAATAAAAAAATTGATAAATCTCGGCAAGAATATTGGAATGGTGTTATTCAAGAGCTCAAAAAGAAATTAGATGAAATCAATGTAGAGGAGGCAAAACTTATTATGGATACAAAACTTAAATATAAAGAAAGTTTATCAAGATGGTTTGATTGTTTACAAACAAATAATTATGTAGAAGCACAAAAATATTTTCCTGAAGTTATTAAGTCAAAAGTTGAACTTTTATTGAATAAGAAAAGAAATATGTTTCTGAAATCATTAAATAAATCTAAGGAGTAATTCATGAAATTAATTACTGAAGCAAATTTTGAATCAATTGGAAAATTTGCTTATGAAAGTGAAGAAGGTGGAAAAAAGCATCCATATATTGAGGGAATTTTTATTCAAACAGAAAAGAAAAATAGAAATGGAAGAATTTATCCAAAATCATTGATGGAAAAATGCATTGAAAATTATATTAAAGATAGATTTCCAAATGAAAAAACAAAAAAATGGAGAACATTTGGTGAATTAGGACATCCTGAAGGAGTTGAAATTAATTTACATAGAGTTTCTCACATGATTACAGAATTAAGATGGAGTGGAAATGATGTTATTGGAAAAGCAAAAATTTTAGATACAGAATATGGTAGGATAGCAGAATCACTTCTCAAGGCTGATGGTCAATTAGGTGTTTCTTCACGAGGTCTTGGAAATGTTGAAGAATCTTTATCTTCTGATAATGTTTTAGTTACTGAATATGAATTAATAACTGTTGATATTGTTGCAGATCCATCAGCTCCAGATGGGTTTGTGAATGGAATTTTAGAAAATGTTGAATATATTCGTGTTGGTGGAAAGTACACTCCAAAATCATTAATGAAAAGCGAAAAAGCTTATAAAAATCTTAAAGAATCTTTAATTTCTTTACCAAAAAAAGAAAGAAATCAATATCTTATTGAAGTGATTAAAAAATTTTTAGACGATTTAGCATAACTTCTTATAAATATATCATATACAAGAAAGGATTTTCAAATGAAAGAGAAAATTCTTGAATCTTTAAAAAATGTTTTGGGCGAAGCAATGAATGATGAAGTTGCTTCAGAAATTTCAGATCATATTGATGAAATAGCTGCTAAAAAAGCTGAAAACCAAATTGAATCTTTAAAAGAAAAAATTAAAAGATATGAAGAAATTATTAAAAAGAAAGATGAAGAAATTGAAAAATTAAAAGAAAAAATTCAATGTGAAGAAGAAACATTTAAAAAGGAAGCAGAAGAATTTGCACAAGATTTAGCAGAAGCTTTTGCTATCAAAGAGCAAATTATGCTAGAAGAAGTTGAAAACTTTAAGAATGAAGCATTAAAGGCTATTGAAGAATCTGCGTTAGAATATCGTGAGCAAGTTGAAAGAGTTGTTGAAGAAGTAGCACAAGAATATAAAGAAAAAGTTCAAGAGATTGCTCTTGAAGAAGCAAAGAATTTTAGAATAGAGCAAGAAGCTGCTCTTGCTAGAGATGTTAGTAAATACCGTAAGGATTTGCTTGAAAAGATTGACCAATATTTGGAAGCTGAACTTCCAAAGCATATTCCCCAAGGTATTTTTGAAGCAGCTGCCAAATCAAAGGCATATGAGGGTCTCGTAAACGGAATTCTGGAAACATTTTCCAGAAACTACATTAAAGTAGATTCAACCGGTTATGAGACACTAAAAGAAGCTCAGAAAAAAATAGAACAAATTTCTGAGCAATATAATGCTAAAGTGAGAGAAGCAGTTTCCTTGACTGCAAAGGTTAGAGAATTGGAAAAAAAAGTAAAAATCGCTGAAATAACAGAGGGTTTAACAAGAAAACAAAGGGAAAAAGTGTATAAATTACTTGAGAATGTAAATATTAATGATGTTGAGAATAAGTTGAAGGAAATTGTAGATTTAGTGATTCAAGAAAGTTCTTTTGAGAACAAAAATTTATCAAAAGAAAAAATAGTTGAATCACATTCTACTACTCCTTCAAATAAAATTCCTCAACAAGGTAATAAACCAGTTTCTTCTTTGAGTAATAATGAATATGTTAATAAACAACTTGAAATTATTGAATCTCAAGCTAATTTAAATTCAGCGATGAATGAATCATATGATCCCATGATTCAATGGAAAAAAACATTGGATCGTTTAAATAAACGCATATAAATATATTATGTAATAAAAATTCATTAACCTCTTAACCAATCAGAAAGGAAACAGCTATGGCACTTCAGGATTCAATCAGAGAAGCTCTAGTAAGAAAGTGGAGACCACTTGTAGAGCATATTCGCGATGATCGCAAAGCAGAGATTACAGCTCAGCTTCTTGAGCAGGAAAATAGATATTTCAAAGGCCTATTGACAGAAGCCCCATCTTCTGCTGGTGGTGCTACTTATTCAGCAGTAGCTCACCCCAACGCCTCCAATGTTGGGCAGACATCTGGTATTGCAAGATTCCAGGCTATTGCAATGCCACTTGTCGCTCGTGTTTTCCCTGAGTTAGTTACAAATGATCTTGTTGGTGTACAGCCAATGTTTACACCAGTTGGTCTTGCTTATGCTTTGCGTTATCGTTATCAGAGTGAGTTCAATGGTAAACCTGGATTCCCCGGCAAAGAAGCTGGATATAATACAGTAGAAGCTCTTTATTCAGGTGGGTATCCAGTTACTGCTACTTCAACACCAACATCAGCTGATTTTATTGCTACTTGGCCAAATGTTGTTGATAATGGTAGAGTAAAGGGTGGCGATGGTACTTATAATGACTGTGGCGTTCCAGGTGGACTTGTTCCTCGTGGAGGCTATCGCACAGGTGATGCTGAGGGTCTTGGTGAACTCCACTGGAATGGCGTTGCTGAAATGGATAGAATTCGTTATATGGGCCTTTCAGTTGAGCGCCAAACAGTTGAAGCCAAGACTAGAAAACTCGCAGCCCGCTGGTCACATGAAGCTCAGCAAGACCTCAAGAACATGCATAATGTTGATCTTGCAGCACAATTAAGCGATCTTCTTGCATATGAGATTGCCGCTGAAATTGATGCTGAAGTAAAAGCCAACATTATTGCACTTGCTCAAGTAGGTGGTGTTCTTGTTTGGGACTATAATTCTTCTAACTTTGGTGGTGCCGATGGTCGTTGGGAGCAAGAGAAGTTCAGAACTTTGTATACTGTTTTCCTCAAGGCTTCTAATGAAATTGCTGTAGCAACCCGTAGAGGAGCTGGTAACTTTATTCTTGCTTCTCCAGGTGTTGTTGCTGCTATTGAAGCTCTTGAGCAATTTGCTCTCTCTTCAGTTGCTACTAACTTGGCCACTGAAGTTTCTGGTGTTGCTAAGGTTGGAACAATCGGTCGTTTCACTGTCTATCGTGATATGTTTGCTACTAATGATTATGCTGTTGTTGGATATAAGGGTAGAGATGATGCTGATGCTGGTATCATTTATCTCCCATATGTTCCAATTCAATTCCTTGAGGCCGTCGGTCAGGATTCATTCAATCCAAGAATCGGCGTTATGACTCGTTATGGTCTCTGCAATAATTTGTTTGGTGCTGAAAACTATTATAGATACATTGATGTTCGCGGTCTTTCCAGCTCATCATTAGCCGGATCAGTATAATAATAAACATTTTTTCCAAATTGTTTAAAGTTTATACTACAGGACCCAGAAATGGGTCCTGTTTTTTTTTATTAAATTTATAAAAAATTAATATAATGTAATATACAAAGGAGTATTTAATATGGATAGATCTGAAAAAGAAAAACTTATTAAATATATGTTAGAAAATAGAAAAAAAGAATTAGAAGAATTAGAAAAAGGAATTGTTCTTTTAACTCTTCGAATGGAATCTATGATTGGAATTCATAGTGATATTCAGTCATTAGCAGCTATGAGAAAAAGAAGAGATGAACTTGAAGAAGAATATGAAAAAGTAAAAGAAGAAATTTCATTATTAGAATCTGGAGTTATTCCAGAACAAAAGAAAGAATTTGCCATTGAAAAAGCTAAAAAACATTTACATGAATGTATGGAATTAAAAAATAAATTTCCAATAGTTTAATAATTTTTATATTTTTCAGGATCTCCTTTTTTACTTAAATTAAGAAGATTATATGTTCTTGGGTGAATATGTTCTTTTAAAAACATTGTATTTCTTTCTAATAATCTACTATTTACTTCACTGCTTGGTTCATGATATAAGTGATATGAATTCATTTCTGGAAAAATATATGGGATTTTGAAGTTTAAAATATCTTGGAAAAATGCATCATCTTCTCTACCCCATCCAATCATTCTTTCATCCCAACCACCAATTTTTTCTAGGATATTTAAACTTGTAGCACAAATTATACCAGCACTTTTATAAAAGGATCTTTGACTTTGGGGAATATTTAATTTTTTTATCTTTTCACTTTCAAAAATTGGAAAATTTTGTATTATAAATTCTGTTGTTTTTTGATTAATATCTAATGCTGGTACAGGTTTAAAAATAACTTTGTTTTCTTCAATTAAATTTAAAAATTTATAATAATTTTCTTTTGGCATAAGAACATCAGCATCAGAAAAAACAAAATAATTAAAATCTTTTTTATATTTATTAATACTTACATTAAAAGCCCATGATCTATTAAATGGCAATGGATTATATATAAAATCATAATAAATTTCTGGAAAATCTTTTTTTAACTCTTGTTCTATTTTTGCTTGAGTATCTTGTTCTATAAGAGAAATTTTAATTGTGTTTTCATTTTTAAAAAAATGAGTTAAATTTTGTAAAACATACCACAAATTTCTTTTTCTACTTAATTCTTTAAATTTGAATGGAATTATAATAAGAATTTTTTTGTTCATAATTTCTTTCTTGTTTATTATTCATTTTAAAAAAAAATTATTTTTTTTAAAATGTTTCTAGGAGTAATATATGAGAAAAGCTTTATTTGAAAAAATTTCCCCCGGTATTATAACATTAAAAATTGATGAAGTTCCAACAAAAATAAAACAAGGACAAATGTTTATTCATTACTATGAAATTGTAAATGGTCTTCCAGGAATTAAATTTATAAGATTTTTAGAAAATGAAAAAAATATTTTAATAAATGACACAGAAACTAAAAATAATATTTTTCAAGGTGAAGAAAAACAAATACAACAAACAGAACAAATACAACAAGCAGAACAAATAAAACAAGTAGAAAATACAAAAGAAACAGAAAAATTAGAAAAATCTGAAAAAGTTGAAGAAAATCAAATAATTAATCAAAATAATGAAAAAGATAAAAATACACAAAATAATTCATTTATAATGGATGAAGAAAAAAATGTTATATCAAAAAATATACAAATAGAAATTACATGTACTGAAAATACTAATTTAGAGAATAATAATTTTTCAAAAGAATATTTTTTATCTGAAGAAGTGATAAAATATTTATCTGAGTTAAAAACAAAGTCAAAAAAGGAAATATACTCTTTAAATAAAAAAGAATTAATAAATATATTTGAAAAATGTCAAATTGACATTTCAAATATAAAGAATAATAAAACAGAAATGTATAAACTTTTACTATCATTATTAGAAAAAATAAATTAATTTAAATTTTTTATTTTTATATTTAAAAATATAAATAATTGTAAATGAAAATACAAACAAGAGCTGCATTAATTGATTGGATTTATAAGGCTTTAGGTTCCCCAGCTGTTCGACCACCAATTACTGAGGAACAAATTAATAATATTATTGATGATGCTATTGATTATTACACATTACATGCTGGTGGTACTGGACATGAAGAAGATTATGTTCTAATTGAAACTAAACCAGTTGAATATACACAAATTACAGAAGATAATAAATTAGTATTTCAAACAAAAGAATATGAAGATACTTCACATTTGTGTAAAGATGAACAAACAGTACCATTTTTAGTTTATAAACAAGAATACCAATTACCTAAAAATGTTGTTGCTGTTGGTGATATTATGTCAGTATTTCGTTCTGGAATTGGTTATGTCACTGAACCTATTTTAGAAAGAGCATTTAATTTAACAAGCTTGGGGCTTACAGCAACTGGAATTGCTGGACTTCAAGGTGCTGGTTATGGTGTTACTGGAACATCTCTTTGGACTCCTGGAAGTTTTGGACTATTTAATTCATTTGGTTCTCGAGGTGGTGAAGGAACAAGGGGTGCTGGTGGTGGTGCTGATTTGATTGGTTATGAATTAGGTCTTCAATATCTTGAATTAATTCGTCAAAGATATACTATTAAAATGGATGTTCAATTTTTAGAAGAAAGTAAAAAAATTCGCCTTTCTCCAGCTCCAAAAGCACAGGGATTTGTATTATTACCAGTATGGGTAAGAACTGCTGATGAGCATTTATATGGAAATATTTGGATTCGTCGTTATATTGCGGCATTATGCAAAATTCAATGTGGTTACAATGTTTCTAAGTATACAGGAATAACATTTGTTGGTGGTGCAACTGTAAATGGTGAATTTTATATTAGAGAAGGAAAAGAAGAAAAAGAAAAACTTGAAGAAGAATTAAAGAATAATGCATATAATTATCCACCAAGATTCTATTTCGCATAAGAGAATAATATATGCCAGATCCATTTCAACAAAAGCAATTTTGGGATCAATATAAGGGTGCTATCTATAATGCATCTGAAATAGAATTTTATGAGGATATTACATCAGAAATTTTTGGTATTTATGGAATTCCTTGTGAGTGGTATCCAGTTGAAATTGATGTTGAGGATCCACAAAAAAGAATTTTTGGAGAAGATCCAACAAAAAAATTTATAAAAAAGTATTTAGTAACTGCTCTTATTGAAGGTGATAGTGTTCAAGAAAATGTTATTTTTAATAATTTTGGAATGTTACATAAAATTGAATTTACTATTCATTTACATATAAAAACATTTGTTGAAACTGTTGGTAGAAAACCAATTATTGGTGATCAATTTTCTTTTATGAATAATTTGTCCCAGCATGTTTTTGAAGCAACTCATGTAACAGAATCTTCTCTTGGTGTAAAAGGAAATTATTTTGGGCATAGAACAGTTTATACTGTTAATTGTCGTGAAAGAGAAATTTCTGCTCCTGAAATTGGTGATGGTGAAAGATATGGTCATGTTGATAGCGAAGGAAATGTTTTACCAAATTCTCCACCAGATTTGCTTACTCCTGGGGGTGAAATTAGAGAAAAATATAAAATTCCAGGTCTTACAAAGAAGAAAAGAAAATATTCTTATGCAAGTGATAATAAAGAAATTCAAGAAGTTGCAGATGGTGTTGATGAAAATGGTGTTGTTAAATTACCTGGTGGAAGAGGAATTATTAGTAGAAGTGGAAAATTAAAACCTGATTGGGGTAACTGGTAGTCATGAGTAATATTTTTTATTTTCCAACTAATTTAGGAGCTGTTAAATCCTATTTTTTTATAGGAAATATTGATAATGAAGGAAATGTTTCATATTCTAAAAAACAAGAATATGATTTAGCTTGTTTTACAAATTTGTTTTTTGCTTCTATAGTTCCTGGGAAAAATATTAGAATGGATATGTGGACAGTTGATGATCCATATATTTTTATTGATCAAAAATTTTTTGATGTGAGAGATATAGGAACATTTTATTCTATTAGAAATAAACCATTAAATGAAATAAATTTAGAAAACATATCTTATGAAAAAAGAAATATTATTCAAGAAAGAAAAAATAATGAAAATAAACCAATTAATTTAGATTATAATGTAAAAAAGTTAACATCAGATGGTTCATTAGTTATCTATTCAAATTTTATGTCATATTGGTGGGGAACAAATCAAAAGGATAACGGTGAAATAAAAAATGTATTAAGAGATGATTTTTTGAAAATAGTTTACAATTTAAGTGAAGTACATGATAATATTCAATCAGAAGCAAATTCTAAGTCTGTAATAAAGAAAAGTGGTCAAGATTATCAATTTCCAGAATATAGTAAATATGGAAAATTATATGAACTTCGTGATATTGAAGTTGATAAAAGTATTGCGGTTTTTCAAAGAGATAAATGGATTAATTGGAGAGATGGATTAGTTTTTGAAAACATGAATGATTTACTTCCAGAAGGAGTTTTACAAGTTTCATTATTGAGAGAGTGTTTAAGTTCTTATAAATTTAAAGATCTATGTTTTGGTGAAGAAGGGGAAAAAACTTTAGAAGAATTATTAGAAGAAACACAAGTAAATTATAAATTAAAAAAAGTTGATGTAAATATAACAAAGAAAAATTGTAATTGTGATTTAAATGTAAGATTTTATTATAAAAATAATTCCGATCAAAATGTATATTTTGATTTATTATTTCAGAAAGATTCTTTTAATGAATTTTTAAGTAAAAATATTACAGATGGAAAAGTTACAAATAAATTAATATTTACTATTCAAGTTACTACAAATGGAATATCATGTCCTTCATCAATACCAGTTTCTTTACATGGTACAACAAAAAATAGTTATGTTTATAAATTTAATTTTTGTGATGAAACACATTATATTACTGTGTATTATGAAAGAGTTTAAATATATGATATAATAGAGAGGTATTATGTATAATTATTTTTACAACAAAGTTTTATGGACACATGTCGCAGCTTTTGCTGATATATTTAATGAAATGAGTGTTATTGTTTATGATAAAGATGGAAAAGCAATAGGTTGGAAGCCAGTTCCTGTTTTGTTAGCAACAAGAGAAAAAGTTGTTTCAATGTTGCTTAAAGATCCTAAAACACCAGATGTTGATGCTCCAAATTATTTACCATTAATTTCCATTCAATGGAAAGGAATATCACGAAATGCAGAAAGACAAAGAGGTTTAAGAGAAAAAAGAAAATTATTAATTGATTATGAAGATCCTAATAACCCACGCATTATTAGTGATATGCAAACAGTTCCATATGATTTAGATTTTGAAGTTGTAATTTGGACAAAATATATGGATGATGCAGCTCAACTTCTTGAAAATATATTACCATTTTTTAATCCTGAAGCTCCAGTATCATTGTATGAAAGGGGAATAGGTACTGAAAGGCAAGTTAAAGTTACTTTAGAATCTGTGAGTACAAATATAGCTTCTGATATTTCTGAAACAGAAAGAAGAATTATTCAAGTAAATATGAGTTTCAAAATGGAGTGTAATTTTTATAAACCGCAAAATGAAAGACCATCTAAACCAATCAAAAGAGTTACTGTTTTGGTGGCAAATGAAAATGCTGGTGTAAATAATCAATTTACATATGATGGAGATGTTGTAAATACTTTCATTCCTCCAAATATTACTGGTCAAGATACAAATAATGATGGTGAGTTTAATTATTTGGATTTTGATAAAGAAATCTTACATTATAAAAAGCAGTTTGATGATGAAGAAATTGACTACTTTACAAAAGTTTATAATATTCATCCTAAAAGATTTATTGATCAAAGAAATAAAAACATTCCAGTTCCACATCATGAAGAAACTAATTATTTGTATGATATTCCACCAAATGTTTATAATAACAATGAAAATAATCAGAATAATGGAAATAATGGAAGTAGTGGGGTATAAAAATGCCAAAATTTTCAAAAAAGAAAGTTCAAAAAATTCTTGATATAGATGATAATCAACAAGAGAAACTAAAAGATGAAAAACCATTATCTTTTTCTGATGTAGCAAAAACGATTCCATCGGAATCAATAGATAAAAAAGAACAAGAGGAAAAAGAAAAATATTTAGAAAGAAAAAAAGAGGCTGAAAAATTTTCTTTATTATTAAATGAAATAAAAAATAAAAAAGGTGATGAAGAATTTATTAAAGAATCTTTAAAAGAATTATCCTCTATAGGAATGGTTTCTTTAAGACAAATGCAAGAAGAATTATTATTAGATCCAAGTGGAAGAATGGGTGAATGTATGGCTGCTTTATTAAATTCGGTTGTTAATGCATTAAAAGAATTAAATGAAATTGAAAATGAAAAAAAGAAAATTGATATTGAAAAGGAAAAATTAGATATTAAAAAACAAAATTTAGCAAAAATTTCAAATCCAAATACAACAAACAATGTAGTTGTTATTGGATCATTGGCAGATGCCTTAAATGTTTTAAAAAATGAAGCTAAAAAACAAGAACAAGAAGAAATTAAAAATATACAGCAACAAAATTCTATAAATGTAAATGAGTTAGAAAATCAATCAACTAAAGTTCAAAATTATAAGGATAGCTGAAATGCCAATTAAATATGATGATCAATATATTTTGAAACCTGGAAGAAAATTTGAATTTACTCCACATATGCTTCAAGAAGTGGCGAAATGTTCACAGAATATTTTTTATTTTGCTGAAAAATATTATAAAATTATTCATCCTATTAGAGGTGAAGAAATTATTTCATTATATGATTATCAAAAAGAATTATTATATAATTTTACACATTATAGACATAATATTGTTTTATCTGGAAGGCAGTTGGGAAAAACAACATGTGCGGCAATTTATATTCTTTGGTTTTCTTTATTTAATCAGTCAAAAAACATTGCAATTCTTGCTAACAAACAATCAACAGCTATTTCAATTATTGATGATATAAAAAAGGGATATGAAGGGTTACCAGCTTGGTTAAAATTAGGTGTAAAAAAATATGATCAGTTGGAAATTAAATTTGAAAATGAAAGCCGTATTTTTGCTAGAGCTACAAATCCAGATGCAATTCGCGGTGAATCAGTTTCTTTATTATTTTTAGATGAATTTGCTTTCGTCCCAGAGAACATAGCAGAAGATTTTTGGGTTGCTAATTATCCAACTCTTTCTACTGGTGGAAATATTATTATTGTTTCAACTCCAAATGGAGCTGCTGGAAAGTTTTATGAACTTTGGAAAATGGCTATTAGAGGTGAAAATAATTTTTGGAAAGCTACTAAAATTCCTTGGAATAAACATCCTGAGAGAGACCAAAAATGGAAAGAAGAACAATTAGCTGCAATGGGAAAAGTTAAATTTGCTCAAGAGCATGAATGTTCATTTACTGGATCATCAAATACACTTATTGATGGTGATATTTTGGAAACATTGAATCCTAAAAAACCAAGATTTTTTCCAGAAGAAGGTTTTTATATTTGGAATCCACCAGAAGAAAAGCATGTTTATATTGTCTCTGTGGATGTTGCTAAAGGATCAAATACTGATTTTCATGTAGCTAATGTTTTTGATGTTACATTTTGGTCAAATAAACAAAAATATGAACAAGTTGCAATTTTTAGAAGAAATGATATTTCTATTTTTGAATTTAAAAATAAAATTTTGGAAATTTGTAAAAGATATAACAATGCATTGGTTATCATTGAAAATAATAATTTGGGCCACACAATTGTAAATAATTTGTTTTATGATGATGGTTATGAAAATATTTGGTATGATTATGATCGTCAAGAGTATGGAATTAATTCAAATATAAAAACAAAACCATTAGCTTTAACTTATTTTAAAGATGATGTAGAAAAACAAAGATTAATTATTAATTCATCTGATATGATTAATGAGCTAAGTTATTTTGAGGAAGTAAAAACTGGAATATTTCAAGCTCGAGTTGGAAAAAATTTTCATGATGATATTGTCGCTACTGGATATTGGGCAGCTTTTTGTTTACGCTCTCGATGTTTTGAAGATTATGTGTATTATATTTTGCAAAAAGAAAATTCTTTTAATGAAAATAATATTGAAGATGAAAAAATATTGAATTCTTTTATAGATAATTTTGATGATAATTTTGATAAAGAAATGCAAAAATTTAAAAATGAATTAGAAATTGGTTAATATAAATATTATATGTGAAAAATATATTATACTAAAATAGTATTATAAATATATTATATAAAGGAGATTCATATGCCAGGTTCAGCAAATCTTTCTCCAACAGTTGATATTATTGAGAGAGATGCATCTTTAAGAATTCCATCAGTTACATCTTCAGTAGGAGCAATAGTTGTAGCTGCTACAAAGGGTCCAGTTAATGTTCGAGTTCTTGTTAATTCTGAAAAAGATTATGTTGATATTTTTGGACCACCAGATGAAGTTAATTATAGACACTTTTTCACAGCAAAAGCATTTTTGGAAGGATCTAATCAATTATATGTTGTACGTGTTGAAGATGAAGAAAAAAAGGTTGCAAGTGCTGTTTATGGATTAAGTGGTATTAATGATTCCAATGATTCATTAAATTTAAATGGTTTATCAATGGTAGTAGATTATGAAGATACATCAGGAGGATCTGGCGGATCTGGTGGTTCAGGTGGATCAGGCGGATCAGGCGGATCAGGTGGTTCAGGTGGATCTGGTGGATCTGGTGGTTCAGGCGGATCCGGTGGTTCAGGCGGATCTGGTGGTTCAGGTGGATCAGGCGGATCAGGCAAAATTGGTTATTATACACCAGGAGTAAAAACTATAGATTTACCTTATTCATATGATACAATGAATGCATATAAACAGTTTGATGAATATTATTCATTTACTGCTATTGGCGCTGGAAAATATTATGAAGATGTTAGTGTGTGTATTGTAAGTTCAACAGATTATAAAAAACTATTAAGACTAAAACAAGAAGTAGCACAAGTTGTTAATGAAAGAGAAAAACAAGCAGTATTATATAAATTTTATAATGCTCATGCAGCACCATCTAATGCTACTTCTGGATTTAATAATGCTTTTTGGGGAAATTTTACACCGCCACCAAGCACCCATTTTATTTATGAAGATCCAAATAATAATAATTTAAAGGGATGTCCATTAAGAAATGATCTTATTGAGCCAATTGCTTATTTCAATACTTCAACAGATTCACTTTCTGCTACTGAATTTTATTTTAATTCTGGTCTTTTAGAAGAATTAACATCATTTGAATATGGACCAGAAAGTGATGATGAATTTTGCTTATTTGTTTATTATAAAGGTAAGTTGCAAGAAAAGTATCTTTGCTCTAAATTAAAAGATAAAAGAGACACAATGGGTAATAAAATGTTTGGTCCTGAATTAGTAAATGGAAATAGTAATTATATTTACTTCCTAATTGGTAAAAGCGAAATTGCTGCAGCTGGAATACCCATTTATACTACATCATTTGTTAAATTGGGTGGAGCAGATTCATTGACAGAAAATCTATTTGATTTAGTTGGAGAAATTGAGTTTGGTTGGAGAACATTCTTTGTAAATAAAGAAGAATTAGAAATAGATATTTTACTTGACCCAGATTATCCAACAATTTTGAAGAGATCACTTGATGATATTTGCAAAAATGTTAGAAAAGATTGCATGGCTATATTAAATATTCCAGTTAACAAAATAATGAATGTTTCTACTGCGAAACCAATACCAATGGTTTATACAAAAATGGCAGATTATGTTAATACAGAATTGAATATTAATTCTTCTTATTCTGCAATTTACGGACAATATTTTGAAATTTTTGATTTCTATAATGAAAAATTCCGTTGGGTTCCAGTAACTGGCTATGTTGGTGCGGTTTTTGCCAGAGTTGATTTTAACTATGATCCTTGGTTTGCAGCTGCTGGTTTGAATAGGGGTATTATTTCAGGAATAAATAGAGTAGCAATAAATCCAAATAAAGCTCAAAGAGATATACTTTATTATAATAGAATTAATCCAATTCCCAATTTTGTTGGACAAGGAACTGTTATTTGGGGTCAAAAGACATTACAAGCCAAACCATCAGCATTTGATAGAATTAATGTTCGTAGATTGTTCTTACATATGGAAAGAAGCATTGAAAAGATGGCTAGATATTTCCTCTTTGAATTTAATGATGAAATTACAAGATCTCGTTTTGCTGGATTAGTTAATAATTTCCTTGAGGGTATAAAGACTAGAAGAGGAGTGACAGATTATCTTGTTGTTGCTGATGAATCAAATAACACACCAGATGTTATTGACAGAAATGAATTTATTGCAGAAATTTTGGTTAAGCCAAATAGAGTCATAGAATTTATTAAACTTATATTTACAGCTGTAGGTACTGGTGTGGACTTCTCTGAAGTTGTTGGCAAGAATGCTAGTGTATAAAATAAATAAATAAGAAGAAGGGAGAACATATATGCCATTCCCAACTAATAATGTAAATCTTTATGGGTTTAGAAAAATTTTGGGTGATTTTTCTCGCCCATGTTTGTTCTTTGTCAATATTCCAGCTATAGCTAGCGGAAGTGAAGGTGCAAGAGATTTATCATGTTTTGCTAGAACTGCCAAATTACCTGATTATAAAATTTCAACTGCAGATATAGAATTTCAGGGTGTGAAAATGAAGGTTGGAACAGTGGCGGAAATGGGTGGATCAATTTCATTGGAATTTCTTCTTGATGAGGGACATGTTTTAAGAAGAAGAATATTGAATTGGTTATCAGATATCTATGATGTTCAAAAAAATACTTTTGGTTCATTGTTAAGATATAAAGTTGATGATATGACTATTCAACAATTAAGTAGAGTTGGAAAACCAGTTGTTACTTATAAGTTTGTTGGTGTTTTTCCAACTGGTTGTGGTGAAGTTTCTTTAAGTCATGGAGATGCTTCTCCAGCTAAAATGACAGTTGATTTTCAATATGATTACTTCTCAGTAGGAGTTGATAAAGTTGATGATGCTACTGGTGTTTCTAAGTCATTTATTGATAGTGCAACACCACCACCAACTGAAACTTACTTTGGCAAAAATAATCCTATTAATAGCGGGAGCTATACTAAACCCTAAGTAATAAAAGGGTGATAAGTGCCATACATAAAAAATAATCAAATTGTTAATGTTAATTTACACACCTTAAGATACTTAATTGGAGATCTTTCTTTTTCATGTTTATTTCAAATTTCAATACCATTTATTGAAACATCTGTAAATGAAAGTTTAACTATTTCTGCTTTGGCTAAAACAACATCTTTACCTTCTTATAATATAGGTGATGCTAGTATAGATTTTCATGGAAGAAAAATAAAATTTGCTGATAATGCATCATTTGATGAGTGGACTGTAAGTTTTTTGTGTGATGAATATCATAAATTAAGACATAAATTTTTGACTTGGCAATCACTAATTTATGATCCTCGTAGAGATGTTCTTTACTCTCCACATTCTTATAAGAAAAATGGTGTAAAAGTCACTTTATTGTCTAAAAATGGTGAACCAGTAACTGGATATGAATTTTTCGGAATGTTTCCTAAAAAAGTTGGAGAAATTCAATTAAACCACCAAAAAAATATTAATGAATTTTCAGTAACATTTGATTATGATTATTATATTATTAATTCAACATTTGATACAAAGAATTTATATGTTGATAAGAAAGTGTTTGAAGCATTGTCTAATATATCAAATGATAAATATTCTTATGTTCCAATTAATAATACCACTGTTGTATAATTAAAAATAAAAATAAATATTTATTTTTATTATAATACATTAAATGGAGAATATGATATGAACGACAAACCATTTTTTGATATTAAAGATCTTAAAAAAGTTCAAAGTGATCATCATTTTGAATTTTCTGTTGATTTGTGTTATTCTGGGAGAAAAGCTTTTGTAAGACCACTAAAAATTAAAGATAAAAAAGAGCTTTTAAAAGCAATTGAATCAAAAGATGAAAAATTGGTTCAAAAAGTTTTAGATGAAATTATCTTAAAATATGTAGAATTGGAAGATAATAGACCTTTAGACGATCTTACAGTTCAAGAAAGGTACCAAATTCTTGCAGAAATTAGAAGAGCTGCATCTGGAGACACTATAAAAATTGTACACCAATGTCCAAACTGTGAACATTTAAATAAAGACTTGATATTTGATTTAAAGAATATAATAATTAAACCATATGATTTTAATATAGAAAATAAAATTTCTTTATTCAATGGAAATGTTGAAATTGTATTAGGTCCTTTGAGAAGAGAAGAAGAAAAGAAAATTGAAAAAATTATTTTTGATAAAAAGATTCAATCAACATCTGAACGCCAATTTTTACTTATGGCTGGATTTATTCAAAATGTTTTTATTAAAAAAGATGATATTTATGGTGAAGTTAAATTAAAAACAGAAGAAAAAATTGAATTTTTTGAAAACTTGTCATCATCTGAACTTGATAAAATTATTGATTATATTAAGAAATCGGATTATGGTGTAAAACTTCCATTTCATTTTAAGTGTGAAAAGTGTAGTTATGAAAACACACAAGAAGAAGCGAATGTTGCAGTTTTTTTTATCAGTTAATGTATAGTGGTTCATACCAACAAATATTAAATGAAATTATTGAATTGTTTGTGTTTTCTGGTTCTAGTTTAACAATTTCTGATATAGAAAATTTAACATGTGTTGAATTTGAATATTATTATAAAATTTTTAAAGAAAAATTTGAAAAAGAAAATGAAAATAAAAATGAGTTTATTCAAAATACATTTGAATTCGCCAGGAGATGTGTAGAAGTTATCTGCAAGACCATCGCATCTGTTTGGGGTGGAGATGATGCGTCAAGAAATAGTTTACATGATTTTAAATACAAAAAGTGAATAATTTATAAATAAATTAAAAGGCTATAAATTGTTATGATAAATCCAGAAATAGCAAATAAGCTTTTACAATCACCACCACCTCCAGCTTCACCACCAGAAAAAACTGAAGATTCAAAAGAATTTAATTTTAATCAATTAAAGAAAATTATAAAAGAATCATTAGAAGAATACTTTTCTAAAAAAGAAGAAAGATCTCAACAGGTTTTTGAAAAAACAAGTAGTGATTTAAAGAGTAAAGAAATAAATAAAGAAACAAAAATTGAATCAGGTACAACAGAAAATAAGAAAGAAGTACAAATAACTAAAGAAAAAGAACAAACTTTAGAATTATTAAAACAAAATATAGAAACTCAAAAAACTCTTCATGAAGATTTGCAAGAAATAAAAGAAAACAAAAAAGAAATTAAAGATAATTTTATTGCATTAGAAGAAAATATAAGTTTACAATCTCAAAAAATAGAAACAAATAAAAATATTCCAAATCAACAATTTTTAAATTTACAACCAGCTTTTAAAGTAGTTGAAAAAGAAAAAAAGGTAGAAGAAAAATTTAATCCTTTTAAAATTTTTAACTACATAAAAGAAAAAATAGAAAAAATACCATCTTATGTTCAACAATTACAAGGAAAAACATCACAAAATTTATCTACTGCATCTGGTTTTGATTTTATTAAATTAGTATTTTTAAAAACATTTACAACACTTCTTACATTATTTCATAAATTATATGTAAAAATTAGTGAATTTATAAAAAAGGCAACAGAAGAAAGCAAACAAAAACCAAGCTTATTAACTAGAACTATTGATACAAAAGAAAAAGAAAAGAAACAAGATAAACAACCAGAATTTTTAAAGTATTTACAAGATAAGTTTTCCGTAGTTAAACAAAAATTTGTTGATATTTTTACTCCAAAAAGTGGTTTAACTATTAGTAAAACAAATAAAATACAAGAAAATATAATTAAGACACAAGCAACATCAGTTTTGGAAGCTCCACAAAATAAAATCACTCAATCACCGCTTGGAAAATTTTTGGTTGATATAAAAAATAATATTGTCGATACATCAAAAGGTTTCTTTCAAAAATTACAAACTAATTTTTCTAAACATTTTAGTGGTTTAGGAAGTAAAATAAAAAGTGGTTTTTTGAGTTTAGGTGAACATATACAATCTATTTTTCCATTTTTTCAAAAAATTTTTGGTTTTTTTTCTTCATTTTTTAAAGGTTTATTTAATTTTGTGAAATTTATTTTTCATGGAATAAAAACTATTATTCCATTAATTGGAAAAATGTTTATGATGTTAATTACATCAATTATTCCAACTCTTTTGATGATTTTTGTAATTGGTGTTATTGTTTTTATATTAGTTTATATTTTATGGAAATGGTTTGGAAAAACTTTGTTAAAATTATCATGGGAAATTATTAAAAATGTATTTAGTGCTTTATATGATTTAATTCCGGTTATATACAGATTTTTTAAAGTTTTCTTTGATGTTATATTAGATGCCGCTGGTTTAATAATGTCTATTTTTACTTTTGATTGGCCAAATGCTTGGAAACATTTTAAAAACTTATTTTCAAATTTGTTAACTAATATTTGGAAGTTTCTTGTAAATTTAGTAACTTTAATTTTTGAACATCCAATTATTGGAACTATTTTATTAATGATTACTGGTATTTTTACTTATATTGTAGTGAAGAAAACATTTGCAATGTTAAAAGGAATTTGGGATTCTGTATCATTTTTATTTAGTTTTCTTGGAAAAGGTGGATTTTTAAAATCATTCTTTATTAGTATTGGAAAAATGATATGGCCTTTCATTGTTTCTGTATTTAAAGCATTTGTTGCATATATATTGCCATTTTTAAAATTAATTTTTACTTTTATTATTAAATTTGTTGCAGGATTAATAACATCTATTCCTATAATTGGTTGGATTATTATAGCAGTTGGTACCATTTTAACTTTAGTTGTTATATATTGGAAACAAATTAAGGAATTTTTCTTAAAAGTTTGGAATTATATTAAAGTTTATGTTATGGCTGTTATTAATTTTATTTCAAATATTATAAAAAACATTTGGGAAACTCTAAAAAATGTTTGGGAATATATTGAAACTTATGTTGCATCTTTTATTAATTTTATTGGAAATTCAATAAAAAATATTTGGAATACAATAACATCTTCTATTGAACCAGTAATTTCATTTATTAAAGATACAATATCATCTATATGGGATTTTATAAGTAATATATTTGATAAGATTGGTTCTGTTTGGCCTTTTTCTTGGATATTTGGTGGTGAGAAAGAAGAATCAATAGAAAATAAAGGAGAAAAAAAAGAAGAACAAAGAAGTTTAGTTCAAAAAATACTTACACCAATTTTAAGTGTTTTTGAATCAATAAAAAACATATTATCAGAAGCCATAAAAAATATAATAGAATTTTTTAGTAATATTTTTTCTTCAATTTATGAATTTATTAAAAATATTGTTTTTTCTATTATTGATTATATAAAATTTATTATTGATAAAGTAGTTTCTTTCTTCAGCGATATATTTAATACAATTAAAAATGTTATAAGCTATATTAGTGAAAGTATTATATCTGTTATTAATAAAATAATTAAATTTTTTAGTGGTATATTTGATACAATTAAACAATTTTTATCTAATATTTTACAAACAGCTACAAAAATAATAGATTTTATTGTTTGGTTATATAATACAATTTATGAAACTATTGTAAACACAATTGTTTCTATCATTAATTATATAAAAACAATTATTAGTAAAGTAATTGATTTCTTTGGTGGTATATTTGATACAATTAAAAATATTATTAATAATATTGGTCAAAGTTTCATACTTGCTATTAATAAAATAATTGATTTCTTTGGTGGTATATTTGATGTCATTAGACAAACATTATTAGGAATTTATCAAATAGCATCAAGAATAGTAAATTTTGTTATTTGGATTATATCTTCAATTTATGAAACTATTAAAAACATTATTTCATCAATTTCTGATTATATAAAATCAATTATTGATAAAATTTCTGTTTTCTTTAGTAATATGTTTGAAACAATCACAAATATTATAAAGAAGATAGGTGAAAATATTGCATTAGTTATAAACAAAGTTATTTTATTTATTGAAAAAATATTTAATTCAATTTCTGATACAATTTATTCTATTGGTGAAAAAATAATTGAATCAATATCTGTTGTAATTAGTATATTAAAAAATGTAGTTGATAAAATTATTTCATCTATTTCTAAGGTTTTTGATTTTATGAAATCTATTTTTGATAAAATACTTTCTTTTGTTTCTAAATCTTTATCATTTTTAAATCCATTTTCATGGTTTTCTTCAGATGAAGAAGAAAGTAAAGAAGCTTCTAAAAATGAAATTACAGAAAAAATAAATATTATTCTTGAAAAAGTAAATGTTGTTAGTGAAAATTTAAAAACAATGTTATCTATTTATGATAGTACTAAGATTACAAAAACATCTACAGAAATAAATATACAATCAATAACAGAAGAAAAAAATAATGTTTCAACAATAAATACTTCACCACCTAATATTGTAAAACCACAAGAATCTCAAAAAATTAATGTTGAAATTTTAACACCAAAAGTTAATGTATCACATGAAACTATCTCTGAAATTTCTAGACCATTATTAACAGCTCAAGAAAAATCGATAAAACAAGAAATTGACAAGCTTTCAAATTTAATATCTCAAGCACAAAAGCAAATTCTTGAAAAATTAAATGAATCATCAATTGACTCAAATAATTATACAGCGCAATCTGCACCAAAAGATAATAATATTGATATGTTACTATTAGCTGCTAGTTTAAATCCACATAGAGGAAGAATTTAAATTTAAGGAGGAAAAATGCCACAAGGAGAATCATCAAATGTATTATATATACCTAGTTTAGAGGCATGTTATCAGTGTGGTATTGAAAGAATAGGAGCACCAAAACTTAATCCACAAAGAAAATTATCTTTTTTAAATGGTCCACAATTTGAAAATTTTAATAAACCAGAAAAAGAAGATAAACCATTATGCATGGATGAAGTTGTTATTAATTTTATAGGAAATAATCCAACTGTTTTAAAACCTGTAACAGGAGAAGATAATATTATTAGAATGGAATATGATTTATTAACATTAAAAAGATTGAATGATCCTATTTTTACAATTAAAGTTATACCAAAGCAAAGAGATTGGCTTAATTTTGCATTTAGCCATAGATGGGAAGAAGGTAATGGCATAGTAGGACAAGTTTTAGAGAAAATAGCAGATGTTGTTGATTCATTTTCAGGTGTTTTAAATGCTGCAAGAAATGTTACTAATTATGACAAACCATCAGCTCTTAAAAAAGTTACATTGGATAAACAAGACCAATTCCAAGAATCAGAAAAAATTTCTTTTGAAATTCCATTTATTTTATTTACAATTGGAAAGCCATTAAATGAAAATGATAATTTTGTAAAAAGATGGGTGCATGATATTTATAAACCATTAATTTTATTAACAACATGGACTTTCCCTAAAAGATTTACAGGAATTATAGAAACAAAAGACAAAAAAAATATTGATACTAGTAATCCAGGATCAGTTCAACAGCTTACTGAAAGTGCAGAATTTAGAGAAAAAGCAAAAGATGAAGATAATCTACAAGAAAGTATTTTAAGATTTTTATCATCATATCCTGGTGTTCGTGTAGCTATTTCCGAACCACCAAGCTATGTAAGCATAAAACACACTTCTGGTTTTTTTCAATTTGATATATGTGTTATAAACAAAGTATCTTATAAATTCTGTGGACCTTGGGTTAAAGCATCAACAATGTTTAAAGATTCAAATTCAATGTATGGTGTTGAAAGAGAATTATTAGATTTAAGTTTACCATTAGTTGTAGAAGGTTCAATAAGTATTAAAGTTATTGAAAAATTGTATGCTGATGATTGGATTTCAATGTTTGAAAATTCACCAATTCTTAGACTAGCTGGAGAAACTGGAAATGAAATTTTAAATATAACTAAAAATAGGTATAAGTATGAAGGAGATAAAATGAATGATTGATACAATATAAAATAAAAAGATAAATATTAGGAGAATATCTTATGTTAGTATCAAATAGAGATTTAATATCTATAAATAGTTTTTCTAATTTGTTTCCTAAAACATATTATGATAAATCAATTTTGTCTCAACCAATTCTTGATATTTGGTATAATTACAGATTACATGTTTTTCCAAATATTTATGATAAAGATGTGTATATTTATTATGTTGTTCAACCAGAAGATAATATTTATTCAATTTCTACAAAATTTTATGGCACTCCAGAACTTTGGTGGGTTATTTTAATAGCGAATGATATTCTCGATCCTTTTTCATTTTTAGATTTGGTGAGAGATGATGAGAAAAAAGTAGATAATAGAAAAAATAAAGTGATAAAAATTCTTCGTGATGTTTATTTAAGTAAATTAAAAAGAGATATGATTTTTATAAAATCAATTAATGAAGAGAAAAACAAAAAACTTTTAGAGGAAAATAGTAATGAAAAGTTATGATGTTGTTAATAAAGTAGTATATGGCGTTGGGATTATAAGATTAGAAGATTTATCAAAAGATTATTCCGAAATTGATTTTTTTTCAAATAGATTAGAAAGTGAAACAATTTTAATTAAAATTTATGATAATATTGAATCTTATTTTCGTGTTGCAGAAATGTATTTAACTGATAGATATTGTTTAAGAGAGTATATGCCATTGACAGGAAATGAAATTATATCAATTAGATATAGAAATTCTTCACATGATCCATCTGTACCAGAAAAAATTTATCACTTTTTTATTGTTAATATTCAAGAAGAACAAAATACAACAGAAAGAGATCGTGGTTCAACAATTTTAAAATTATCATTAGTTGAAGCACCAATTTATTATTTTTTAACAACTAATTCAATTTATAAAACTTATAAGTGGGATGGTGGATCAAAAGAAAAAGCACCTGAAAAAGAAAAAACAATTTATGATATTATGATTGATACATTTAGTTTAATACCACATATTACAAAATGGTATGATTTTGATATTGAAGAAACATTAGAAGATTTGAAAATTAATTTTTATATTCCAAATTGGACTCCATATAAAACACTTAATTATTTAAGAAAATTTGCCATCAATAAAGAAAACTTTCCATATTTTGTATGTTATGTTGAACCACCAGAAAAAATCGGAAAAAAACCAAAAATTATTTTAAAATCAATTTATTCATTGATGAAAAAGAAAGGAGTTCATTTATTTGCAAATCAATATGCTAATCAAACATATAGACCGCCTAATAGCGCTCAAAATCCACTTGATAATTTGGAAGAAGAAAAAAGTGATTTTGATATGACAAATGTCTATAATAAAAGATACTTTTTTTATTTTAATAGAACAAAAACTCTTTTTTCTAAAATGTCTGGGGAAACATTTTTTACATTTGATTATATTCATGAAAATAAATACATTGCTTATGATTTTAATGATTTTAGGAAAAAATATCGGGGCCTTGGTCAGCATTTTATTCATTCTATGGTTTACGGAAATCAATGGTCAAAATTTAGACCACATTCATTTACTGAACCAAAACAATTGGTTTCAATGAAAATAAATGAATATGCACACCAAACTTTGCATTCTGCAATATCTTGCATGTTATTTATGCCTGTAAATGAAAATAGAAGAATTGGGCAATTAGCAGATATTTTAATAAAAAATCCAATGAAAGATATTAATATAGATTTATTATTTTCTGGAAAATGGCTTATTTGGGGTCAAATTGATATTTTGTCTGTAACATTTGGTGATGCATCTTCAATAGTATATTGCCTAAAAGATGGATTTGAAAGAATGAGTTCAGATAAAGGTTTTGTGAAAATGGAGCATTTACAACCACCAAATAATTCATAATTTATATAAATAAAAGTATGCCAAATAATGTTCAAAAATATATTGATTGGTCTGCATGGAATGCAGATACATATCAAAGAATTGATTTTTGGTTGAATAAATATGATCGAGGTGAATGTGTTGCTATTAGTGGAAACCCACCAGAAACAGAAGAACCAGAAGAAGAAATCACACCACTTTGTCCAAAGATTTCAGATGTTTTGTTTTATAAATGTTCTCTTGTAGAAGTATTTTTCTCAAAAGGGTAGTTTTATGCCATCATCAACTGTTTCTATGGAAAATTACTATTGTGGGGATACAGTTACAATTATAGCATCTAATAAGCCATATGTTGATTTTTCTGTAAATTCATTATTAAATGATTATCAATGGGCAGAATATGCTCACATAAAAATTTATAATGAATTAAATAATTTAGTTGTAAATGATGAAATGTGTAGAATACCAGGAAAAACTGGATGGTATATTTATAGGTATAAAACAAAATGTGAATGTGGGTATTATGGAATTTATCGAGTTGAAATAACAATGGGTAATTATGTTTCAAACCCATGTTGGTCTCAAGAAACTTCTGGCACTTCTGGTACTTCTGGTACTTCTGGAACTTCAGGGACATCTGGAACATCTGGGATTTCAGGATTTCCTGAAAATATGTTTTTATGTGAAGATGTTTCAGTCCATTATTTTAGAGTAAGTAAAATAGAATAAAATAAAAGGAAAAATATGTCTTGTTATGTTGTAAGGAATAATGAAATTTTTTTAAATGAAGCACATTCAAATAATTTTATATTTGTTTTAGAAAGAATTCCATCATCATTTTTATTATCAAAATTTTCAAATAATAAATCCTTTAATTTGGATGGAACAATTCAATCTATAACTAAAAGCGGAATGGAATATATTCGTGAAGCAAATCAAGATACTCAGAATTTTGCTTTATTTTTACAGTCAGTTACTTTACCGGATATTAATCTTCAAACAGCTGTTATTGAAACAAAATTTACAGATCTTAAAGCTGTTACTGGAAAAATAGAATTTGGTACATTAACAACAAACATTTTAGGAGATGAAAACTGGTTTATTTATAGAATGATTTTGTATTGGTTTTATTGTGCATATAATCCAGAAGAATTTAATAAATTATCGCTTTATAAATTTTATGAGAATTTTTACATTTCAGCAAAATTATTATTATTAAATAATCATAAAGAAAAAGTTTTGGAATTAGAATTTAGAGATTTACACCCTCAAAATTTGGGACAAGTAGATTTAAATTATCGAGAAGCAAATAAAATAGTTATTCCAGTTACTTGGGTTTATTCAACTATTACTCCTTCAGATGACTATAAAATAATTAAAATGATGTAATTTTATAAATAAAATAGAGGTTTAATATGAAAAAATATAAATATTTTTTACTTTTAGAAGCAGAAGAAGAAAATAAAACAGAAGGTGGTGGCGAAAATACTGGAGAAAATGAAGGTGAAGATTTAGCTGGAATTTTTGATGATCAAACTTTAAGTAATGTTAAAGAAAATATTGATGAAGTAGAAGAACAAAACATTCCAAAAAGTGAAGAAGATTCTGAAAAAACAGATGAGGGAGAGGGGAAAAGTGAGGAAAGTGGAGAAGGTGAAGAAGATACTGAAAATAAAAAAGAAAATAAAAAGAATTCTCCTTACAAAAATAAAGATGAAGAAAAAGTTAAAAAATTGTTTACAGATACAGGAAATCCACACAAAGATTATTCTATTAATTCCGAAAATAATAAAAGATTAGCAAAATTTAAATTTAAATATGCTGGAATTGATATTAATAAATTATTTTCAGATCAAGAAAAAAAGATGGGTCTTCGTGTAGATGAAATTTTATCAAGATTAACTCCAGAACAATATGAAATATATTTAGAAAAATCAAAAGAATTAAGAAGAGAGTTTCCTTTGATTGGAGAAAGAGAGCAAAAAATTGTTATATACAATTCAAACATTCCTTTTTATTATACAAATAAAAAAGGTCAAACAATTCAAATAAAACATAAAAGAGATTTGGCAAATGCAATTGAAAAAGTTAACAAATTTATGATAAGAGCTTTTGGAGAAGATTGGGTTGATGACAAAACTGCAATACAATTTTTAAAGAAAATAAAAATAGATTTTACAAGTGATAAAAAAATTCAACCAAATTTAATACCAACTTCTTATTTAAACTTAGCAAATCAAAAGAAATTTTCTTTATTTAATAAAATGTATATTGATTTTCCACCATCAGTTAAGAAATTTATAGAAAAAAATATGGAAAATTCTGAATTTAAGAGAAGTACATTATTTACAATGTTTATTAATGATTTCTTAGAAAATGAAAAATCTTCTAAAATGTCAATATACTCTGTTATTTCAATGGAAAGTGGAGAAGAGACAGAAAGTGGTGAAGGGGGCGCTGAAGAAAGCGGAGAAAGTGGAGAAGGTGGTGGTGGCGAAGAAGGTGGGGGAATGGAAATGGGTGGCGGCGAAGGCGCTGGAATTGGAGGGGAAATGGGCGGAGAAGCAGGTGGAGAAACAGGCGGTGATTTACCAACACCACCACTTTAATAAATAAAAATAAATTTTATTATAATATTTGGAAAGGAGATAACAATGTCAGAACTTGAAACAAAAGATCAAAACTCAGAAATTTCAACAGATCAAAATATTTCTGAGCAAGTTAATACTAATAATACACCTTCAATTGTTGAAGGAGAATTAAATCCTGTAACAAAGAAAATAGTTGAAAATTCAATTAATACAGTGTTAAATGAATATATAAGCAAACAAAAACTTTTTACTGCTGATTCTTTACATGGCATTAGAACAAAGGTAACTGAATTAGTGAAATCAAAACTTGGTCCAGATGAAATTTTGTTTGTTGATGTTGGATTGGATTTAACAAAATTAAATGATATTGACTTTTTCTTTAGATTAGATATTGCAAAAGATAAAATAAAGGATCATGTTATTAATCCAAAAGAAGTTCCAGTAACAAGTGTAGTATCTCAGGAAAATAAAAAAGAAGAAAGTCAAAATGATGAAGTAAAAGAAAATAATAATTCTTAAAATTGTTTTTTTTTTAATTAAATTGTGAAATTTGCTTTTTATTATAAATAAAAATAAAGAATATGTCATTTAAAAAAAATACAAATATTAAATTTTCTGAAAATTATGTAGTTAAAGTTGTAGGAAATTCTGCTGAAAATTATTATTCTAATCCATCTCTTGGTGTAACATTTAAAAATGTTAAAATATTTGATAAGGGGAAATACAATAATTTACTTAATAAATTAAATAATATATCTGATAATAATACAAAAACAATTTGTGGATTCAATACTTATGCTAGTGGAAAAATTGCACATATTTATTTAGGAAAGACACAAGATCCAGATCCAGAATTTGCAAAACATGTTGTTATAAAAAATGTTGATGATACTAATCAGCAAACTCAAATTTTTTCTCCATTAGTATTTTTTAATTGGTTACAAGAAAAATGTGCTAAATATTTTTTGTTTGCAAATCTTATTTGTTATAGAAAAGATCATGGAATTTTAAATATCATTAAAAATGAAGATTATTTAGTTCCATTTTCCCAAAATATAGATCCTCCAAAATTTTATTATGAATTTAACAAACAAACTGTTTTTATTGAACAAAATAGTCTAAAAAATGATAAAATTATAGTTTCTGGATTTGATTTATTATTTTTAAATACAGAAAAAGTTGATGGAGTTCCAGTAGTAAGTGATAAAATATTTGAAATTGATACATGGTATAATGGAAATTTTTCTAAAAAAACTTTAGCACAAAATATAGGAATTGGTTATTTAAATGATAAAAAGTCTTCTGGTGATAATAGATATAATTTAGGTGATAGATATAATTGGGAATTTGGATCAATTTATTTTACATTAAATATTTCTTCAGAAATTAATAAAGATATTTTGGGAAATACAAAGATATGTACTAAAAATAATGAAGTTCAATCTGGAGAAATACATGACACTAAAAATAATAGGATTCCAGAATCAGTTCGTAAAGGAAAAGAAATTAAAGCAGATTATTCAAAACCGGATGAAATAAAATTACGAGCGTGGGTGTTTTATATTGATAATATTCTTGCTGAAAAAGATGTTTATAATAGAAATAATAAAATTTCTTGGGAAAATACTCAAATTCTTTTTGGAATTAATAAAAACGATGTTCATATTCCACAAAATATTTCTTATATTACCGCTTCTCCATTTTTAGGAGATTTTTGGAATCCATCTACAACAAATTTATCATCAGAAATAGAAACAATTTCCAATACTAATTGGGTTGAATATACCATTGATGACGATGGAAATATTTCAGCAAGTTTATTTAATTCTGGTTTTCTAACATATTTACCAGAAGCAAATGCTACATATTATAATTTTTATGGTAAAAAAGATCATGAACTTTTTAGAGATATAGGAATTTATTTAAATACCACATATAACTGGCATTATAAACCATTTGGTAAAGCTACAATTAAAAATTATTTGAAAAAAATTGTTCCAGATAATTGTTTTAATATTACTTTAAGACCAAAATCACAAAATTTAGTTTTTAGTGATAATGGTTGTTATTATTGTTATTTTAGAAAATATACATATTGTAATCAATTAAAAGTTAAAAATATTTATTTTGTTAGTAAATATAAAAAACATTATGTGAATTGGGAAGATAGAGATTTTTGTGATCAACAAAATGGTTCTCATTCGGATTATGATTATGATGATCATTCAACAATGATCATAGGACCATTAAGAATTGAAGAGATAGAAGTTAATAATCAAGACAAATTGTATAAATTATTTGCTGAAAAAGACAGTTTATTTATAGTTTATACAGCAAAGGGAAAATCATATGATTGTCATGCATTAGATGTTAGGACATTTAATTTCTTTACTTCAGCAATTGAAGAAAGTATTTCTTTCCCTGTATCATCATTTGGAAGTTTCACTCCACCATATTCACAATGTATAACAAATAAAATTACTATATCAAGTTCAAGTCCATTAACAATATTTGCCAAAAAAAGTCAAAATATAAGATTGTATTTGAATAATTTAAGTGAAGTAAAGTGTGTTTATGGAACATCATGTTCTTCATTTCATGATGTATTACATCCTGTAAGTAAAAAACCAGCTTCAGTTGTTTTATCTTCTCCACCAGTAGGTTTTTATAACAGTGGAGAAGATATTTATAAACCTGTTGAGTATAACATTTTATCAACTAATTTATCATTATTAAATTCATTTTTATTTACTGAAAATGTTAAAAAATATGTAGAAGAGAATCTTCAATTTACTTTAGAAATTAAAAGTAAATTTTTAGAAAATGTTGAAAATATTACTATTTATTTTCCAAATAACATATATAATAATAATAATATTTCTAATACAACAGCTTATTTTTCTTTTGAAAGTCAGGAACAAGATGAAAAAGGTAATTGGATCTTAACATATAATGTTTATCAAAAAATTCAAGAATCTCAAAAAGAAGGAATACAACTTCATTATATTTCATATGTTCAAAATAAAAAATCTTTAGATAATCATATTGTTGTAACACCAGTTGAAGAATATGATGCTATTCATAATATGAGAATTGAGCCAAATATAAATGATTTTGATTTAACATGCATTGAAGGAGAATTAATATTAGAAGATAATTCTTTTAGTGTAAATAATTTAGAGAATTTAGTGAGAAATAATATATCATTAGCAATTAAAACGCAAGATTCTAGTGGAAATAAACAAATATATTCATTAAGTAATGATTCTAAATTTTATTTTGCAAATAAATCATCTATTACAGGGTTTGATTCAGAAAATTCAATAAAATTACAATTTGGTTTAATGGACAAAGTTTTTAATAGTGAAAATGAATATGATGGATTTTTTGAAATTATAGTTAAAAAATGTGTTCCAAATAATGAAAAAAATTATTTATTTATTGGTGAAGTAAAAATAATAGTGGAAAATACTTGTGAAGGTATTGAGTATACTCCACCTGAAGAAGATATTATTTTTCCACCACCCCCTCCTCCACCACCTCCCCCACCA
>JANWZV010000039.1 GCA_025061805.1 Candidatus Dojkabacteria bacterium | reverse complement strand
TAGAAATATTTTGGAAAATGTATGATGCAGATCAACAAAGCATTAAATATAATGCTAAACTATACGATGGGATCGATTGCGGAAAAATAGATTATGGTACCTTAAATGTAATTTCTACAGGTATATCATCACAAGATATCGCTAATAAAATTCAATGGAATGGTAAATCTACCAACAAAAATTCTAATCTAGAAGATGGTAAATATTGTCTAAAAATATGTGCAGTGTTTATTAAACAATCAGAATACGTAATGTGCGATTCACAAAATATTAGAATAATATTCAAAAATAAACCTCCATCGATACATACACCTATTCCAAACGTAACAATAAAACAAAAAGAATATTGGGAATACATTATAAAAGCTACGGACCCAGATAAAGATAAATTAACTTATAGAATAGTCCAAGGCCCAAAATTCTTAGAAATCACTAATGTCGGGAAAATAAGAACAAAGGATAGTAATTGGAACATACCTATCAATTCAGATAAAGCAACATACAACGTAATTATTGGAGTAAGTGATGGTTTAAACGATGAAATCTATAATAATTTTTTGTTTAGCGTTGTAAAAAATACAACACAATCTTCACAAATCACCTCAAAAATAAATTTTTTGAAACCAAATCAAGAAATAAAAGTGAATAAAACACAACAAAAAATAATCCCAGTAGAAATTAATGTGGAAGATATCAATCCACTTAAAAAACTATCTCTAGATTATTCAAATGATGAAAAAAATTGGACGGAACTACTGAACAAAGATTTAAATGAAAAAAATTTTACTTTAAAATATGAATGGGATATTAAAAACTTACAACCAAATGAATATTATCTAAAAATATCAATTGTAGATCAATATAATTTATCAAATACTAGAATCTCTCCAAAAATAATTGTAGGGGAAGACCAAAATACAGGTACAACAGATGATAACAATAATGAAACATCACAAGAAATTTTCTTCACGAACTTTTTCCCAGAAAACAATACAACTATAGTATTAAATAAACTACAACAAGATAGCTTTGATATATCTTTTAAAATAATATCCAATAATGTAAATTACAACGACATTAAAATAAAATTAAACGGTAATTCTTTAGAAAAAGATAACTGTAAAGTAGAAAACGAAAATAATAAAGTAACTTGTTCAATACCAATAGAAAATATTAACGAAGGTCTGCAAAAAGTAGAAATAACGAGTAATACTATAAATCAAAACTATACAGATAGTTGGATATTTACAGTTAGATTCGAATCTGAAAGTAATAATTTTTTAACTTCTTCAGGAATAATAATTATCGTTCTTCTAACATGTAGCATGTTAGTAATATTTATAGTGCCATGGATAATAATCAAACAAATCAGAAAAAAAGTAGAAGATAATAATAGAAACATACAAAATCCGAATATAACTACAAATATGATTGAACCAAAATTAGTGACACCAGAAACAATTAACGCCACAATAGATACTAATATCGAATCACCCATTAAATTAAACGCTGAAAACAATAACCCGCTAGATTACCCAAATAATCAGTTCGACTACTCGATACTAGACAACTTAAATTTAGAAAGTCTAGATGAATTAGAAAAAAAAATATCACAACACCAAAACGAAAAAATGGATAATACGTCTGATAAAAAATATAATAACGGTAATTTTCAATAAGAAACAAACTATGATGACTTGAAAATATAAATTTATTTTATTTTATTTTTTACTTTACTAATGTAGATTCTAATAAATCTTTATTGTTATCAAAAAATTCAACCATCTGTTCTGGAGACAAAACTTGTTCTAAAGGTCCACCCGCAAAAGTAGATTGATAAATTACTATTACTAATACAAGCACTATACATATCAGTAAAATTATGAGTAAAATTGGAAGAATCGCCGGTAGAATAATTAATAGAGAATTTAATAAGGCTTTACTAACAAGAGAACTTGTAACTTTCCTTGTCGTTTTGCGAACTAATCTATTTATAGCTCGAATTAATAATTGGCGTAGCGAAGGAAAACTTTTTCTAGCGTTATAAAACTTTGATAATAATAAATTAAACTCTTCATTAAATTCATAAAAAATTTTTCGAAAACTTACTAATACTTCATCTAATTGATTTTTATACGCTTGTAACTCTGTAAAATTAACATTATTTATGTCAATACTAGAAAAATATTTATTTAAAGACTCAATATTTTTTTCAAGTATTTCTAGATAATTACTTAATTGAGCTAAAAAACTTTGAACTCTATTTATTTCTATTTGTATATTCTGTTGCAATTTTTCAATACTAGCAATATTTGCCTTCGCAATGTTATTTAATTTCAAAAAAATATTTTGAATAAAAATAAGTTTTGTTAATCTAATTTTTGTATTACTTACACGGGCTATTTGCCTTTCAACATCTTTAATAAGATTTACATATTGTGAAACTAAATCATTAAGTTTGTTCAAATATATCTTCAATAACTTGGAAATTTGTTCAAATTTTGGCTTTATTTCACTTTCTACAACAGTAAAAATCTCTTCTATGTATGTATCTCCCAATAATCTTTTGGAACCAATATCACTCATAATTCACAATATATTCATAATACTGATATGTATATACACTTAAACTACACACACGCAACAAAGTATAAAAAGTATAAAATAAGAAATATAAGTTAGCAAAATATTCTTATGCTAACATAGTAAAAAATATATAACATATATATTTAAACACTAACATTGTGTTTTTATATAAATTACTTGCTATAACTAGCTTGTTCCAACTCGATTCGATCGAAAATTATAGATAAAATAATTATACCCAATAGTAACATCTCATAAACAAAATTTTAAAATTTGTCATAATAGATAACTATAGATTTTACATTATTTTGTGTGTAAAATATTAAAAATATCTGAATTGTATTATCATTTCTATTTAGATTACACGTCACATACAAAAGTAAAAAATAACTAACTACAAATAACCGCGTAATGAGCAAAACAATAATTAAAAGTAAATAATAATTATTCGATCACATTCATGTTACAAAAATATGAAAATAGTAATAATATATGATGAATCGTGTTTAATTTAATTCTTATGTGGTATTAACTATTTTGCTTTTTGAAGCTAGACGTTAACTATATCACTCATTATATATAAGTACTTACTATATGATAACGCAGCCTACTTCAGGAGATACAAAAAAACTTGATAATACAGAAAATCCTGTTGGGTCAGAAATGGAATCAATAAGAAAAAATCAAGAAGTAGTGACTATCCTACTACAAAAAGGATACGAGATTATACAAGCAGTATTAACACAATACTACAAATATGTCGAGCATCCACGCAGCAGATACATAGATTATATATATAGATGTATTCTAAATAGAATAGCAAGAAAGGCAGACAATACAAATAGAAGAAGGCAAAGAATAGGCGTAAATTTTGCTGAAGAACTACAACAAAAAATTGAGAGAATTATTCCTACAAAAGTTTTGGATAGAATATTTTCTCAATACCAAGATAACGATGCAACATTAAAAGAAGAAATAAAGCTTATTTTAAATTTTATTTTAGAACATACTCAAGCCGAAACGAGTTCAGCTGGCTCACTATGGTTTAACAGTTTCGGTGTCATACATATACCACATAGGATAGAAGAAAAAACTTTCATTCCTACTATTGCAGAACTAGCTCACTTACTAAATATACTACAACAACGTCAAACAAATGATAAAATTACAAATCAATTAAAACCAAGAATAATAGCAGCAGTAATTTCAAGTATAAGAATACTTTTTTTAATATATTCGCTACTTATCGATCTACGTTTGACTATTACTCAACATGCTGGCAAGATTGGCAGAATTGATAAATTACAACGAATTATACATGAAATAAGCGCTTGTAGATATGTATTAGAATTATTACAAAATTACTTAAATTCTATACGAGATAAAATAGAGAAACAGAAACAAAGAGCAAAAAATATTGTACACACATTACAACCTAGTATTCTCGAATTTAATTTAAGAGAAATAAACTTTATCCTAGATGAAGAAAACAGAAGAATCCAAGAGCTACAGACAAATTATGTTACACAAGTCGTTGTAAAGTTAGCTAATGGTTTAGGCATATCATCAAATCGAGAATATATTAGGCCTATGTCATATTTAGACGCTTTAGTAAGCACAGCAGTATATATACGAAACACTGCACATTTAGCACTAATAAAATTGAGAAAGTTAATAGAGGAAAATGATAATTCACAACCAGACAGTCCTACACGAGTACAACGCAGAAATAATAAAACAATCAATCAAAAACAAATAGTAGATGAGATAAACACAATCTTTAAACATTTAGAGGAATTTTTAACAAGAATTAATAGCATTATCGCTACAAAATTACAAACAATCGCGGCTAGACACACACAAAACCAAATAGATGATCATTTTGCATATACTTACATCAATACAATCAATCAATGTCTCAATAGGAGTAGTAATACAGATGCACGACCATTTGAATTAGAAGAACAACCACTTCAACTACATGTAGCACTGGCTTATATACTAGAAGTTTTTACGCTCGACAATGGTAATTCTAATCGTAGTAATCCAGTTATAGAACTATTGACAATTATGTGTGGTAATACAGATAAACAATGCTTAAGATCTTTAACTAATGATAGCGCAAAATTTGGCCAAGCTTCTCAAGTCGTCGAAACAATAATACGACAACATCCAAATATACGAAACACTGCACGCACACTCCTAACAAGAATTGCAGAAATCATTAACACAATTGGATCAAGTGTCGTCTAGATAACAAAATAATATAATTACGACAAGTTATTTTAAATGCTGTAATTAGTAAGATAGATTTATTTATAACAACAAAATAAAACAATTAGTGTAAGAAAACAATATAATTACGTGGAATCAAAAACGTAATAATTACATAATAATTACATAGCAAATATGATAGTATCTACATGATTACTAGCAGCAGTTTTGATTAATCAAACATTACTTGAACTGTAAAACAATACGTTTAGCCTTATTATCGGAATATATTATTGCAACGCTATTTTCATGCATATCCAATTTAAAATACAAAATTGTTGATATAGATATACAATCAAGAAAAAAAAATTAACAAACTCAAAAAAATATGTCTTGAACATAACCTAATATTACATTTTACCTAAATTTAAAAAATTATACTGTCTAATAAATCGTTCACAATTTTCATCATCACTTTGACTTATTTAAATTTTTATCTTCTAATCTGTACTTGCTTCAGTAACATGAAAAGAATTTATTATACGAATAAATAAAATTAACATATTACCATTTTTTTTATTTCAAAATTTAAAACGTACAAACGTACACACATTGAATAAACCTAAACTGTAAAGGAATATACATAACTTGTATTTAACAATCCAATCTGCAAATCACATAATTTGAATTATCTCAGTAAATCTTGTATAATACTACAGCTCGTTTATTTAACTTACTGAAAGTATGAACCCTATACGACCAGCACAACAACCAACACAACCACAACAACCAACACAACCACAACAACCAACACAACCACAACAACCAACACAACCACAACAACCAACACAACCATCACAAATAACCGACTATATACGAGCACTACAAGCACAACGTCAGAAAATAGAAATTGAAATTTTAGGCGCCAGTCAAAAATTAGGAACACTACTAGCCAGACGAGACGATATACAAAACAGTATACAAAAACAACAAGGAGCGTTAGAAGAAGCTCAAAGAACATATACGACGCTGCTAAAAGCGCTAGTCGAGCAAGCAAAAAAGGCTCAAAGTCAAATTCGTAATCCATTTGATCAACGTAGTGCTAGTAAATTTAAATTAGCAATTAGTAGTGAAGCATCACTTGCAAAACAAATTGGTAGATCGCCTCAACCTATACGCGGATCGTTAGATGCACGCGAATTTGGAATGCTCATATTATATAAATATGTAGCTTTGCAATCATACATTGAAAATCCAAACTTTACACAATTAGGACAATTACAGCAAGAAATTGAAGGAATAATATCGCGTATAGGAGAACAACGCCAAGAATTACAAGCTATAGAATCTGAAATAGGCGAACAACAGGAAAAAAGACGAAAACTTTTAAGTGATCAAGCACAAATAAACGCAGACATTGAAGACTTATTACTTGAATTAGTAGCCCGTTTAAAAATAGACATGATACGAAAGATATATCAAAAGATACAACCGTGGCTAGTCAGACAAGTGCGTACATTGTTAAATACTCAAAATCAACCTCAACAACAAACTAGTCAAGATCAACAAATAGCTCCAACAATTTTAATAGATAATAGTTACAAGGCACCTTTATTAGGCCAAGTTCTTTTCCTGCTTTTTACTATGGCATATCGTGATCATCTAAGAACTGACGGTAAAAGCGTAACAAATAATTATCCATTAGACAATAGTCAACAATCTTTTGATCCGGGACTTGCTGAGATCTTGAGAAGAATATACATACGTGAGTCAAGTGGTAGAAAAACTTGTTTTCTTGATGCGTGTAATAAATATATAAGTTCTTTACGAGATGCATTGTCAAATCCATTAGACGTGGATGACGTATTGGATAATCTTGGTGATGATCTATTAAAAAGACTACACCAATTCTGTATGGCTAATTTTAGCCAGATGAACCAAAAAGACCAAAGAACAATATTTGCAACAATAATTGAGATAATAAAACAAGGGAAAATAGAAAACATGCCTTTATCTGGAACATTACGATTCATTCAAACACTTTCACAATATCTCGCTCCTGTTTTAGTTGGTGGCAGCGCAGTTGCATTAGGAATGGGTAATCCAATAATAGCACTTGGAGCGCTAGGATCTGGCGCAGGATTGATAGCTGCCGGACAACGTATCAAACATGCAGCAGGTAATCCTCTTGTTCGTAGTAGTAGTAAATCAATGGGTATATTAGATTTGTTTCAATTCAAACCAAGTACCTGGGCCAACACAATACAGGGAAGCTTAACTGGTGGAGCTTTAGCTATCGTATCCGCGGCATCTGGTACTGCAATACCATTACTTGCTTTACCATTAATCGTAGCTCCCAATACCTCAGGTAAAATAATCGCATGGATCGGACGGATATTAAATAGATATTCATCTGGAGGACAAGGAATATGGGAACGCTGGGCAAGCCAAAAAAATATGGGAATCGTAAGTCTGCTCGCTGCCGCACTAAAATTCGCTGCAGACATTCTTCGGAATTTCCAAGGTGGGAAAACTAGTCCTACTCCCAAACAAAGTAAAGCATAGACCGAAAATATTACACTCACTAGAATATCTAAACAATCTTAAACTATCATAGCTAGCAAAAAGTAAATTAAATTATAAATGATGCATTAAAATGGTATGCCAAAATTATTAATATATTTTACTTTCACTTCTAAAATATATTAATATATATACATATTGTGCATAATATACAGTAGTGTATTACTAATTTACTAAATATATTCGCTCGTTGGTTATTAATATGGATAACTTTAAATGTAAGTCTTCGAATGATTGCATGTTTAATCTTGTCTACTATAAAAGCTTGTGTAGATACTTTACATTGTTTACAATAATAAATAATCCAATATACACAAAAGAAAATGGCTCTATAACTGATATAAATATATTAACCTTTCTCAGCCTAAACAACGATTTTAGTTTAGATATGTTCTATAAACAAAACTCTGATTTAATAACATTTTACACATATACATCAATAAATATATTAAATAAATATATAAAAGTTCTAGAAACACTCACAAATAAACAATTCCTTAACAATTCACACAATTTTATTAAACTAAACTTTTCAAATATTAGCAATATAATCAAAATTATTACTGAAGAAAACATACAAGAATTAAATGAATGGAATATACAATTACTTAAAGACTTAACTATACAAATACTAATGTTTCTAAAAAACAACAAGAATTATCATACGTTTGTAGAAGCTATACCAGATATCATTACTTTTTTAAACAACATAGTAGTTGTTGAATTAAAAAAAATTATTGAATACAATAAAAACGTTGATAAAAAATATTGTGAATTATCAAAAACATACTTCGTATCAATTCTAAGCTTCATAGAACAATTAAATTTGTTATACCTAGACGTCTTTAAACACGATTACATCAATATAGTTGCACAAGATAAAAATAAAAAAATTAGTGACATCGCTTTCATATACCTATACGATACTCAGAAAATGTCACCTAACTTGCAACAACAATTAACTAAATTTCTAACAAACTACACAACATATAGAGCCGAGTTCATAAAATTAATAAAATACTTATTAGATTCCATTAATAATACATTTAATACATATAAAAGCGATCATTATTACTACCACATAGTCTTTAGTAATTTGTTATCAATAATAAACAAAGAAAAATTGTTAATATCTGAAACATACCATATAGAAACAAATTTACGTTACATATTAGCTCTAATCCCACTAAAATTAAAATTTACATACAAACTACCACAAAAAGACAAAATAGGTATTCTAATAATATACAAACAACTAACATCAAGCCTAGAAAAAATAGAAAAATGCATAGAAAAAATACAAATAACAACAGAAAATAATAAAAATACTAATATGCAATTACTCGAAAATATTGTAGAGGAGTGCATTAATCTCAGCAATTTTACTCAAATTACGTTATGTACTGACTTAGAAAATGTCGATATAAAACTTTTTTATGTCGTACAACAAATAAAAAAAACTATAGATTCAACACTATACGCAATTAAAACTTTGATTAGTACAAATGAACAAGAATTCATCATCGAATTAATTAAAACTAATAAGCAAATACAACAAATATATTTCCCAAAAACATACCTACATGCAGAAATTGTATATAAAATACTAATGTGTTTGCCAAATATAGAAAAAATATTAACAGAAAAGAATAATACACACCCAGAAATTATCTACGAAAATATATCAATATACGTAACTACTATTTTAAAGTTTTTAACAAAACATAACAGTATACAATTATCACAATCATCTGAACTAGAATTAAAATATACAATAGAAAACTTACACGAATATTTTGGTACAACAAAAATGTTGGATGTCATTAAAAAAATAATCCTAAACATAAAAAACAAAAAACCTAATACCGAAGACATAAATAGTATTTTGGATCTCTTAGATCTAATAATCAATAACAATAATTTTTTATTTCACTCTCAAGAAACAATATATCACACCCTCAAAGAAGAAATTAACAACGAAATTAAAAACCAGTTCGATTTATATAAACTAGTACAAAAAATTACAAAACAGCTATGGAATGATATAGATATACTGTTACTAACTCCATTAAACCAAACACATAATACACAAGAATATATTACAACCAAAAACAGTTTATTACCTATACAAAATACACAAAACAACACTACCAACTTGGATTATTTCTCAATAAGTCAATTCTATACTTACATACTTTTGTTTAATCTAAAAATAGTAACAATTACCTTAAACTATGAGAATATAATATATAGGTCAAGCTTACTTTAACTTCTACTACTTATTGATAAAATCTATTGTCGTATATGATAAATTAAATCGTTTATACGAATTGTACCTCCAATCTAAAATTTTGACTAGTAAGATTATTATCGTTATTTATCCAAACAACAAATTCAGGATTAGTTCTAACGCTAAATCTATGTAAACCAATATCATAAGGATTTAAAGCTTGTCTTCTCCTTTGTCCACCACCAACTAAGAATAGTTCTATCAAATCTATCAAATATCCTTGTGGGTTCTGTTGCTGCTGCTGTAAAGGTTGTACAGCTAGTATATTTTGATATATATTCGGCGCATATGTATTAACATACCCAAGGAATAAATTTGCAACATCTACCAAATTTGTTAAGTTGGTAGTAAAATCAAAATTTATTGTCGCACTTAAACCATTGTTAGCTATTTGTATAGAATTAAAATTAATTACAAAAACTTGATTGACATTTACATTATTAAATTGGTTTTGATAATTGAAAGTAGTAAAATCAGTACATCTCATTTGTAAATTTGTATATTCTTGATTATTATTAACAACATATTGAGCATTAGAAATAGGATTTTGAGGATTCTGAACGGGAGAATAACCAACAATAGGAATTACTTGATCATTCACCCTTACACCTATATTCACACTCCTAATACGTCTATTTGTAGTAGTTCTCAAACTTACATTTACACTTATTCTAATATTGTGTTGAGCTTGCTGAGGATCAAATATTATACGCAGCAACCTTGCAGGAATATTGTTAACAATATTCCCAGTTACCTCTAATACATCTTCTTGTTCACCCACTGCAGCACCACTATAAGCAAATCGCGCCCCTCCTCTAGAAGCAATATCAGCAACTAAACCAGCCATCCCGATACGAGCCCTGTGATATGCACTCCTAAATATATTGTTAGCAACTGCAGGATTTTCTAATATTCGTCGTTGCTGCGCAACAGCAGCACGAGCACTTCTCAATATCTGTGCTCTAACTGTTTCATCAGGGGGAGTCCCAGCTAGTCTTTGCACACCACTAAATATGCCAACACCAGTCCTACTCGCACCAGCACCAAGCCTCAACATAGTTCTACCACTAGATAAAGTATCCTGGAACGATGTCCTAAAACTTTCTATACCTGTTCTAAAAACTTCTGGTACTTGCATACCATCTGCATTAAATGATTTATCAACGCGTTGCAAAAGAGAAGGTATAGAAAAATACAAAGCCAATGAAATTAACATAAAAATAAATTGTGTAATACCACTTCCTCCAGTTATTAAACTCCCTTCACCAGCACCTATTGTATCACGAAAACCAGATGATATAGAATTAAGCAAACTACCAAAT